>JABDCJ010000011.1 GCA_013288145.1 Nitrososphaerota archaeon | reverse complement strand
GATAGAATCTATCCGGAATGTGACAAAAAGTCAAGTCGTCCACCGTCTATTACGAGCGATTGACCTGTTATGAAGCTCGCTTCGTCAGAGGCAAGAAACACAGCTGCGTTCGCAATGTCCTGAGGCTGGCCGATTCTTCTCAGCATGGCTTTTTCTGACATTTCTTTTGTTTTGTTTGACCATTCTTCCTTTGTCTTGCCGCGAGTATTCATCTCCGTTTCGATGAAACCTGGTAAGATTGAATTTACATTGACTCCGGAAGGTCCAAGCTCAAGCGCGAATCGCTTTGTCAAGACAAGTATGCTTGCTTTTGTCGAGGCATAAGGAGTCGTTCCCGGAAAATTTGTTCCGATACCTGCGATGCTTCCAATATTCACAATTTTCCCATATCTTTGGTCTACCATTTGTCTGGCGGCGACTTTGGAGCAGTTTATTGTTCCCAGAACATTTACTCTGAACATTTCCAACAGTTGAGCCTCGTTCATAGAAAGTAGGTCGCCAGGAATTGACATTCCCGCGTTATTTACCAGAATGTGAATTGTTCCAAATTTCTTGACTATTATCGCGACCATATCAGCAACTTCGTTATAGTTTGCGACGTTAGCTTTGCGTGCAATGGCTTCACCACCTGAGTCCTCGATTTCTTTAACCACTACTTCAGCACTGTTCATTGACTGCGAATAGTTTACGCAAATTCTCGCTCCCTCACTAGCAAACCTTAGGGCAATGGCCCTTCCTATTCCGCGAGATGCGCCTGTAACAAGCGCAACTTTGCCTTCAAGTGGCTTCATGGAGAATAATCAAAAATGCGAGCTTCTAAAAGTTGATGATCAACTCGACGCCCCCGGAGAGAGCAGAAAGGCTATCTAGCCTGCAACATTGGCCGAATTATTACGGTCTAGATACTATTTCTTCAATAATGTCTGGAACCCCGACTCCGAACGAAGTATCTAGTAAAACGGATCTACATTCAAGGGCTGATGATGGCTATCATGATTCTCGAAATCCTTCACTAGGGTTTTCGTCCCCAAGCGCTGAACATCAGGGGAGAAAAGACCAGCCAGTCCGGGTCATTTAACATCTTGATCACTTTATCAAATTCCTTACCGGATAACAAACCCGTCATTATTAGTTCGTCTTTCGACTGCATTGAATTTGCAATGTGAAGCTTCGCGCCGGCTGAGCCACCGCGCCACGATCTGGCTCCTGCGGCCGA
The DNA here is from genome assembly GCA_013288145.1 of Nitrososphaerota archaeon. Next base: position 50,895 of record JABDCJ010000011.1, on the reverse strand, counting down.
CATTCCAACATCGACCAGACCTTGAGTTAGCATCATCGAATAAAGTCCCCTCGCGTATGAAGGATCTGCTCCGTGCTCCCGAAGCAATTTGTTTCTTGCCTGCATTAATCTATTGAACAAATCGGCAATCTCACTAGCTTCATTATCTTTTTTCATTTCACGGGGGAGCAAAAGTTCATTCAGAATCAGGTCAAAATCCTCGATCATAACCCAACCGCCAGATTTCAGTGATGAGACCATGTTAACAAGTGCCTTTTCGCGTTGAGCAAGATGAATCAGAACTAATCTCGCGTGAGCAAGGTCAAATGCATCTTTCGGAATGCCGGATTCGCTTGTAATGTCGTGTTGGAGAACGTCCACATTGCCGAGCTCAGTTTTGAAATCCTTCAGAAAAATGGGATTGATGTCTGTAACAAGTACTCGTCCACTCTTACCTACCTTCTCGCTCAACCACTTGGTAACTGATCCTCCGCCTCCTCCTACTTCGAGACACTTCCACCCTTCCCAGATTCCGAGTGATTCAATGTGCTGGAACGTGATCGAGTCGTACATTATTTCGAGACTGCGAAATCTCTGTGAAACTTCGGATGTCGCGGAATTATCCCAGAGATAATTGGATTTTGTTTCGCCCATATTTTTCGCGAAAAGTTCAAAGCTGATATCCAGTAAATCAGCATTTCTAAAATCTGTATTTACGACTAAAAGCTGAATTACCCGAATATGGTCTTCTCATATAGACGATAGAGACAAGATCGCGTCCGCAAGTTCGACGGGCTTTGTAATCATCGGCCAGTGACCGGCTTCCATGACCTTGACTGGACCATCTAGCTTCTCCTTTAGAATCTCTTCAACATTGTCCCCGCCTCCCATGCAGAGGATGTACGCACTCTTGACTAGATCGAATTTCTCAGAAAGTGTTACCGGATCGCGAAAGTATCTGACAGGCAAGGGGGTAGCTTTGGTTTTGATCCATTCGAGGTCTTTGCCCTGAACATCCTTTCCAACGAAATCAAGAATGTCATTTGGAAATGGCACTCTCCATTGGTCAATCGGCCATTCGTCCATGAAACTACCTTGAGGAGTTCTGACATTCTTCAGAGGCCGGTAAGCATCAAGGTAAACAAGTTGACGTACTCTTTCAGATACTCGGTCCGCGACGGCGGCAGCGACCTTTCCCGCGAAGCTATGTCCAATCAATACAAAGTCTTGCAGGTCGTTGAACTTGATAGTATTTAGGACGTCTTGAATCGCAGTTTCTATCCGTAATTCACTTGAAGCAAGGTGTACTCTCTCTCCGATTCCGGTTAGCGTTATGGGATAGACTTCATGTCCCGCATGTTCAATTAATGGACTAATTTTCTTCCAGACCCAACCTCCCAGCCAGGCTCCCGGAATAAGCACGAATGTTGCCACCTAAATCGACCGTGGAATTAGCCCAAATCAGCTATCTAACCGGATTTGCGAAAACCAACATTGATTTTGCGATGTAATAAGAAATGTTGAGCCACTTCTTTGATGTCCATTTCGAGGTCTCTTAATTTGAGATACCACGATTTGATGAATTGCGGCGAGGTTCTTACTCCTTAGATCTTTTTTCGAAGTAGGGTATCACTTTTTTCTTGTATTCGTCAATGAATCTCTCTTCGTCCGGACTGTTGCTGGACACAAACACGTGGTCGAAGCCTGCATCAAACGCCTCTTCAATTCTCGCGATATGATCATCGACCGAAGTTCCGACAATGAACGCTTTTGCGAGATCCTCGTCACTTACTTCGGCATTTCCGCGTTCTTCTAACTTCCTCGGATCGTACTCGTTGGTATTGAAGATGTTCGGGACGAGAGTTGGTTTCTGAGGTCTCAGGGCATTCAGCGCTTTCTGATAATCCAGATCGAGAGAGACGTCAAGCTCTAATACTTTTGTGATATCGTCGAAAGATCTGCCCACCGATTGCGCGCCCTCTTTGATTTTTGGAAAGATCACATTCTTCAGTCGGTCCATCGGCGCAGGGAAGGTAATGAAACCGTCACCAATTTTTCCTGCGATTTTCGCAGTCTTCGGGCCCAGCGCGGAGATGTATATCGGTACCGTGGACTTCATGTACAGATTTGCTTTTTTCAGCGTGTAGTACTTCCCATTGAAATCCACGAACTCTTCTGTGCCTAGCTTTCGAATGACCGTAATCGCTTCGACCATTCTGTCGATTCTTTCAGGTAATGGAGGATATTCAAATCCCAGTGGTATCTCGTTCAGTGCCTCACCGCTCCCCACTCCAAGTATGATCCTTGGGCCGTGCATTGCTTCGAGAGTGGCAAACGCTTGTGCTACGATTCCGGGATGATATCTCAGAATTGGGACGGTCACTCCTGATGCGAACGGGACCGTTTTGATTCTGTCCATGGCGGTCGAAAGCCAAATCCAGGAATTAGCTTCGAAGGCTCCGGTGTGAAACCAGGGATGAAAGTGATCCGGAACCCAAATCACAGAGAATCCAGCCTTGGCAGCAAGTGCTGCGTGATTCAGCAGGGTATGTGTGTCCCTTAGATCCGGAACAACCATGTAACCAATCGATTTTTTCTTTACGGCAGATTGTTTTGTGGCCACGATAATTCACTTGTCTACGACCCCATTGGGGTCTTTTTAAGGACAGTAGCTGTATCCCCTCAATCTCGCTCCGTAATCGGGAGCTAACGCTCTTGCTCCTGCAAGAATTTTGTCAGAATACATTGTGCTCCAAAGGAATCCAGCGTGGCGCAAGATGCACGAAGTCTCGCGGCAACTATGTTCACGAATTTTGTGGGCATTACTCAGATCTCGCAGCTAAACGAGTTCCTATCGCAAGGACTGTTGTAGAAGCAACAGAGTCTTCTCCATCCGGTGTTCATAGCTCCTTGAGGAAATGTAGCAAAAGGGAATCTCATTTCCATCTTTCATGATTAGGGCAAAGTCTAGTCCGCCCATCCTCGTTTCGACCACCTGATAGAGTTCGAAAGCGATTTTGCGAAGCATCTGCTAGGGGCGAAACGATAACGGCGATAACGAGAGAAACTGGTCGCCTATTTGATAACATCCTTTGATCTATTTCAAGCCAAAAGAGCGATTACCCTTCAGCTTCGGTTCCGAACGGATTCGTACACGAATTTGCTAGTAAGAATTTAGTTGAAACGCCCGGACTTGCAAAAGATTCGCCACTAGGATTTCGTGGACATTGGCCGCCGAATAGCATGGAGAAAAGCTACTTCCCCCAGCACACCGGATCTCTTGAAGGATGTTAAGGATACTGGTTATTCGTATTCGTCAAGTAATGCACATCGATTGAGTGATGCAATTTTTTATTGACAAGGGCAAGAAAATGGAATTAGGCGATCATAGCATTCTCATCTGGACCAAATGGTATCGGGTACATGTTCACCATTTCCTTCTTGATTCTATCCACAGTAGGATCTCCGCCTTCATACCAAAACAACCTCCACAGAGTTCTCTGCATCTGATCCTGAGTGGCTCCAGCGGAAATGAAAGCGTTGTTTAACTTTCTGTTGTAGCGCTCTAAATCAGACGCCGTAATTCGGGTGTACCACGGAATGACCGATTCCTTGGGTTGGAAGCGAACATCCATTGATATGCGCAATTTGTTGGACGTATTAAGACGGGATCTGTGTGCTACTTTATCATGGATCATAAGGACATCTCCGGAATTAGAGGTAGTGTGCATGAATTCTCCGCACTTTTCCTCCACCGTAAGTGGAAGCAACGCTCCCGCGTTCTCAGTGTAATATTTATCCTTGGTGTAAACGTAATCTTTCTTTGTGACCGTTTCATGCGACCCAGGAGCGATGTCTACTCCCCCAACAGTGGCATCCATATCCATTAACGGGATCCACGCAATCGAAAACCTGCCGCCGCGGTAAAAGACTTGATAGTCTTGGTGGATAATAGTAATAGGACTCATTTTTGGAGTATGAGTACGCACATCTACATTCATCCAGACGTAAACCGGGCAACCGTACAACTTCTCCATCAACCCGGTCAAGGAAAGATGGGTTCTCATTTCATCAAATGATTTCAGGGAGTGGATCTTCGTGTGAATTTCTAAAAAATCAGCAACGTTTTCCCCACTCCAGACGGGCTCGTCTCCTGATCCCTCGGCGATCACACCATCATTTCGAAGTATCGCGATGATATCTGATCTAACTTTAGAGATTTTCTCCTTGTCAAGCACGTTCCGAAGTAAGAGGTAACCATCCTTGTTGAATCTCTCCCTAAACCGGAGCTCATCTTGAAGGAAGCCATTTGAATCTTCTAACAGCGACCCCATACACAGATCTCGGTGAGTGGGAGTGTTTGGAAGAATTAAGTTTTTTTGAACCGAGTTTCGACAGACTGATGAGTTCAGGATGGACTAAACGACCAGCCTCTCTCAGGATAAGGTGCGATTCCGTGTAAGGAACACTTTCCGGAAAACGCTGGATGAAGATTTGGCGAACTATCCTCTAAGTATAGGGCCCTGGCTGACTTATGATTCAACTTTTCGGTTCTAGAATGGCAACGGGAATGTAACGCGTAGTTTTCTTCTGTGAGCCAGCGTATCGTTGGAACTTCTTTGTAAGAATGACAAGAGCCTCGCTTTTTCATCTGTCGAAGCTTGCCCTGCGGGATCTTTGAAAGTCTCAAAACTAAACATAAGAAACTTTTGAACCAGATGCACTTTATTCTGACCTATACGATAAATGTTGTAAATATTTTGGCATTGGGCACCCTAGGAAATCCCGAGTGCGAGATGTGGGACCCCCGCACGAATTTACTGGTAAGAAACGGTTGTCCTGAAAGAATCATTGACTCTGAAGTTAGATCCTTTGCGCCGCAGGCAACAAATTTCGGGGCTATATCACTCAATATGAAATCAGAAATTTATCTTTTTTATCAATGCTTGGGATCTGGGATCTTTTCTTTTTTCATCAATTGAATGATCAACGTTTACCATGAGAATAGCCTCCATGTGACCTGGTCAATGGGCATCCCTAAGTCCAAGAGTTTATTCCTCCACGGCGCCACCCCGCTCACGCAGGTGTCGACGGAGACTGTAGGACGGATCCATCTCCCGTTTTGCAAGATAACCGTCAAAATCGAGCTGCTCCCAGAGTCTCTTTCCCGCTTTGATCTTCTCCGCCTGGCTGCGCTCCACATTGTGAATGGACTTTGCGACTTTCGAAATTTCCTCAAGCTTGCTTGATGAAACGAAAATGACTCCATCGTCATCCGCGAAAACCATGTCGCTACTGTCAACTGCAAAACTCTCCCAGTCTACGGATACAAGGTCGAGGGGGCCTCGCTCGTTCAAGCGACGAGGGCCCACAGAAAGTGATCCGTAACTGAACACGGGAAAACCAATTGACACAAGTTCACTCGTATCCCGAATAAGACCTCTCACGACGAAGCCTGACAAGCGCCATGTCCTAGCTTCGAGCACTGTAAGATCACCGATGCAGCTTTCGTCGGTTCTTCCTTGATTATCAATGACTAAAACGTCCCCTGGTATTGATTTCTTCATGGCTTCGATGAAAACATCGACGCTTCCACTGTGACGAGCTGGCAGAACCCTTCCTGCAACGCGCATGCCACGGGCGAGTGGATGTATTCCTGAGGGCGCTATTCGTAGAGGAATGTGTAGCCGAACGCAGGCGTCGGCAATAACCGGAGTTGTTAGGTCAGCAAAAAAATCTTCCATGGGACCACAACCAATTGAAATCTTGGGTGATAAATCTATAATCCGGCGTCTAACTCCGAAGAATTCCGGAGCTTTACCTCTTACGAAGGTTGCCTTACTTTGCGAATGCGCTGGCTCGACAAACCGCTCGATATGTCTAGAAGCTCATATGGTTCCATTGTCGTTTCGGAAGGGGGTTCATCCACGACTTTTACCTCTAAATCCCGAGTGAGAGGTGTGGGACCCCATTTCCTGCCCCACTAAAAGAATACCCGGCAGGGAACGGCACAAGAACCAAGTGTAATTCCCATGTTATTCTGGAATAGAAGTGCAAAAGGACTTGGGGACCAAACATAAACCTCGGATTGTAAAGGTCTTCGTAAGATCTAAGCGTGTTGCTGTCAGCTCCATCATTGTTCCTGTGCCAGATCTCTCAATCATCGCTCATACGACTCTCTTAGAACGCACGGGGGTACTATACGAGGATCAGCTAGAAGAGACTCAGAAGCTCATGGTTCAGTACGCCAGGGATCTGGCCGGACAAGCTGGCCTATCGGTCGAGATAGTAGATCTTTCAAAGCTTGGAATCTTCGAGCGACTGTTGAACTCAACTTTCAAGAAATTCCCCGGCGCGCCGGCGATCTTCCTACCAGATTCAGTCTTTTCGCAGATCATGAAGAATGTCCCCGTATCTGATTCGATCAAAAGCATGAAAGACATTCCCAACTCTAATCGAGTCGATGGGCCGAATATTTCCCGCCTGTTACCCAAAATCAACTAATGTTTCACACTACCGTCACGGTACAGTTGTTTCTATAAATGCGCTCAATGTTTGAAGAATCTTATGACCCACTATGAGATTACATTCAGAATACAGTACGATTCCCCGTTTGGGCGTTTCACTTCAACTCATCCAGGCGTGACGATTTCACAGTGGTGCAACTGGCATAAGGACTATATCGAGATCGGTGGACTGTCTTCAATCGATAAAGAGATTCAGGGAGACATCCAGGATTTAGCGAAGAACCTCCAGTCCAAGATTATACGAAAATCTCTAACAAAAAGCACTCTCCGCATAGTCTTCGGCCAGTGTAACTGCACGAAAGTCATTTCTCCTCCACTGATGACCATAGATCGATTCAACTGCCTTGTGTTGCAGCCGTACATATTTCAGCAAGGTTCGGAATTGTGTCGCGTTATAGCATTTTCCCAGACGGACATCAGGAAATTATTCTCCAACCTTGATAGCTACGGAAAAATCGAGATGCTGTCAAGGAGGAAGGTGGACGGCGACGTAGTTCGCGATGATCTGAATATATCAAGATCCAATTTGTTCGGCGGGCTGACCTCGAAGCAGAAAACCGCATTGCAAACGGCACTTGATATCGGATACTACAAGAAACCGAGAGGGGCGAACGCGACCAAAGTAGCAAAGGCGATGTGTATTCCCCGCTCGAGTTTCGTCGATCACTTGAGAAAAGCCGAGAACAAGATCCTCAATTCGTTACATCCATTCATAAGCTTGGAAGCGGTTTGATTGTGCTTCAGTTAGAGAAAGGATTTACCAGTAAATTTCAGATGCAGAATATTTCCGTGCGCGAAATGTGGGACCCCCGCACTAATTTATTAGTAAAAATGTGCGGGGGGTGGGATTTGAACCCACGAACCCCTAAGGGACGAGGTATCTTATCCAATCACATTTTTGTAAATGAAAAAGAAACCTAAGCCTCGCGCCTTTGACCAGGCTGGGCTACCCCCGCAAATTTCCAGTTTCCAAAACTAGGCTTTGTCTTCGGTAAAAAAATATGTTGTCAGAGCTGGCAAAGCATTCGGCGTTCATACCAGAGGGACGTTAAATACAAAAGATGTACGTCTCGTAATCGGCACGCCGGTAAACAATGGACTATCACCTGGATATTCTTTCGCTTGTTGGAAACACGCCTCTCGTTAAACTGTCAAAGCTTGCGGAGGGTGTTAAACCACTGATTCTCTGCAAACTGGAGTTTCTCAATCCGGGTGGTTCTGTAAAGGACAGGATTGGAATGGCAATGATTCAGGATGCTATGTCAAAGGGTAAGCTATCAAAAGGTGGGACGGTTGTAGAGCCATCTTCGGGAAACACGGGCGTCGGACTAGCTCTTGGATGCATAAAGCTCGGTCTCAAACTGGTAGTAACCATGCCAGACAAGATGAGCGACGAAAAAAGAAGGTTGCTTGAAGCGTACGGAGCAAAAGTAATCGTTTGCCCGACTAATCGTCCCCCTGGAGATCCTGAACAGTATATTTCGGTCGCCGAGAGGATTTGTGAGGAAACACCCAATGCCTTCATGCCAAATCAATACAAAAACCCAGTAAATCCATTGGTTCACTACCAGACTACCGGTAAGGAGATCTGGGACCAAACCCAGGGAGAGATAACTCATTTCGTTGCCGGAGTAGGAACCGGAGGAACGATAAGCGGGGGAGCAAAATTCCTTAAGGAAAAGAATCCGAAGATAAGAGTCGTGGGAGTCGACCCTGAAGGCTCTGTCTATTATTACCGATTGAACAGGCAATCAACCCCTAGTCTGCACCAATACAAAATTGAAGGAATCGGAGAGGACTTTGTTCCCGATACTGTAGATCTGTCGGTGATCGATGAAATCGTTCAGGTGACGGATAAGGAAGCGTATCAAACTGCAAGAAGGCTGGCGAGAGAAGAAGCACTTCTAGCTGGCAGTTCTTCAGGGGCAGCTGTTGCGGGAGCAATTAAGGTTGCCTCTAATCTCACGAAGGATGACTTGATAGTCACGATTCTTCCAGATAGAGGAGAAAGATATCTTTCAAAATTATACAATGATGAATGGATGAAAGCGCAAGGCTTCCTTTAGAATACCGGAAGTTCTTCACTTCTGTATCCAAAATGGCGTAGAAAAGAGAAGTTTTTGAATAAAAACTCCCAATCAGAAAAAAGATAGGGGAGCTTTCAATTCAAAAATAGGGAGAAAAGCGTCCATTTTTGGTTCGGAATCTAGCCCAGATTAAGATCTGGAAACGATGCCTGAGAAACTCCGAGTTCCGCTTGCAGGGAACGAATCCTCTCAGCATATTTCTTCATATCTGTGCTATTGTTCTGGACCTTTGCGATCCTGTACGCTTTCCAAGTCTTTCTTAAGGCGCCCCATGTTTGACCAGTTGTATAAGCCATGTTACTCGAGAAGTTGAGACGAGTTCAAGAGGTAATTTCAGACCGAGTAAAGAATCTTTGACAAAGTGCTCCAAGCGTCTCAATTTAGGCGGTTCCATATTACTTTCAGACACCGTTCTCATGCTCTAACGCGTGCTGGTCACCCCTTATCATCAAAATCTGGACATTTTTTGGCCAAATTTGATCATTCATTGTAATATTTAGTTGACAATCGCTCAAAATAATCGAGAATTTGTGTTTTTTATTAACTGATTAAGAAGGGCAGGCGCTCGGGAAAAAAATGTTCTACGAGGCGCCTTGCTACTCCCAATTTAGGGATCATCTCCTAAAATCGGGCTTTACGGTATACCCCGGTGAGTTCGACTGCGTCAGCTCGAAGCATCCGTTCGTGGATATCGCCGGGAAGATGGGGTCGTTTTACTGGGCGTTTGAGTACAAGTCCGAAACCGATTCAATTTCGAGAGGCGTGGAGCAGGTAAGGAGCTACTCGGACTACTTTGACTATGTTGTGCTGGTGACAGAGAAGGTTCTAAACCATGCAAAAAGCGACCTTTTCTGGGATCTGAAGGATGCCGGTGCGGGTGTCTGGAACTATTTTCCAGAGTCGGACAAATGCATCAAACAAGTTAATCCTGAATTGCAGCGACCGGACAAAGGGAACAGAAGGTTTGTTGGATCGAGGTTTAGAGCATTAGGCGGAAAACGGAGAAGATGGTCTAGGGCGATCCCACGAATCGACCTGGGACAAACAGATCTCCGGGTTTTCATTTAAGGCATTGGTTATTCTAAATAGCAGAGGCCATTGCTCTATACGTAAAGGCCTTATACTAGCCGTAGTGCTACTCACGCGCTAAATGTCAAAAGTTATTTCCCCGCAAAAAGCGAGGATAAAACAGAAGTTGAAACATATTCACGTCGACCACGCGCACACCAGGGACGATACTTGCATGTGCAAGACCTGCTGGAGATGCTTTGGATACTGCTCGGAATCTCCAAGATCTGACCCGATGCGTATTTTCGATTTCGACAGATTTGTAATATCTAGATACTAAGGGCGAATAAGTTAGCCTAACTAGTTACCTTTTGAACTAGAAGCTTTGGAATATGGACCGGCTGGGATTTGAACCCAGGACCTCCCGCGTTCTCGTCGCTTGACGAATGCAAGGCGGGCGTTGCTACCGCTGAACTACCGGCCCGAGACATTTTTTCAGTAACGGGTGCAGACACTTCAAAAATCGCGATAATAAAATTACGGGACAAAGAGAGTGATTCTCAGACAAGAGCCAAGGAACTTGCAAGCAAGTAACAAATTGAGAGAGCCGAACTTCTACCCGACATAACGGGCACCTCAAAGCTTCGAAACAGGCGGTTGCCTAAGATTCTAGAAATGATCCTAGAATTCGGACTGGCGTGCGATTTTGTTCATCACGCCGAACAATTCAGATCGCCCGTCGAAGCTACGCACACCAGCCCGAAGAGAACAATGTCTCTTCAAGATTGTTTAACGTTTACAGAGAACTAGCTGACCAATATTTTGTAAATGCTGGTTGTCCCTTGAAACCTAATCCTGTTTATGAAAGCTTTTTTACGGAAAATGAAAGGAAGATTTCGGAATCTTGGAACGGGCCTGTGGCTCAGATTGCATGTCGAAGCGTGCAAGAGCAGCCAGGCAGAGCGGAGGACTCTTACGCTTTGAATGGACAGAGAAATCCTTAGGTCGTGGGTTCAAATCCCACCAGGCCCGCACTCATTATGGGTTCAAATCTCTTTGTTCCGCCCCGATTGGGTGACGTCAAATCTACTTTGGATTTGAACCTACAGTTTTCAACCCAAATAGGATGGACCCCCTCTAACATCGGGGGAGTTTAACAAAATCGTGTGCAAGTCCGGTAGGCGGGAAGTAGAAATAACCACCAGTGCATTCTATGGCGGCTTTGTTGAATGCTCCAAAGCCCGCAATTGAATTTTGAGGACCTATTACTGTGACCGAACCCTTCGCGTTCGTAAATTCATTGAACCTAGTCGAACACGATCCCGTACAGAACGAAACTCGCCATCCCACTGCTGGCCTTCCATGCAATGTAATGGTTAAAGTTACGCTCGCATTGGTAGTAGAAGTACTCGCACTTGCGCTCAACATCGGAACAAAAAGCAACACCGCGATTAGGCTGATCATCATTGTTCTCTTTGCCATTTTCAAATTCATCCTCGTGCTTCGGACTGGCTCTGAAAGGTTCGTAAAACTTACTCTACCTTGACCGAGCAAAAAATTTGAACTCATCGATAGCGTCATGGTCTCATATTCATGACTGATGGACAGATAGGGAGGGCGACCGCAGGGTCGGGATTTTACCTCATCGTATCGAAGAATGAAATAGCTGGATCTTCCTGATGTCGCAAAGATCCCGTTACTTCTCTTTTGATTGTACTAAAGGTCTGTTGATGCCCGCTCTTTGAATGGATTAAAATCAAAATCTCTGGGAAAATGAGAGTTACAGTAAGAAGCTTCTCCAATGATTCCATTACCAAGATCATAGGTAACTACAGAACTACCATTTTCAGTGCAATTAATATCCGCACATTGACTCCGAGATAGCCAAGACGATCGATTACCCAGAATGGATGTCTTAATTATCATATCTCCTCTTCCTTTTTCTCTATGATTCTTGATTAGAGTGTATGCGACAATTGGTACAGCGATTTCAGATTGTTGCAATAGAAATGTTCCAACATTGGTAGTCGGCCCGACCTTCTCGGATAATCTGCCGGGTACTTTTCTCAGGAAATTTCTTTTTTTTCTATTACTTCTCAATTGTAAAGTTGTTTTTTCAGCCAACCTAACTAGTCACTTGTCTGACTAATCGGGTGATTTCCGAAATTTCTTAAACATTTGTAATGAGGTAGAATGAACTAACAAACAAAGACGCAATGGGAAAAAACTTCGAGGTAGTTTCTTTCTGTTAAGATTCATTGGGTTTTTTCGCCGGAAGATTGGTCAATTTTCGCGTGACCAGGAGTTTGGTCGAAAAACATTTGTATTTTTGGGCCATGATAAGCCGCTCCATGCCTCAGAAGGCCGCCAAAACCACAACCACTACTAGCAAGAAGTTCAATCGATTCTCAGACGAAGAACGGGCCGCGATGAAAGAGTATATCCGCGAGAAGAAAGGAGAAGTGGAAAAGGCGAACGGAGAAGGTGCAGTGCTCGAGGCAATCAATAAGCTGCCGGAGCCGGATCGCACAATGGGCAAACGACTTCATTCTCTCATCAAAGACAGTGCTCCAAGCCTCGCGCCTAGAACCTGGTTACGGGATGCCCGCGTACGCCAACAAGGATGGAAATGTCGTCTGCTTCTTCCAGAGTTCACAGAAGTTCAAGACTAGATATTCAACCTTGGGCTTCAGCGATAAGGCGAAGTTGGACGAAGGTGACATGTGGCCGAGCGCCTACGCGCTGATGAAGCTGACACCTGCTGTTGAAGCAAAGATTGGTGCACTCGTGAAGAAAGCTATGAGTTGATGGAAGAGTTCTATGACGAGGAATGCGCGATTACATGGACTACGGGTGCTTCCAATCCCTGCATATGTTTTTGTAGGGTTCTCGTATTCGCGAATACCTTGCCACAATGGCAGGTTATGCTTCCGTCTCGGTGCTCAATTGCGGCGAAATGCAGCAACTTTTAGATTCACTCCCAATGATAGATTTACTGTATAATTACAGTAACTTAAGAGTTATGGATCCTGGAGATGCCAATAGGCTTGGGGCCCTACCGGAGATTAGTGAAAGTCGGTCCCTAAGAACTCAGTAACCGCCTTCTCCTCCTCTTCCCGGGTTGAAAATATCATAGCCCCCGCCATTCGTCCACGCATTTGAGCTTCTATCATTGCTAGAGTCGCTGGTGGATCCAATATCTGGTGTGAGCTCGCTAACTTTCTCGAAAATAGTTCAACAGACTACTTAATGGAACAGCAGGTAAATGTGCGGTTCAACTCGAAGATGCTTTCGCTCGTAGACAAAGCAATCGACACGGGAATCGCAAATGACAGGAGCGAGTTCATCAGGATGGCAGTTGCTAGGGAACTTTGCGAGCGTTGCAAGAAATATCGGGAGTGGATTGATGAAAATCCTGAATTGAAACGAGTGCTTCAAAGGGACTCTGAGTAGAGTCCCTATCCTAAAATTTCTTGCAGATATTCTTACAGATTCGCTATCTGTAATTTTGTATGGTTGGCTGAAAGTTATTCTCGAAAGATCTTATCGTGCCCAAATCCGCACAGGATATTAGAGAAAGACGCTATATGGCAGAATCAGAAAAAACATGAATAAAAGAATAAGCAGAATCAGCACTGAGACGGTCGACTCGATCCTAAGATCTCTGGGAACAGGAACGAAAAAGGCGAAACTAGTAGAGGTCCCGTACTTGTCGCAATCCCATGTCAGTACACACCTATCCCTTTTGTTGAATAGAGGTTTCATCGAACATGAAAGAGAATCGAGGCTCTACAAAATCACGCCGAGCGGAGCGGAATTTCTCGATTCGATGGACGAGTTACGAGAAATGGTAGGTGAGCCAAGGAAACAATTCTACCAATAGAAAGGATTCATCGATTTTTTGTAATGAGAGATGACAAACACGCAAGGTGTCGAGGGGACTTAGATCCCCTATAACTAGAAGAATTAACACTGTTTGTTAGCACCTTTAGTGACTTTAACAACTTCTTGACAGTCTGGTAACAAAGATATTTTCTGATGTTTAGTTTTTTTCGTCTCTAAACTCTCATCGACATTTACTCCTCACCTAGACTCCACCTACTGAACAGTTTTGGGTCACTTTTGGATATCCTAGCGGGAATTGGGTCGCCAGTATCGGATCACCATTGAAGATAATGGTGTCAAATTCTCTTTCATTCAAATTCTGACATTGAAAGTTGATTCGAAAGATCCTGTTCACAGACTCAAAGAAATACAGGAAATCTTGACACAGAAAAGATGGGAGATTTTCGGTTCAGAAATCATGCCTAATATTACGCGAATAGATGAGTTCTGATAGCCAACCATGAGATCGGAAAGTTAAGGTGAATCATCATTAGTATGACAATGATTCCAGTTCCTTCGACTCCTTATCCTTATCCTGAAAAGGATATGATCAAAATGTCGGGATTGGGTGTCATCGTGATATTGTTTGGAATATCGTTGATTACGTCAAAGAGAGGAGCACCGATTTCGGTTGGCATCGTTGTCATCATGGTCGGTATAGCTCTCATGGCCGATGCCGTTTATCTAATTCGACATCGAGAATAGAACTCCTCGACATACACAGCATCGGAAATCGTAACTTCAGATCAAACAGCGGCATAAATTAAATCTGCAGCAAGAATTAAGAAACCTTACAGTTTATTTTCTGGTTTTGAATCAGATGGGTTATTCTTTTCATTCGCCACGAATATCCATTGCCTGTGGAATTTATCATACATCTGTCCGTACATTCCAAATGGCATCTGGTGCAGTTCTTGGAGCCTATCCTTTTCTGCCCCAACTGCGAGCTTATCAAATACTGACTTTACCTCGTCATAGTTGCCAGTGACAAATATGGCGTACATCTCTCCAAGTATTGGCTCGTACTGCGGGGCTGCCATCCAGTCGGTGGCTGAAATCTCAATGATACCGCTTTTCAGATATGCATTGATGATTCGATTGTGCTTCTCGGGAGGTATCATGTCTTTCATAGGCGTGTCGGCAAGCTTTGTCAGACTTAACTCTCCTCCAAAGCATTCGTGGTAGAAGGTCATTGCCTCAGCGCAGTTTCCGTCAAACAAAAGAAACGGGCTAGTCTTTAGCATATTTTCGCCTTATGCTATTTACAGGAGCGATTATAAACCTGACAATTATTGCAGTCCTTTTCTGCACTTGATGCCTTGGCATCAGTAAAGTTCAGATTAAAATTCGCAAGAATTTCTACGAGCCGAATGGTTTGAGGATAGTCAACTGTAAGCTATGCCACGGGAAAGGGTATCTTTGAACTAACTCTTTGCTACCCCTGATTCCTCAAAGTTAGCATTACTAAATCAATGTCCGATAGAACTAGAGATATTCCATGATACGTGTGGATAGCTCTGGGATCTACGTCGATCACACATTTCAAAGCACTGAAGGATCTTTCAGAGTGGATTATTGCCAACAAAAGCAATATCAGCTTTCAAACAAAACTGTATCTCGTTGAGATGCTCGTTCTTTTTGTACACATAATTCCTAGCCGATTCTTGGCCCCGATTCCTTCAATGAAATTTAGTCGCAAAGCAATTTTCAGATCAAAGTCTATTTACTTTTATGTTTCATGGGAGATTATGGGGGAGACCTTGAATATCTAAAATATAGATTACGAGATTGGGAACTAACTTTTCTATCTCCGTCATCTTCTACGACCACCTGACCAGAAATCGTCTGTTTCATCCCAATTCTCGCTTCGACTTTTGAAATCAGGACATTCTTTCTACTTGCATGTTGAAGTCTGAAATCTTATCATTGTCCCGTTTCATCCTAACTAGGTTGGAGTCTTTCTAACCAACTACAGTTCAAGAACGGATTTCGCCACGACGAATGTCTTGAAATTCTTCATTATTGACAAAGGTATCCCAACTGCCACTCAATCCGCCAAACTTGCTAAATGTTAACTCGAGTATCTTTGACTAATACTTCTAGCAGAATTATTCCGTGGCGTGGTATCCGGTAATCAAGAAAATCTTGTCGGATACTTTCTGCCCGGAGTCGTAAAGTCGTTCGATTTCCGGCTTGCTTTCTGGCTTGCAAAGCAAAACGTAACGCCTGACTTCATCACTGCAAAACTGAAAGGATTGAAGGACTACATCGGCTTCTCTCAAGGAGCAATTCTGACAAACACCCAGAACAAAAATGTGATCCAATTTTGATATCCCGCAGAGCTTTCGCGCCCTGACTATCAGGGTTTGATTTTATTAGCTTTGAAAAAAACTGCGGAAAATTGGAACCTTTGAAGAGCTAAGGTTGTCAGGCAGTCTTTTCCGCAGGCGGAGTCTTCGAGTGGCCTTCTCTCGGAGCTTTGTGCATCTCCTTTCCCTCTTCAGAGTCTAAGAGGTGCAGAACCTGGTCTCCGATGAAATCGACAAACGCGCCCTTTGGTTTTATCGAGCTGTTTTTTCCCTTAACATATTCCAATGCAGAATCAAAGTCGTCGAATTTTCCCTTGTAAAACAGATAGAGCGCAGCAATGCTAGGCGATCTATCGCGGCCGTTCTTGCAATGGATGAGCAGCGGTGCATAGCCGTTCTCTAGCTCCATGTCGATTACCTTTAGGATTTCTACAATTCTTTCTGGACGGTTCTTGAAACTGCCATGAATCGGGATAACTACTTCGTCTGTCCTAGCATTGTGACGTTTTGCCAGACAAATGGTACTCACTATTCCCATTTTCGATTTTTTCTTATTTCCAATCATTCCAGAAGTGAAGATTTGCTTGTTGATCTGAGTCGTTGTCATTTATTCTTGCATCTCGGTGGAGGCTTGGCAATAGACGAACCTGCTTATAAGAATATATATTATATTTAGCACATAATAGTATTATTAGACAATTATTGAGCGATTAAGCGATATTTTCGATGAAATTAGACTAGCCAACTACTAACTTATGAGGGTCAATTTTACCGGAACAGGAAGTCGAAGACACGGTACAGAGCCCGAAACGATAATGGCTTTAGTATGATCACCGCGTTTCGAGTTTTGTTTCCATCCGTTGATTAGCATAGAAGCGGCGCTGAACCTAACTGACTCGATCGTAATTATCGTTCCAGCAGTTGTTACAATTCTACTCGCGTGGCGGATCAAAAACGCCATTGGCCCATTGAAGATTCTGACGACGCTGCTCGCACTTTTCTTGGTCATACACGGAGTTTTCCATTTTGTCGCTTTCTACAATATTACTTACGACTCGGCGTTTGCCGGATTTCTGGGAGATGCATTCATCCAGCCCCTAAGCTGGGCGGTGTTGGTAATGTTTAGCGTCTACTACTTGAGGCGGGCCGGGTAGAAGAGATTGATCCCTCTATCAATTCTTCCTCTTTCTTTCGATCCCAGCGGACCGACGGCGCAGTCGATCGCTAACGTAGGCAGCTACATCAGCCTGGTCTTGATTTTCGTCGCGTTCGGATTAATTGCTACACTGTCAATGCGCAGCCGCACTGTAAGCTCTTTCCAGTTCGAACTATACGTATTCGTTCTAGTCGTTGTCATGGCAGAGGTCCCTGCGATTCTGATAAATCTCGGATTCCTTCCGGGCTTGCAGGAGTACCAGCTAGCCGGATTAATCGTCCACTCATTTTCGATGGCGTTCTTGTCCAGTTTTATCCTGTGGCGAGCGATCAAATCCTTCGGAATGAGTTCCAAGAAAAGTAAACAGGCAAAGAAGGGCAAATTACAGGAAACTGCAAAAGAAGTCAGTTCGCCGAAGCCACCTCAATAGGGGTTGGAACAAAGAATGCAAAGCAGCGCCGCATATGTCGAGAGAATGAGTTTCGGACAGAAGCTCACGATTGGCATAAACCTCGGGCTAGAGAGTGCCCTCGGTGTTCAAGCAGCTGGTTCGATTGCATTTTTTGTCGATCCTAAAATTGCTGTAAAAGATCCAAAAAAGTACTGGTCAAACATCGACAAGATGTTCAAGCACAATTCCCAGGATCTCAAAGCTAAGTTAATCTCGAGCATATGTGCATATTTTGGTATCGATAACGGATTTTCAGATTTCGACCTGTGCGTCTCCGCTGCCAAAGAAAAATTCCTACGAGACGACATCATCGAAACCCGCTAGCTGTTTTCACACCGAAAGAAACATCAAGCGCTCTGAGTTTCATTAATTCCGGGCATTCAGGACTTTTGTTGAAAATAGCCTCATCGATTCGATAAATTCCGTTTCGGTCTCGTCCGCAAATATCAGAATAAATTCTCTTACCCCAACATCCGCATACTGTGTTATTTTAGAGATAACCTCGCGGGGTGTACCTACCAAAGCTTTCGACGAAAGATCAGTTGCGTATTGTACTTTCCTTACATAGGTGCTTGCAAGGAATTTCGACCTTGCCTTCTCAGAGTCCTCGTCGATGCTTAGGATCATTTCATTGTAAAAAGTAAAGCCTCGTTCAGTGCGATTCTTATCGCTCCCCAGCTCGAGAGTAATCGACCGGTTTATGCTTTCAGCTTCATCTACTGTGATATGACCAGGCATAATGCCGTCGCAAAGTCTGACGGCTCTACTGACCGCAATTGCGCTTGAGCCGCCGAGTACAATTGGCATCTTTCCCGGAATGGGTCTCATTGAAAAACCATTTGCCGAAAAAAACTTTCCACTATATTGGAAGGGCTTTCCTGAGACAAGCTCCCGGATCATAGCGATCTGTTCTTCGAGTTTCTTGTTGCGCTCCTTCCAATTCTTGTTCTGGACTGAATACTCTCTTTCAAATCTACCCGGTCCCACGCCGAGAATGAAACGATCTCCACTGATTTCAGCTAACGTTCCGGCTTCCTTTGCGAGAACAAAAGGATCTCTAAAGGGCAAGATTACAATTGCCGTACCCAAGTTTATTTTTCTTGTCTCCGAGGCGATCGATGACAAAAGAGTAAGGGGCTCAAAGAATTTTGTTTCAGTGGGCGTTTGATCAGTGGGCAAAGTCAGGTGTTCGTTTGCCCAGACTGAATCAAATCCAAGTTTTTCGGCTTCAAGCGCGATTTTTCTTATCGTCTTGTATTCAACCAGTGAATCAGGAGATACAGCTCCTCCCCCAGAGTTAGGCAGGTGTATTCCGAATCTTGGATTTGACAAGAAAAGACCTCAAAAAGACTATTCGGTACCGCACCAGTCAATCAAGAGATGAGCGTAGATCCTTGACGCATCTGTGATTTCTTTCCACCGGATAAACTCGTCAACTGTGTGTGCCTGAGCGAGATCGCCGGGTCCGTAAATTGCAACGGGTATTCCAGCCTCGTCAAACCATCCGGCGTCCGTGACCGACGGCATTATCGAAACTGGTTCGGATCTGTCGAATACTGATTCATGTGCCCTCTTTAGCACTAGAGTTTGATCCGCGTTATCATCGATTTCTGCTGAAGGAAAGATTTCTCCGGTACCTCTAAACATTGACTTGCCACCCCAACTGAATTCTACCGGATTGTTCTTCAGCCATGGATCGGATTCGCATGCGGCTAGCAAGCAGGATTCGATCTCTTTTTGCACGTCTGAATAAGTCTCGCTGGGCAGCAGGTGAACCGTCAGCCACAGTTTGCACTCATCGGCGATGAACGCAGGATGCCTTCCGCCATGGATGAATGATGGGTTGATTGTCGTGCTCCCTGGAGGCATCCTTGGATCTGACTTCATCACTGCCCAGTGTCTCTCCAAATCTTGAACCGATGCGAGCAATTTTGCCATTTTTTCGATTGCACTCGCGCCGTACAAACCTCCTCCAGCGTGAATCATCCTTCTCCGGTTCCCATCGTGAAAGGTCGTTTTGCTCTTTACCGTGAGCCAACATGTGATAACGCCACCCTGTCCTTGGATTCTAAAATTCGTGGGCTCTGAGATCACAGCAAAATCTCCGCGATACCCTCGATCAATGCAGGTTTTCGTGCCCGCCTCTCCCGCCTCCTCTCCGACAACCGATTCAAAAATGACATCACCTCCGAGCTTAATGCCACTTTCCCGTACCGCCCTAATCGCCATCAGCATAGCTGTCATTCCACCTTTCATGTCCGTTGACCCTCTTCCATAAAATATCCCGTTTTCTAGAATCGGGGTGAAAGGACCATAGCGCCACTTTTCGTCGGGTCGAACTTCCGCAACGTCCATGTGGCCATTGAATATTATCGATCGTCCATTGTTAGCGCTCGATTTGAATCTGGCGACTAGATGAGGATCTTTTGGAAAATCCTCAAAAGTTTCTGTGGAATTCGCGCCCATCTTTTCTATTAGATATCTCTGCAGCCAAAACTGAGCATCTTCGCAATTAGCTGCTGGAGGATCAGATGTATTGAATCCTATCAGTCTCGAAAGCAGATCAATACTATCTTGCTCTAAAGCAGCAATTTTACTGTCAACAGCCTGAAAAAGTTCCTTCTTTCCGCCGGCTTCATAAGGGGACAATTTAGAACCTCACTGCCCCGAGTGCTCGTCGAACTCAAAATATTTGTTACTGATATTCGCCGGTTGACCATCTGTTCGATCTCAAAATCGAGCGCAAGAATTATACTTCAACCGCGTTATGACTATTAAATCCCAATCGAGGAAGGAATGCAGAAGACGTCAGGCGCGAGATCAGAAATTCGAGCGTTTTCATCGGAGATCGGCAAAAAGCCACCACGAATCCTGATTGCAAAACCTGGTCTCGACGGTCACGATAGGGGAGCTCTAGTTGTCAGCAGAGCGCTCCGAGACGCGGGATTCGAGGTGATCTACCTGGGACTTTACGGGACAATCGATCAGATTATCCAAGTTGCCATTCAAGAGGATGTGGAGATCATCGGTCTCAGTATCTTATCCGGTACGCACCTCAAAGTTGCCAAACGCTTGATTGAAAGGATCAGAGAAAAAAAGGGATGGAAAGTAAAGACCGCGATCGGAGGCATTATTCCCGACGAAGATATTCCAAAGCTTCGAAGGTTAGGAATCGATGTCATCGTTCCCACTGGGACGCCAATATCAAAGGTTGGAGAATTCTTGAAAGGCGCTCTCAAAAAAGGCAGTGAGAAAAAGGTTAAGCGGAGAGCCGCAATCTAGAATTCTTAATCACGGAGCGGTGGAGATACAGTCTGCACTCGAATTCCATGGAACACAGATCAATCGAGAAGCGCAAATTCGAGACGGATTCAGGAATTCCCGTTGTCCAGTTTTATTCTGAAGGCGACATTCAAGATCTAGAAGCGAGACTTGGTCTCCCGGGAAAACCGCCATTTACTCGTGGTCCATATGAAACTATGTACCGGGGAAGGCTGTGGACGATGCGCCAGTATTCAGGAATGGGTGATGCGTCGCAATCAAATAAGAGGTACAAGTATCTTTTGGCACAGGGTCAGACCGGGCTGAGTGTTGCTTTTGACCTTCCCACGCAACTCGGTTACGACTCAGACGATGAAATCGCTGAAGACGACGTAGGGGTCGTTGGGGTCGCGATAAGTAGCCTCAAGGACATAGAAGAATTATTCGAAGGTATTCCGATAGATCAGGTGAGCACCCACCTCAACATCAACGCAACAGCCCCCGTTATTTTTGCAATGTATCTCGCAATGGCAGAGAAAAGGGGGATCGATATTTCTCTACTTCGCGGGACCTTGCAAAACGACATTCTCAAGGAATTCCTTGCGAGAAAGGCATTCATATTTCCGCCCGAGCCATCCGTCAGACTGGTCTGCGACGTTATCGAGTATTCAATAAAAAACGTGCCAGAGTTCAATCCTGTATCTGTAACAGGTTTCCACGTAAAAGAGATGGGCGCCAGCTCGATCCAGGAAGTCGCCTTTTGCCTTTCCGACGCAATTTCTTACAGCCAAGAGCTAATCAGGAGGGGTCTTGACTTTGACAAATTTGCATCAAATCTGAGTTTTCACTTTGCCTGCGGGAGAGATTTTTTTGAAGAGATTGCAAAGTTTCGAGCCGCTCGCAGAATATGGTCAAAAGTGGCCAGAGAAAGATTTCACAGCAAGAAAGAAGAGTCCGAAAGACTCCGTTTTTTTTCTGGAGGCTCGGGCGCAGTTCTCCCTGCGCAGGAACCGATCAATAACGTCGTAAGAAGCTCCATGCAATGCCTTGCCGCGGTTCTTGGAGGCGCGCAATCAATCCATGTTATGGCGTATGACGAGGCTCTATCGATTCCGACCGAAGAATCCGTGAAAATTTGTCTTAGAACTCAGCAGATCATTGCGTACGAAAGCGCCGTGACAAAAACCGTGGATCCCCTTGGCGGTTCGTTTTTCATCGAACGATTAACAGATCAACTAGAAGAAAAGATCCTGGAAAAAATGAATCAAATAGACGCCGTTTGGGGCGGAATGCCAAATGCCGTCGTCAGAGGATATCCACAGCGAGAGGTGATCGACCGCGCTTACAAGCAGGAGATCGACATCGAATCCGGTAAAAGGGTCGTGGTTGGGCGAAACAAATACACGACTCAGTCAAAAAGTCGGATCGAAATTCAGCACCCCGATGAAAAGGCTTCTCTCCTGCAAAAGAAAAGGGTAAAGGCTCTCAGAAGAAAAAGAGATGCAAAGCTAGTCGCCGCAGCTCTTGACAAAGTAAAGTTGGCGTGCGAAAATAGCAACGCAAACGTCATTCCGGTCCTCATCGAGGCCGTGAAAACATATGCTACGGTTGGAGAGATAACCGCGGTAATGAAGCTAGCATTCGGAACGTACAAAGATCCGGGCCTCGTCGTATAGCATCTGGAGTTAATCGAATGACTGCTCGTCCCCTCCAAGGCTTGAATGTTCTGGACCTCACTCAATTCGTTTCGGGTCCTTTCTGCACCCAGATTTTGGCAGACCTCGGCGCGCGGGTTGTAAAGGTAGAAAAGCCCGGATTAGGAGATCCCTACCGAAGCGCCGGCCCAAGTTTCGTCTCGGGCGAAAGTACTCTATTCTTGAGTCTGAATCGGGGCAAGGAAAGTCTCGCTTTGAACTTGAAGAGAAAAGAAGGTCGCGAGCTCTTCCTGACAAAGCTCGTGCCTAATTTCGACGTTCTCGTAGAGAACTTTAGTCCCGGGACTATGGAGTCCCTGGGGATAGGGTACGACGAGTGCCATAAAATAAATCCACGACTGGTCTACTCTGACATTTCCGGATTCGGAGCAAAGGGACCATTAAGAGAGAGGCGAGGGTTTGACCTGATCCTTCAAGCTGTCACGGGAATAATGGATCTAACAGGAGAGATAGACTCCGAGCCCGTCAAGGTCGGCGTTCCGATAACTGACTTTGCAGCGGGACTATTTTCAGCGATTGGAATACTGTCTTCGCTTTTCGAACGAGTGTCCAGTTCTGAAGGATCCAGGATCAGCACGTCTCTTTACGAAGGCTCTGTTTCGCTGCTATCAATTCTTGCGTGCGATTACCTCGCCTCGGGAAACGTACCGCGCCGGATGGGTTCTGCGAGTCCAACATTTGCGCCTTACCAGGCATTCCGAGCGAAAGATGGTTACGTCGCCATCGCAGGCGCCGGAAGCGAAGAAATGTGGCACCGCTTCGTTGACGCAATTGATCTTCCGGAACTTCTTTCAGAGCCTCTTTTTGCCATGAATTCTGACCGCGTAAGAAATCAGAAGCAGCTCGCTCAGATAATCAACGGGAGGCTGGGCGAGGCGACGGCCCATTACTGGCTGGAGTTGTTTGAATCTCGCGGAGTTCCTTGCGGTCCGGTCGGATCGTTGCCAGAGGTTCTGGAAAGCGAGCAGACTAAAGCTCTCGAACTCATCTGCGATACGCCCGTTCACAATTCAGATCAATCCAAAGTCTATCAGTCGATTCGTCAGCCGCTGACCATCAATGAGTCTCCGGTAATTCCGAGGGATGCTCCCCCGCGCCTCGGCGAACATTCGGAGAAAATATTGAAACAATTCGGGATAGGCGAGAATGAAATTGATGAGCTCATAGGTAAGAAAATAGTTTCTAAATGATCCTGGTGATTTGTTGTTCAAAGTTACAGGGCTAAACCACGTTGGAATTGCGGTACTTGACCTCGAAGAGGCAAGCCAGACCTTCATTTCAAAGTTTGGCCTTTCAGCTTCGAACAGGATCGAATCAAAGTCGTTAGGCCTCGCTTTTGTCCTAGTTGAAACCGGCAATAGCATTTTGGAGCTTATGGAACCACTAGATAACGAAGGAACTGTTGCAAAGTTTCTCGAAAAACAGAAGAGGAATGCTATGCATCATCTTGCGTTTTCTGTCGACTCGGATCTTGAGAAAGTAGCGGGAGAGCTGAAGTCTGTTGGAATCGATATGATCTATTCGGCGCCCAGGATCGGAGCAATGGGTCACCCTGTAAATTTCTGTCATCCAAAGCTCACAGCCAACATATTGATCGAACTCTGCGATACAGAATTTGAGTCGCGAAAGACGACCGTGACCTAGATCCCTTTCCTCAGCTCTGTTGGAGACATGGACGTCATCTCAGACATCAGCATCGCATAGATTTTTGTTGCATTCAAGAGCTGGCTAGTTTCCATGTATTCGTCGATCCAGTAGCACTCGTCGTTCCCAGGACCGAATACAATCGAAGGAACATTAGCAGCAGTGAAAATTGAAGCATCGGTCCAGTACTTTTCGCCGGTAATTACTGGTTTATCTCCGGTTGTAGTTTCGTAAGCATGAACCACTGATTTGACGAGCTGACTATCTCTGGGAATTTCTAGCGGAAGACGGGGCCAGTCATACCACCCCTTTAGATACGAAATCGAAGCTTCAAGATCTGGAATATCGTCTTTCTTCAATTTTGCAAAAATTTCCTGGATCTCTTTCTTGATTCCTTCGATTGTTTGACCGGGCAGGTATCTAATCGAGAATGCGAGGCGACATTCGTCGGGAACGATGTTGTGTCTGAACCCACCGTTTATTTTTCCAATATTGACCAGAGGAACTCCAAGAATTGGGTGCCTGTACTTTTTCTGGTAGCTTTTCTCTAACCTCTGAAGTTCACTAATTATTCGAGTCATGTGGAGGATCGCGTTAACTCCGTTTTCTTTGTATGTATCGAGAGCAGGCACTCCCTTCGTTACTATTTCAAAGTAAAGAGAAGCCATGTGGCAAGTTATGATCTTCATCGTTGTCGGTTCGCAAACAATCCCGACGTCAGCCTTGAACCCCTTTTCCACTAGCTTTCGAACACCCGAGCCTCCTTCAAGATGTCCCGGTACTGCTGTTAGAATGATGTTACCTTCGGTTTCAATCCCCAAATTCATTATTGATTTTGCAGCAACGAGCATTGCAACCGTTCCTCCCTTGTCATCAACCGAGCCGATTCCGTAAATTCTCTCTCGAGTAATTTTTCCCACGAGGCTTTTGTTCCACTCGTCCGTCATGGGATAAGTGTCAATGTGTCCGTCAAAGTGAATCGTGGACTTACCTGTCGAACCTTGGATCTTTACGATGACGTTGTATCTATCCCCGCTGACCTGCTGAAGCTCGCACGGCAGGCCGTTCTTGTCGCACCATTCTTTTAGAAATCTCGCCGCGTCGCCCTCAGATCCGGTTACGCTAGGAACTTTGACGAGATCGCTCAGGAGTTTCGAAACTTCATTCCTGTCAATCTTTTCTGTAAGTTTGTGGCTGAGGACTTTTTTACTATCGCTGATTTTGGACTGAATCTGTCTTGACAAGAGATTATTTCCTGCTTTTGGAGTGTAAATTCAAAACGTTCCTTGAACTGATTATATCTTTTTTTGATTCGATCAGAGGCTGAACAATTTCAACGCGTTTTCCGAAAAGATCCGATTGCGTTCGATCTCGCCAATGTTCGCGCTCTTTACTCGCAATAGCTCGACCGAAACATCTCCCATTGGCGAATTTGATCCAAAGATTACGCGGTCCCGAGAATTCTTTTCGTTTGCCCGAACCACCTGCTCGATAAACCCCCCGAGCCCAGACAAGATGATTTGTGAAGTATCACAGTACAGATTTCCATTTTCCAGCATCGCCCGGAGAGAATCATACTCCGATTGCCCACTCGCCATAAGCTGACCGGAATGGGTCATAATAAAATCTACTTTTCTGAACTCCTTGGCGACCTCGGAGACTTGTAACGGCATGGAAACGATTGGAAACCCACTTTCTAACAAAACAGGACAGTCGAATTCCTCTGCTAACTCATAGATCTCTTTTGCCAGAGGATCGCCGACCTTGAAAGCCTGCTCAAATGGGTTCAAACTCACCGCGACAAAGGATTTTTTTCTGAGAAACTTTCGCAAGATTCTTTTCGCCCCGTCGAACCTAGGATCTACTCTAACCACTCCAAAAAATCTCGTTCGGTTTTCACGGGTGATTTTCTCTATTATGGTGTTCGCCTTCTCGAAAGAAAGATCGGGTGGAGTAAAGCAGGAGATTATAGATCTGGCAATTCCGAACTTGTTCATAGACTCTAGGCACTGCTCTACCGAATGACTCGGACCGTACGCCGAAACTCCGATTTTGACATTGGCGTCAATTACATTCTCGGGGAGGCTGTTCAACTGCGAGAAATCAACCCGAGAAAATTCTTGCAGAGTATATTTTCTTGCTCTTTCTTGGAAAGCCCCGAGGCAATGATCTTTTGAATCTCAACAATCGAGTTTACGCCGGGCGCATCCGATCCAAAGAAAATTTTTTCGACGCCAATAGATTTTGCAGCTAATCTGATCATTTCAGGATACGGCATGACTGAGGTTTCAAGGTATACATTGGAATTCCTCTTTGCAACCCGAATTGCCTCTTCGACGTAAAAAAATCCCCCCATGTGTCCCATAATAATCGAAGCTTCAGGGCAGTCTATCGCCACTTTCTCGATTTGAAGTGGGTTCGAAAATGGATCGTCTCCACTGTGAAAGAGGACCGGGAGGCCCAACTCCGAAGATGCGGCAACAAGTTTCAAAGAATTGCCGCTGGTAGGCAGAACACCTGAAGTCATCGGATTCAGCTTTAGTCCTGAAACAATCTTTTCTCCAGCCATTCGAGCGAGTAGAGTTTCCGCCACCGGATCATTTGGATTCAACCGCAGAAAACCGATGAATTCATCGTGATTCTTTAGAGCAGTTTCAAACCTCTGGAGAGCTTTGGGGTCAGCCTTTGAAGGCAGATCCCAGTACGAGGTCAGAACGCTTCGGACAATTCCACACTCTTTCATCATGTTGAGCAGTTGTTCCGGACTATGCTGCCAGGAAAACTTTCTGTCCGAGTGCGCGTGAGCGTCAATTATACCGGTAAATTCGCTTTTGCTCAAATCAGCTCGTAGTCCTCGTCAAGCACGAAAGAACTCTCAGGACGGGATTCTACTCAAAAGGGAGTTGCAGCTTTCAGTTGCCTTCCTGATTACTTCGTCCTCGTCCACCGTGAGCAACTTTCGGTTCTCCATTACGACCTTACCGTTGATGATGCTAGTGTTTACGTCATCACCGTGAGCTGCGAATACGACGTGAGACAGGACGTTCGAGTATCTGCCTAGTACAACAGGAGTAAGTCTCGGCGTCTTCATATTGATCAGGATGATGTCCGCGAGTTTTCCAGCTTCAAGAGTGCCTGCGGGGATTCCGAGAGCTTTTGCACCATTGCGAGTTGCCATCTCGATCATCTTTCGGGCCGGCATTAGAGATGCATCTGCCCGGCTCGCCCGCTGGATTACAGATCCGAACTTCATGGTTTCAAAAAGATCACACGTATTGTTAGCTTCATCGTCGTCATGCCCTAAACCCACGTTTACCCCTGCGTCCAGAAGCTCTGGTGCCGGGCAAATCCCGTTACCCAGTTTTGCATTCGATCCGGGGTCGTAAGACACACTCGTTCCGCTCTGCTTCAGCTGCATGATTTCTCTTCCGGAAAGCCAGACGCAGTGAGCCGCCACGCAATCCGGGCCAAGAATTCCAAGGTCGTATGCTAGCTCAAGGGGTCTTTTTCCATGCCTCTTCTTGCTCATTTCAAGTTCAGCGAGAGACTCGTTCAGGTGAATGTGAATGCCTACTTGATGCTTGTCCGCCAGTTCTCGGACCCCGGACAGGAACTCCATTGATGCTATCGGAACCCATTCCACTCCGACTCTCGTTGTTATCATGCCATTTGCCGCCCCATGTTTCTTTCTGATTAGTTCGTCATTGTCCGAAAGCGTGTCCAGTCCCTCTGATTTGTCGGCTGCGTCGCAAGAAAGCACAGCCCGGATGCCGATCTTCTCCGCTGCGTCTCCGGCGCAAATCATATGCCTGTACATATCGTTCGCGCAGGTCGTACCGGATTTGATCGCTTCGGCGTAGCAGTTCATAGCTGCCCAGCATACTTCTTCGGGTTCAATCAGTCTCAGTTTTGGGTACCAGAAGTTCTCTAGAAACTTGTCGAGAGGCATTCCATCGTTGACGCCTCTTGCAATTGCGGTGTGATAATGTAAATCGACCAGACCCGGTAAGGCAACCATTCCCTTTGCGTCGATCGTTTTATCGGGAGTTTTTCTCGATTGCGAAACAACGTCGTCCGTTTTGCCAACTGCTACTATCTTGTTATCTTCGATCAGGATTCCGCCATCTTCGAAGACATTGCCTGAATCATCAACCGTGACGACAATTGCTTTTTTTATGAGTAGAGTTTCTACCATGCCCTTATCCCTTTTTGAGTACTGCGAATTAAAGCGGCATGAAAATCTATCCGTAATTTCCAAGATTATGAGGATCGAGCAGGTACCCGCGGTTAGCTAATTTCCAGACAACTCCCGAACAAATCTTGGAAGAAACCATAAATGAACTCAAACGCGGGGGTTTTAGAATCTGAATTAATGAAATCTCCGAAGGGGTGGAGCAGCCGAGGAATCGGAAGAACCATAATCATCGCGCTCGTTATAATCGTAATAATTGTCCTTGGCGCCGGTATTTACCTCTCCACCGTAAGCAACACGTCATCGACATCCTCGGCGACAACTACTGACTTGATGCAATCCACTACGAATACAGCAGCAAGTACATCCTCGAGCGCTTCATCGTCAGTGTTGTCATCTTCTTCGACATCAAATTATTCATCTTCAAGTTCTCCAACATCGAGTTCATCTTCGACTTCAACTACCGCCTCTTCGTCTAATTCCTCAGGCACTTCTTCCGGAATTTTGTCGATAGATGATTCCACGTGGCCAGCAAGCGGCCTCAATATTTTCTATGTGGAAAGTAGCACTTTCTATCCCGACTGGTTGCTATACGACGTATATCAACCACTTTTGTTTGTAAATGAACAGACAGAATTTTCCAACGGGAGCATCATTTATGTTCCGGGACTCGCGCAGAGCTGGAACATTTCTGCAAACGGATACGATTACTCTTTCAACCTGCAGAAGAACGTGACATTTTCGGACGGCAATCCATTCAATTCGTATCAGCTTTGGATGTCAATGTATGTCTGGTACTACCTTTCCGGGAACGCATCTGCCTGGTTTGGCGGTTATCCAATCTTCAACATGTCAAACGTCAAATTCGGAGCTTCAACAATTGCGATGATTAACCAGTCGGGCTTGACTAACCCGTCTTCGCAGAGTCTTGCCCTAATGACTAACAAATCCTGGCCAATCTACGTTACCACTTCGGATTCAATAGTATTCCAGCTTTCCGTCCCGTATAATCAATTCCTCGGTCTTTTGGAGACCGGCTTCGGGCAGGTATTCGATGCCCAGTGGGCTCTCGATCACGGAGGTTTTGGCACAGCCACCGCTTACAACTCTTACTTTAATCTCAACCCAATCCCTGGAACCGGTCCTTACATGGTCACCTCCGCTTCGCAGAGTGCATACGTAATTTTCAAACAAAATCCCAACTATTGGGGCAATGGACTCTCAGCACAGCAGATTGCCACTCAGCCCTTGCTTGACCCGGGTCATGTAAAAGAGGCGATCATATACTACAAGCCGGACGACATCACAAGATACTCAGATCTGAACTCAGGTGCTGTGCAGATTGCCGCAATTCTTCAAACCAATTGGAATCTCGTTCAGGCAAACTCGGCTCAGTACAATTATCTGAGTTTGCCGTCCTGGAGTTCGCTAGACTCATCCCTGGGATTGAATACGCAGATCTACCCGACAAATATCACGGCTGTTCGGCAAGCTATCGTTCACGCCCTAAACTACGCCCAAATATCACAAGCAGCCTTTTTGGGTAAGTCAAGCCCCTACTTTGGACCAGAGTTTCCTGCATGGTCAGGTTACTATAATCCCGGAAATTATTCCTACCAGTATAATCTGACGCTGGCAAAGCAGTACCTGAATGGCATCAACGTTTCCGGCCTTCCAACGCTTTCGATGAACATCGTTAGTGAATACCCGCTTGGGTCCA
This sequence comes from Nitrososphaerota archaeon, assembly GCA_013288145.1. The sequence goes on along the minus strand of JABDCJ010000011.1, from coordinate 20,961 downwards.
ATGTTGCCCAGACAGTTCAAAGCGATCTTGCGCAAATAGGCATCAATGTTGCAATTAACGTCCAGGATCCCAGTGTATTCTATACCCCATACGGGTCTTATTCATACGAAGTGCAGAACGCCGCTCAAATCGGAAATCTGGTCGAGTACTTTGGCACTTGGGCAGCTGACAGGATGACGGCAGTGGACAATTGGATCACTTTTGTGAGTAACCAGTCCTACGCAGGTAATACTGCTATTTACTCGAACCCAGTTGTTCAGAGCGCTATCACCGCGATGCTCAGCAGTGACAATCTAACAAAGATTCACACTCAGCTGGCCGCAGCAGAAAAACAGATCTACAATGATGCCCCGTACGCTTGGTTGGGCGTTATGAAGCTCTGGTACGCCGACGGCTCGCTGGTCTGGAAGAAGAATGTCATCAAGAGCTTCTACGTCGATCCCACTATGAGTGCATGGGACACATCTCCCTTCATCAACACGGTCACTTTTGGGTAGCCGGAATGCTTTCGCGGTTGCAAATGTTCAGAGCTGCGACTATGTACATCTTGCATGCCACTAAGAGATCAGAGATGCGAATGAACTCTCCCTCGCCACCCGCCGCCGCAGCCGCTCCGGCATACTCCGGGAGCTGACCTCCAGGTCCCCAAGTTACGGATGGTATCCCGTATTTCCTAGTCACAAGAGAATCGTCGCCGAAGCTATTCCTTCCTGGAGAGGCGGGCTTGTGTTTTGCATTTGAAACATATTCGAAAGCGTTAGTGCAGGCGATGACTACCTTCGAATTTGAGGGAGTTTCTAGAGAAGGTGCTTTGACACCGTATATTTCTTGTTCGACCTTCAATTCCTCGATCTCTTCCACATCGTCCAGAAAGGTTTCAAGCTCCAGATATGCCTCCTGTGGAGTTTGTCCAGGTACGAGTCTGACATCAAGGTAGGAACAGCAAATTGCCGGGACAAACCCCGGTTTGTAAGGCCAGCCCGATTCTATCGAGCCAATGTTCACCCGCGGCTTTAGAATTCCAAAATCCGGCCCAAGGTCGATAGTGTGTCTTCTAGTATACTCCGGCGAAAATTCTCGCTCGATTGCCCCCACGACTTTTGACATCGAAACGATTGCGTTTCGAATCCGATCTTCATCAGAGTAGGGCCGGTAGGTGAGATCACCATGCGTGGTCAGTTTGATCAAAACGTAACCACATTTTGCTCTTGTTACTGCCATACCAGTAGGCTCGCAAGTGATCGAATAGTCGGGCCATTTGGAGTGTTTAAGATAGTACTCCATTCCAAAGCCGGCGCCTTCGTAAAGCTCGCCCGAATAATTCTTGGTGAGGGACTTTACCTGGGTCTTCTCTATTTCCCCCGCGACAGCCGCGGCAACGACTTCTCCTTTCAAGATGACTTCTGATTCTTTTAGAGCACATGCCGCTTCTGTGTATGCGGCAACGCCTCCCTTCATGTTGATTGCTCCCAATCCGTGAACCCATTCGCCCTTGACCACCGCCTTCGGACGGAAACCGTCGGTGAGTGGGCCGGTCGCAGGCAGATCCTCCTCATCTTCGCCGGTGAATGACGTGTCCAAGTGGCCATTGAACAGGACCCTCGGGCCGAAACCCTCGCCGTGAAGAGTTCCTATGGCATTGGCGCGATCTTCGCTTATCTTCATCAGCTCCGAATCTAGACCTCGGGAAGTCATGTACGAGACCAGATATTCTGCTGCTTTTCCTTCTCTGCCGGTTCTGCTGGGTATGTTGACGAGATCAACCACCAGTTTTTGCATTGCCTCAGATCTAATGCAAGCCCATGCGCCATCCACTGCGTCTTCGAATTCATCCTCTCCGATCACTTCCATGACAGATCGCAAAACGCACGGTTACAAATTAAACTTTAACAGAATCCCTAGATTCTTTCATTTGAACGTCGAGAAAAGGAATCCAGTTGAAAAAAAGTAACGAAAAAACGCTTCTCAAGAATGGATTTTTGATAACTTGCGATGAGAAATTTCGCCACTTTGAAAACGGATTTGTTTCAATCGACGGTGACAGGATCGATCAAGTCGGAAGCTCAAATCAAGGTAAGATCAGAGCTTCGAGATACGACTACGTAATCGACGCAAAAAATCACGTCACAATGCCGGGGCTCGTTAGCCTTCACTTTCACTCGGACAATCTCAGCAGGGGAGTCGGAGAGCACATGGGTCTGGAAGAGTGGCTCGATCGAATTTACTATCCGATGCTGGCTTCAATGCAGCCAATCGATGCAAGGGTGGCGTCTTCACTTGCCTACGCCGAGGCGATCAAGTCAGGCACGACTACAGTCAACGACATGTACCGGCACATTATCGCTTGCGCAGAAAGCGCGGAGAAGATCGGCATACGCGCGGTGGTCTCTAGCGAAGCAGCTGACCTCATTCCCGGCCAGGAAACTCTGATGGATAACGAGGAGGCGTTCAGGAAGAAAAACAACTCTGCGGGTGGTAGAATCAAGATATGGTTTGGCGTCGAATGGATCCCCGTTTGCTCGGGTCAGTTCTTGGAGAAATCAAGAGAACTTGCAACCAAATACAATACGGGAATCCACATACACCTCAACGAATCCAGGGCAGAGGTGGAGATGTGTAAAGAGAAAAATGGTGGACTTGCACCGGTTGAATACGCTGACAAGCTCGGTGTTTTAGGGCGGGATGTAGTTGCTGCTCACTGCGTGTGGCTGAGTGACAATGAAATTTCAATCCTCGCTAAGAAAGGGACCAACGTCTCTCACAACCCTGTATCGAATATGAAACTTGGAAACGGGATTGCAAGGGTAGCTGAACTTTTGGATGCAGGAATAAATGTTGGACTAGGACCCGATGATGCGCCGTGCAACAACACAGTAGATATGTTTGAAGTGATGAAGTTCGCTTCGCTGGGTCAAAAAGCTAGGCTTCTCGATGCCTCCATTCTGCCATCAGAACAAGTGATCAGGATGGCGACAATAAATGGTGCCAAAGCTCTAGGTTTGGAAAAAGAGATCGGCTCTCTTGAGCCCGGAAAGAAGGCTGATCTGATCACCATAAACTTGGAAACTCCGAGACTGACACCTGTCATCTTGGGAAAAAATACGAATGTTTTCGCACATGTTGTTTATTCCGCCCACGGTGATGACGTTGACAATGTAATGATCGACGGCAAGCTAGTTATGAAAAACAGAAATCTCCAAACAGCCAACGAAAAGGCATTGATGGTCAATGCAAACAAGGCTTCGAAAAAGCTGATTGAAAGAGTGCTGAAGTAATTCTTCGAACAGTTCCTCGATTAGCTCAATAAAATCGTTTTAAGACTGAGATTCGAGCAAGACTCTTGGGCGGTCTTTACAATTGCAAGATGACGAGAATGCAAAAAGCCTGAAAGAGGAAGTAAACGAGCTTCACGAGAAATACATCATGCCTTGCGTTCACTCTTGGCACGATGTTGTATTTGTAGAGGGACACGGGACTACTCTCAAGGATTCTGAGGGAAAAGAATACCTCGATTGCTTTGCGGGAGTCGCAGTTGTAAATGCGGGGCACTGCCATCCGAAGATAGTCAAAGCGGTGAAGGACCAGGCCGAAAGACTAACCCATCTGAGCTCTCTATTCCAGACTGCCCCGGAGGCGTATCTTGCAAAGAAGATTTCTGACTCTATCCCTTTTGAAAAAGGAACCCCGAAGAAAGTTTACTTTTGTAACAGCGGTTCAGAGGCAAACGATCATGCAATAACTCTTGCAAAGAAGTACTCTCACAAGTTCGAGATTATTTCGCTTCAGAACGGGTATCATGGCAGGACGGGGTCGACGATCAGCGCTACAGGAATCGGGTCGTGGATCGCCGACATGGGGCCGTTCGTTCCAGGTTTCATGCACGCTCCTTCCTACTATTGCTACAGGTGTCCGCTCGGATACAAAGAAGGGCCCCCAAAGTGCGGCTACGCGTGCGCGCAATACGTCAAGCACATGCTGAATACAGAGTCAAGTGGAAGAGTCGCCGCTTTCATAGCGGAACCTGCATACGGAGTGGGTGGGGTTATTCCTGCTCCGCCAGAATACTTCAAAGAAGTGAAAAAAATCTTGGACGCAAACGATATCTTGTTCATCTCTGACGAAGTCCAGACTGGATTCGGTCGAATGGGTACAACCTTCGGGTTTGAGAATTACGGCGTTAATCCAGACATTATCACGATGGCGAAGGGGCTTGCCAGCGGTTTTCCCATTGGCGCGGTTGCCTCGTCATCGGAAATCGCAGACTCCTACCACGGCCCGACATTTTCAACCTATGGTGGAAATCCGGTGAGCTGCGCCGCGGCCCTAGCTAATCTCGAAGTAATCGAAGAAGAGAACCTGATCGAAAATTCTGCCAAAGTGGGCGCGCATGCCCTAAAGGAAATGAAGCTCCTGGAGGAGAAGCATCCATTCCTGGATTGTGTCGACGGCAAGGGGTTGATGATAGGCGGAGAGATTGTGAAGAGCAAAACCACACGAGAACCAGCCGGCGATGAAATGCTCGATGGGATTCTCCGGGGTATGCTGAAGAGAGGCGTCATAATTGGCCGGGGTGGCCTTTTCTACAACAGAATAAGATTCCAGCCTCCTCTTTGCATAACCGAGAAAGAGGTTGACAGAGCTATGGAAGCACTTGATTCAACCCTGACCGAAGTCGAAAGAAGTCACGGAATTAGACAAAACTAGTCGAATATCACAACTGACCGACCAATAGCTGACCCGGTTTTCAATTGATTCAGAGCCTCGTTCACTTCGTCCAGACGGTATCGACCCACAACGAGGGGCTTTAGCTTGCCGGTTGCGGCGAGATCTCTAACCTCGATCAAATTTGACTTTCTGTAAGCGACGGATGAGAGAACCGAAGCTTCTTTCAAGATCATCGAAATAGGACTCACCACAAAGTCCGCGTTTGAATAACCGACGAAAACGATTCGCCCTTTCTTTGCAAGAACATCAATTGAGTATTTCATCGTCGCTGGAATGCCGACGAGTTCCAGGAGAAAATCGACCCCGCGGCCCGACGTAATTTCACGAACTCTTTCAGCTACGTTCTCCTTCCTACCGTTTATCGTTTCGTCGGCGTGAAACTGTTTTTTCGCTATATCGAGTTTTTCATCCACGATGTCCACGCAAATGCATCTTGCGCCCGCGTTCTTCGCAATTTGAAGAGCGCTGAAACCGACACCGCCCATCCCGTTAATCAAAAGAGTATCTCTAGCGCTCAATCCTCCAATGTCAAATAGCGCGTGATAACATGCTGCGGAACCGCAAGTTAGGGCAGCACCCTGTTCGAAAGAGATTTCATCAGGAATTCTAATGCAGAGATCAGATCTGACTCTCACGAACTCCGCATATCCACCGTCGAGTGAAAACCCAAGCTGCTGGAGGTTCTCGCAAAGGTTTTCTCTTCCCTCGAGGCACTGAGAACAGTTATTGCAGGCGACGCCGTTACTTACGATCACCCGGTTTCCCTCCTCCAGGCCTTTGACGCCTTTTCCAACTTTTGAAACAACCCCTGCTATTTCGTGTCCAAGAGTCATTGCTTCTCCAGGGATCGGTATTGTCCCGTCCAAAAAGTGCAGCTCCGTATGGCAGACCCCGGCGGCACGGACCTTAACCAGTACTTCATTTTCCGTAACAACCGGAACCGGGACTTCATCTACTACGAGCGATGAGGCATTTTTGTGAATCCGGGCTGCTTTCAAGAGCTGCTTAATTCTTCATTTGCGTATCTTATTTCAGGATTTTCGCAGCCTTAAGTTGAAATCTTGGCAAGAGAAGGAATCTGGGAAAAAGTACACTCTTCCTTTTTCTTGTCCTCTCTTATTCTAAGGATGAAAGGACCGCGAAACTTTCGGTCCTCAGTGACCTGCTGGTACTGTATTTCGACGATGGTTCCGATGACGATTTTCGATGGATCGACCTCCTTCAAGTAGGTGCCAACCTTGCCCATCTCGACAATCTGACCGGAGTTGTCGTACAAACCGAGAAACCAGGAGTGTGGTATGCCTGTCCTGTCCATCTCGATTGTCCTGTCGATTCCGGTGATGAAGCAGTCTGCGGTGTCAAAATTCTTGAGTTTGAGCCAGGAGTTTTTCTGACCATAGGTCGAAGAAGGGTTCTTGATTACAACGCCTTCTTTGCTTTCTCCTCCAGAATTCAGAACTTTTTCTTTGTACTCGATGACCTCCTGGAAAGAGTTAGCAAGGTTGTACCGAACCAAAAGAAATTCTCGATCCCCGGAGAGAATGTCAGAGAGGATTTTCTTCCTTTGAAGAAGGCTTTGGGCTGTGACATCCTCACCTCCCACCTGAAGTACATCGAAGATCCACAACGAGTCCGGACTGCGGTACTCGCCGTCAAGGACCAGTCTGCCCGGAAGTTCAGGGCTTTTTTTCAGAGGCAGAATTTTCTTGAAAAGTAAGGGATGGGATGATTCTGAATATATGGCTCCATGCCTCGTAGCAAGAAGTACCTTTTCTCCACTCTTGAAGATGAAGACTCTGAAACCATCATATTTTGGCTCACAAAGACATGGAGGAGGATTTCTCTCCAGCCAGTCCCCGAGATCAGTGCTCACGGCCCTTGCATATTTTTCCGTCATGAATTCGGTGAGGGAGTGGCTCAACTGGGATCTCTGATAAAAATTACAGCCCGACTATTGACCAAATATCATCGTCGCTGTCGAGCTGAATGTATCCGCACGTGTCGCACTTCCGGCCGAGTATCGTCGTCTTTTTTCCAGCGTTGGTCATCGTCCTCTCGTATTCAACCATCTGTCCCGCTCGGCACTTCGTGCAGATCAAAGTTCTTTGCAAAAAATGAGCTCCTTCTTAGACTTCTAAACAGATCGAATTTGCAATAGAGAATCAGACTCGACAGCCGGTGCGTTTTGGATATAAGCAAGTAACGCCGTGTATTAGTGATCAAGACTACTCTCTTACTTTTTGTCATCGAGGTCGTTAGTTCGTGGGAATCCCTGAGAAAATCAAGAAGATCGAAGACGATATTCACAGGACCCAGGTCAACAAAAAGACCGAACACCACGTAGGTCTGCTCAAGGCAAAACTGGCGAAGCTAAAGCGCGACCGGGAAGAGCAGGCATCCCGAGGGGGAGGAAGCGCCATTGGCTATGATGTCAAGAAAACCGGCGATGCCACAGTAGTTCTGATCGGCCTCCCGAGCGTTGGAAAATCAACTCTTCTGAACAGGTTGACCAACGCAAAGTCCAAAGTTGCAGCTTACCACTTTACCACTCTTACCGTAGTCCCAGGGTTAATGGATTACCGCGGCGCGCGAATCCAGGTTCTCGACTTGCCCGGTATCATCGAAGGGGCTTCTTCGGGAAAGGGTCTGGGAAAAAGAGTGCTCTCGGTTGCCCGCAATGCGGATCTCATTTTGTTCATCGTGGACGTTTTCCAGCCCGATGCCGCAACGGTACTTCGCAGGGAACTGCGCAGCATTGGAATTAGGGCGGACGAAAGTCCACCGAACGTTGCAATCGAGAAAACTTCGTCAGGCGGAATTACCGTCAGCATTCAGACAAAGCTGACAAAGATCTCGGAAGACCTCGTGAAAGAGATAATGCGAGTTTATGATTATAACAGCGCCCGCGTGCTCATTCGAGAAGATATTTCAGACGAACAACTCGTGGACGTTCTTCTGGGAAACCGGGTCTACATCCCCTCGCTAACGATTATGAACAAGGTCGATCTCGTAAACGCCGGTTTCATAAACGAGATAACAGCAAAGGTTCCGTACAAATTCATCCCGGTCTCTGCCGAGTCTAACGTCAACGTCGGGGCGCTAGAGGAGGAGATCTACAAACAGCTGAATTTCATCCGTGTTTACATGAAGCCACGCGGACAGGATGCCGATATGAAAGAACCGCTGATAGTGAAGAATGGCTCAAACGTCCTCGACATTTGCAACAAACTCCACCGGCGGATGAAGGAGGACCTAAGATACGCCCAGATATGGGGAAAGAGCGTAAAGTTCGGCGGCCAGAAAGTCGGCATTACTCACAGATTAATGGACGAAGATGTCATTACATTAATCACAAAATAGTTCGGTTTTACCCTTCTACGACCTAGCAAGCGGTAGTAGAATTAGTCGAGTTTGTGGAACAGCTAGTTGAATTGTCTACGGCCGTAACGATGACAATCTTAGTCGCCGTCACGGTGACAACGGGAACTACTTGGTCATTTGCCGGCTGACCCGCCGAAAGCTCGATTTCGTAATAAAACGAGAATGCCAGGACTGCGATTAAGCCCGCAATTAGGGCAGCAGCGATGAATACGTTGACGTTGTCGTTTCCTGATATTCCGCTCATCGGCAGACCTGCATTCCAATTAGATTTGAAATTTTTCCAAGAAATTCTAGACCCGAACGACAGATTCCACGGTCTTCTTTTCGAAGATTATCTGACGAAGATAGTTGGCCATTCTTATGGGATCCTCATTTTGCCAGACGTTGCGGCCGACAGCGAGACCCGTAGCACCAGCCTGCATAATGCCTCGAACCTGATTTAGGAAATCTTGATCTGTCGAAGCCTTCGGACCACCCGACATGTAAACGTGAGCTTTGCCGGCAGCTTTCACAGCCCACGAAAACGTCTGCGGATCTCCGGTATACTTGATCTTTACCGCGTCCGCCCCCAGCTCCAATCCAACTCTGGCAGCATACGCGACGATTTCCTTTGAGGTATCGTTCGGAACCGCCTGACCACGCGGATAGACCCAAACTATTGCAGGTATGCCGTGCTCGTGAGCCTTTTCTTGAAGCGCCCCAAATTCATGAAACATTTCTCCTTCAAACTGGCTTCCGAGAAATATGGTATACCCAACCGCTTTGGCTCCAAGTGAAAGAGCATATTCTACTGAGCAGTTTTGTTTTGAATTAGGCTCTCCTTTTGCGATTCCGGCTTTTCCATTCGTTTTGATTATGAGCGGAACCGAACCGTCGTAATATTTCTCTGCAAGACCTTTCTGGAAGACGATCCCGTTGAACCCACCCTTGGATGCAATTTCCATTATGTAGGATGGGTCGACGTTTTTATCGTTGAAATCCGAAGAAGGACCGTGTTCAAAGCCTTGGTCATACGCTAAGAGCATGCTCTTCCCGTCTCGGAGGAAGGTGTCCATTGACGGATATCTGGAGTGTGGCATAATAGTTCTAAAATATGGCTTGAATATTTAACCGTGCAACCACTTGTCTGGAAACTGATTGCGGGAAAAAGCAGAAAACGATGATTCGAGCTAAACAGTTTCGATATGTTGCCTAGTTCCAATAGAGTTAGGGATTCGGCCTCTTTTCTCGAGGAAGGGCTGGCAGATCTTGAGAGTGATATCTCAAAAGTCTATGATGCAATCGCCAGATCTGCGCAGGTAGTTTCAAGGCAGCTGCCATTCCTTGTCGGGATGACTAACACGCAGAACCCGTTCGGAGAAAGACAGGCAGAGCTGGACGTTTTTGCAAATCAGGTTTTTTCCAAGGCGCTTTTAGACACCGGGCGAGTCGGATGGGTAGCCTCCGAAGAGCTCGACATACCGCTTGATGGTTACACTCAATCGAATAACTCAATATCAGTTGCGATGGACCCGCTTGACGGCTCTTCCAACATTACAACAAACAATTCCCTCGGCAGCATTTTCGGAATCTGGCGTGGAAGAATACCGAAAAGTGGAAGGGAAATGGTCGCCGCTGCGTTTGTAACTTACGGGCCAGAGCTTTCACTTACTCTCACAATATCCAATCGAGTCGACCAATACGTCGAAGTCAGAGAAGGAGAAGATTCTGGCAAGTTTGCGCTCGCATATCGAGCAATAAAGTTGCCCAAGAATCCCGAGGTTTTCGGTTTCGCAGGGCCAAGATCCGAATGGATATCTCCGGTTGAAAGATTTGTTCGCAGTCTCGAAGACCGCAGAATGCACCTCCGCTACTGCGGGACCTTCATTGGTGATTATAATCAAATCATGAGGCGAGGAGGAATTTTCTCTTACCCCGCTCACAATGCGAGGCCCGCCGGAAAGCTTCGCATCTGTTACGAGACTGCCCCTGTAAGTTATATTAACGAACTTGCCGGTGGAAGCTCGAGTGATGGCAGGTCATCTATTCTGGATATTTCGCCATTGGACTTTACGACGACCAGTCCGTTCTACGTTGGAAATTCTGATCTCGTGAAAGAGCTCGAAAAAGAGATCTCAAGAGGCTAGAAAGTACTCGCCCATTCCCTTTTTTGGTCATTCAAAATCGATTGGGCTCGCGAAAAAATTTGGCTTCCAGATCAGAGAATTCAACAATTCAGCTTCAGGGAATCCCCTTCCCTTATGGCGTGAGGGAACTCGGCGCTTCTGTCGAAGTTCTAAAGTTCGAAGGAGCAAAAGAATCGGAGCTAAATTCCTGGATACAGAAAAATCTCTTTCAGAGTGGAGAGGAAAAATGGGGGATAATTGCCAGATCAAAGTCGAAGGAAGAAAGTCAGTTGTTGACTTTGGGGTTCAAACGAACTCTTCGGACCAGAATGAAACTCCAGTCTGGTAGAATTGAAAGAATAGAGGAAGAAGCAACCGAGCCCGAGATCGGGGAGTTTCACGTAAAGGCAAAGGAAACAGTCCTTGAGCTCTACTCTCTTTCCGCGAAACAACGGAGTGCTCTATTATCTTCTCTTGCGGAGGAATTCGGAAAGGAGTCCGTTCAGGAGCTCAGCCTTTCGAAAGATGCAATGAAGAGTCTGATGACTGAAGCGATCGAAGTTACCTCTGTTTCCCTTTCCGCTCTTGGAAACCCATTTTTCAGCGATGCGACGCTCACAGGTACTGATCCTTCAAACTCAAAGACGTACAGAGAGCTGATGCCTTCCGGAGAAATTAGATCTTTCAGGGCGAAATTTCAGAGCCGTAGCGAAGACTCGGGTTCATCACCTCTCGTCGTAACTGTATCTGCAAAGTGTAAGCTACGATTTTTCGGAGGGCAATCGCCTGTTTTGCAATCCGATGTCGAGGAGTTTGTTGAAAAAATTGCAAACATCGCGCAGACTAGAGAGCTCGATTCCGAGACGGAGCGCCACATTACCGCCTCATGATAGAATTTTAGAAACGTACGCTCCGTCGTCCCGGTAGCCTCGCTTTCGGTAGTACTCTCTGGTCCCCACAGCCGCGATGACAACTACCTTGGAGCGAGAGTGTTCTCTTGAAACCCTCTCGGCTTCCTCGAGAAGTTTCGACCCTATTCCGCGATGCTGCGATTGGTGTTGGTCTTTCACACTAGACCCGAGGGGTACTACCTGGCCATAAACGTGCAGCTCTCTGACAAGAGAAGTCCTCTGGTTTCGTAGTTCCGGCCTGAATTCTTTTCCGGAAGGAATTCTCAACCTGAGAAAACCATGCAACACTTCGTCGCTATCTTCGTAAGAGAGAAAAGTTTCATCCCCGCCGGCGGCTTTGTAATCGATCCGCTTCAGTTCAGGCCTTCCTTGGTTACCTGTAGAGCTGTGACCCGTTTCGCGGCAGCGAATACAGCGACATCTCAGATTCCTTCTTTCCATCTCCTCTAGAATTATCTGTCGCAGATTCCCTGCCTTCTCGCCTATTGCAATTTCCTCCTTTGGAATTTCGCGCTGGATCCTCATGATGCGAACCCACGGAGGGACAATCGATTTGAATTGGCAAAGGATGTCCTTCAACTGCGTGATGTCGTAAGGAAGGTAATTGCCCATTTTGTATTGCTGGTAGAGTGCGGTCCCTTCAACCAAGAGAGTTGGGTAAATCTTCAACATGTCAGGCCGGTATCTTTCGTCCTCGAACAGAGTTTTCAAATCGTTGAGGTCAGTTTCAGGATCGGAAAGTGGTAATCCTGGCATCATATGCGCAACAACTTTTAGGGCAGAATCTTTCGAAAGTTGAAATGAATCCAATGTATCAGAAAGAGTGTGACCTCGATTCGTGAATTTTAGGACTCGCTCTTGCAAGGACTGGACTCCTATTTCAACTCGGGTCGTTCCGTACGAGAGAAGCAGGTCGATATGTTCCCTTCTGCACCAGTCAGGTTTTGTTTCGATAGTTAGTCCGACGCACCTGTGGTCGGATGTTTCGTTAATTCTGATTGATTCTGAAAGTGATTCACCCGGAAAAGAGTTCAACGCATCGTAGCAACCCTTTACGAAACTCTCTTGATAGTCCCGCGGCATCGCCAAGATTGTTCCGCCGAGCAGTATTAGCTCAACCTTGCTTGTGTCGTGGCCGTTTTGTGATAGGAATGCAATGGTATCCCGAACCTGTCTTACGGGATCGAACTCCCGGGCTATTCCGTAAGCGGCAGCTGGGGAGTTTCTGGTATAGCTCTGAGGGGTGCCAAAACGTACTCCGCCTGGGCAGAATGTGCAGGTTCCGTGAGGGCAATCAAACGGCATTGTAATCGCGGTTACAATCGCTATCCCTGAAACCGTTCTGATTTTCTTCCTTCGTAGAACCGATTCAAGTCGAATCTTGGTTGAACGATTCAGATAGGGTAGGACATCCGAATTCTTTGGTACAACATCAAGTGAAAATTCTCTGCATACCGCGAGTTTTAGGCGCATTAGCTCCCTCTCTCCACTTTCATCGTCGAGGGTTTCAATGAGCGCTGCCAGCTTCTTGATCGCTAGCTCGCTTCTGCTTTCTGAGCCAAGGATTTCTTGCAAGAAGATTAACGCCCATATTTGGGTGCAAGAGATATCAAGCTTTTACCCGAATGAATTTTGAATAGCGTAAGGATGAAAATCCCTCCATTAATTGCCAATAATCGAAAAAAGTTTGCAGCCCTGGTGGTCGCTGCGATAATTCTTTTTTCTCTTGTGGCTTGGACCGCTTTTTCACCCGCAATTCTTTCTCCCCAGTCAGAGGCAGCTCTATCAAACTCGCTTTTCCGTTACACAAAATCGGAAAGCATCGTAAACATCACAGATGGCGAAGGCTCATACTCCTTTATTTTCGGGCTTGATTACAACGAGACCGTCAGTCCGGGCTCTCCCACCATAGTCGTAGTGTTTGCATCACTTTTGAGCGAACAAAAATCTGGTGGATTTCTAAAGGGAGTGGCGCTCCAGGTCGTCAGTTCGAGCGTCTTGATCGACGGTCAGGATGAAACCGGGGTTAGATCGATGGTGACAACAAGCGGTGGAATCATGACAGATCGATTGTCCGGAGTTGACATCAATGATACCGGAGGCTCCAATGTAATCGCTGCTCGGCTTATCATTTCAACCGTTGACGTAAACTACATAGGTTATCTCCAAGGGAGTGAACAAGCAGTTACTCTGAACGGGACGCTGACCATAGTCTAAAAATTCAACCAAAAGAGGGTACTTCGAGAATATGAACGAAACTGAGATGAGAATCAGAAATTCAGCCAGCGTGCCGCCGGAGCGTTGCGTTTTCTGCCAGATTATCGCGCGAAAGCTTCCGGCAGCCTTAGTGTATGAGGATAGTGACTACATCGCCTTCATGGATCGCTCGCCGTTCAACGAAGGACATACTCTGGTTTGCCCTAAAAAACACGGCGAAACAGTCTGGGATATGACCGAGCCGGAAATAGGAGGACTATTTGCACTTGCAGCAAGGATCTCAAAGGGCGTAATCAAAGCGACAAACTCCGACGGCTTTCGCTTCGTCCAAAATAACGGAGAAGCTGCAAACCAGGTAGTAGCTCATGTCCACATCCACATCATTCCTGTGAAATTGGAAGAAAAGGGTCAGTGGATGGATCGAAAACCCGCCACGTTCGAGCAGCTGCAGGAAATGTCGGTACGAATAAAAAATGCGCTCGGAATCTAAGTTTAAGAAAATTTATTGAGCCGGTTCGCTCCAGGCATGACCACAGTCCAGGCACCGAAAACTTGAGTTTTCATTCTTCTTAACAGGCTCAATTTCGTCAGATCCACATTTGGGACAGATATCCTGCATAACTAACTACCCAAACTATTTGATAACTGAGCGAGCTACTTTGTTGCCCGTTTCTCCGGTGGGTTAACTCCGGTGGACCGGGCTAGTCTGCGATGTTCTTCATCCGTTATCCAGGGAACTTCCAGATAAGCAAAAATTTCTTCTTCTGTCATGCCTATTCTGCGCCCTTCCTTCACAGCGACAACATAAGCCTCTATCTCCGTCGGTCTATCAACGTATGCAAATTTGGAATCGAAAAGATTCTTGCCTTCCCGGAACTGCCGGACGTGGACGAGCTCGTGGATAATGTCGAGATATACAGACCACATTTCTCCATTGTTGATGTAATGCTGACTTGCAAAAACGTGGCCGTCTTCGTCAGAAACTCCCATGTAGCCATCCTTCGGAAAGACTTCTATTACGAGCCCCTCCAGTTCCCTTTTCAGATCCTTTCCAAAGATATTTTTCACCGCGTCCAGTTCTGCAAAACCGACGAAGATCTCTTTGAACCCGTACGTCCCGCTTGAAACATCTTTTCTGATTTCAATCGAAGAATCTATGGCGAGGGCGAGCGATTTTTTGTCTTTTGATTTGCTCATGGAAGTGAATTTAGAGAATTGGGAAACCGGCTTGTCTAAAAAATAATTTGGTTTGAGAGTTCACGCTCGTCTTTGGGTAACCGTTATAACTCAAATCTTCCCAGAAATATATTTCGAGGCTATTGGCTGAATCAGGTACTAGGGATACAGTAGTCAAAAAGGGCAGCGGATTCAGAATCACGAAGGATCCACTCGTGATACTGGGATTACTGATTTTACTCGCTGGTATCGCGCTTACAATTTATGGCTTGATTCCGATGCAACAGGCGAAATATCAGCAGATTGCTTCTGGACCTGTTCCCCTCACAGATCAGTTAGGGCATTTCATATTGTATCCTGAGAGTTACTACACAGCTCACTACAATGGAACCGGATCTTTGGACCAGGTTTCCTGTTCCCCAAGCGTTAACGGGTACTATTGCTACGGTTTTCAGTTTGTTAGAATGCAGACTGTATTCAACATTTCAGCAAGAGAGTATGGGTTCGGTATCATGGTAGTCGGAGTGTTGGGAATTTACGGTGGTAACCGGCTAGCGCCTGCAAAACCAAAACCGAGCCATCTAAGGCCGATAACGATTAGAATCGACGAGGACATTTGCGTTGCAAACGGAGTTTGCGTCGGACTAGCTCCTGGAGTTTTCCAGCTGAAAAAACAGGAAACTCCGACAATCTTTGCCCCACTTGTATACATCGTAGATCCTCATGGAGCTGACAACGACGCCATAATTCAAGCCGCGGAGATGTGCCCAACTGGGGCGATCATAATCGAGGATGAAGAAACCGGCGAGCGGATCCATCCGCCTTTTCCAAAAAACTAGCTAATGTAGTCTAGTCGCTTTCGAGGCCCACCGGGCAGTTCGCTCTCTCCACTTTGCTCGCCGCTGAGCTGTTCTATCTTCTTCAGCGTTTCAAGGGCGTCAGTTCCTCTCTGGCGGAGCTTCTTCAGGTCACTCGTAATTCCTGTAAGCCGGGACAGCGATTCCAGAACGATCTCGGAAGCCCGCGGATCAAATGAAAACCCAGCAGTTTCGCCAAGAATAGAATAACCATCGATTCCCTTTACCTTTGCCATACCAAGCAAAAGGCCGTTCATACCGGTAATGCCCCCTTCTCTCATAAGGATGCATCCAGCGTTTTCGAGTTTCTGGACGATTTCTCTGTTCGTACCCGTCGAGAAAACTCTCGGTTCGTTTGAATGCGTACCCGTGACGTAAGCTCCCAGCGTTACCAAACGACTCACGCTGAATTTCTCTTTTGCTAGATCTATGATGTATTCAGAAAGTACATGCTCAGATTCAGAATTGGATGGTTGCGCGTCGCCAGTTAGAAAAAGCGCGTCGTGATTTCCGTCCGAGCTTTTCGAGTAATAAATCTCGGTTCGCAAAAGATTTGCAACTCCGTCGTCCTTGATCATAACCTGGGGTGGAAAGCCTTCACAATACAATTCAGCAAGGGCTTTCGCTTGGAGGTCAGTGACCAGATGATCCAGAGCAAATTTCCCGACAAACGCAGATCCGGGTAGTCCGCAGATCATCACAGGATCCTTAAGCTCGGGCTTTATGTGTTCGACGAGCTCGATCTTCATGATACTCTTCGCCGATCCAAGATATCAAAAGTGCGCAGGGAGAAAACGCATTTCTGAAACAGAAGAGGCTAGTCTTCCCTCGATCGGGATCTTAGCGCCGCAGAAGTTGCATCTGTTTTCGTCGTCTAGATACCATCCAGTGATATCGAAACCGTACCGCCTAACTGCAATCTCCTTGCATCCATGGCAGTAAGTATGCTCTAGTTTGTGACCCGGCACGTTGCCGAGGTACACGTATTCCAATCCCGCTTCTTTGGCTACCCGATAGTGTTCCTCAAGCGTCTTAGTCGGAGTGACCGGGAACTCCATCATCTTGTAGTCGGGATGAAATCGAAGAAAATGGACTGGAGTCATGGGGCCAAGATTGTCGTATACCCATCTGGATAATTTGCGAGCTTCGTCCAGATTATCTCCCACTCCGGGTACGATCAGATCCGTTATCTCGACATGGATCTTTGTTCTCGATTTGATTTCAGAGAGGGTCTGGAAGATCGGTTCAGCGCCAGGAATTCCTATGTATTTTCGAACAAAATTTTTCTCGCCGCTCCCCTTGAAATCCACTGTAATGCAATCTAGAAATTGATCCATCATCGTGACGCTTTCCGGGGTTGCAAAACCGTTTGAAACAAAGATATTGAAGAGTCCTTTCCTGTGAGCGGCAAGTCCAATATCCCTCGCATATTCGATGAAAATTGTCGGTTCGTTGTAAGTGTAAGCGATACCCTGGCATTCTTGGGCGAGTGCAAGCTTCGAAACGTCAGCAGGCTCGATGTCCATTCCCTCGATTTTTCTACGCTGGGAAATGTCGTAATTCTGACAGTACTTGCAAAGCCAAGAGCAGCCGCTCGTCGCAACAGAAAAAATTCGAGTACCTGGTCGGTAGTGAGTGACAGGCTTTTTCTCTATTGGGTCAATATGTCCAGTGAAGAGTTTGCCGTAAGATAGAAGCTGTAGTTTTCCTCCGAGATTTTGTCTTATGCCGCACAAACCGATCTGTCCTTCACCGACCTGGCAGTTTCTGGCGCAGGCTGTGCAAGTTACCTTCCCGCCGGATTGCTCGTAATATAGTTCGGCTTCCTTCACGCCGCAAGCATCGCCTTAAACTGCATTAAAGGTCGTTTCCGCCAAATAAGGCTTTAAACCAAAAACCACTGTGACTCAAATTATGACGACGGCTTCATCTCAAATTCCAACGATGAGCGGGGATGAAGTGGTCAAGAAACTCAACCCTCTGTATCCCGACATTAAAACTCCGCTTTTGCACTCAAATGCTTTCCAGCTTCTAATCGCAACCGTTCTGTCGGCACAGTGCACTGACGAACAGGTAAACCGGGTGACCCCGGTACTTTTCGCAAAATATCCAACATCGCAGGCGATGGCAAGAGCCCCGATCCGATCGCTCGAAAAGATCGTAAAGTCTACCGGATTCTTTCATGTAAAATCGCGCAGGATAAGGGAAATCTCGAGGCTACTAGAAGAAAAATTCGGGGGCAAAGTTCCTGAAAATATGGAGGAACTTTTGCTGCTGCCTGGCGTTGGAAGAAAAACCGCGAACATTGTTTTGAGCGCCGCCTTTGACAAAATAGAAGGGATCGCGGTCGACACGCATGTTTTCAGGCTGTCCCGTCGAATCGGTTTAAGCGAACAGAATACGCCAGAAAAAATTGAAACAGATTTAATGAAAATTACACCAAAAGAAGAATGGCCACGCCTAACTCTTGTCTTGATACTTCACGGCCGGTCGATATGTTTTGCAAGAGGCCCCGAGTGCGAGAGATGCGTTCTCTCCGATCACTGCCTGTACTACGCGACAATCTACACGAAAAAGTAATTCAGCTGATGGGTACCAATCTAAACTCACAAGAGCTCGATTTTCTCGGGAAAAACTACATCGCTAGACTGGCAACCAGTTCGTTAATGTCTGTTCCTCACATTTCGCCAATTTACTATGGTAATACACGTGACTTAGTCTTTTTCACGACCGAGAAAGGCTCGAGAAAATTGAAGGATATCGAGGAGAATAATCAGGTTAGCTTGGTTGTCGACACATTCGATGCCGATTGGCTTCACCAAATTAGTGGAACCGCGAAAACATACGAAAAAGCGGTCGTGATATCTGGAAGAGCCGCAATTCACTTGAACGGCTCGCCGTACATGGAAATGTACAAGGAGCTTTTGAAAAAATATCCGGACTATCAAGCCGATAAACACTGGGAGCCGGGCGAGCTTCCGATCGTTAAAATCGTAATCTCGAATGTAGTTTCTTGGGGGCTCAACTGAAGAAAGTCAACACGAGCATATCCTCACTTATTAGTGGAAATCATTTAGTAATTCGCGGAAATTCAAACTTGAAGTTCGGTATCGCCCTCGAGACTTTCACTCCTCCTGGAAAGTCTCCCTCCAAGGATTCGATCGTTCGGATGGCCAGGACGGCTGAAACGCTTGGCTTTGACTCTGTATATGTCTGGGACCACCTTTTGCTCGGTTCAAGGAAAGTCTTTCCGGTGCTTGATTCTTTGACCACTCTTTCATACCTTTCTTCGGCGACTTCCAAACTCAAGCTCGGCACTAGCGTTCTCATTATGGCACTGAGGAATCCTCTGGTCTTGGCAAAAGCTCTTTCTGCAATTCAGATATTTTCGGGCGGCCGGCTGGTACTTGGGGCAGCTTCTGGCTGGTACGAAAGAGAATTTAGGGCAACAGGCGTGGAATTTAATGAAAGAGGGCGAATTTTTGAGGACGAGTTTCAACTTGTCAGGCGACTTTTGAACGAGTCCGACGTTAATTACAGCGGAAGAGGCATCGAGCTCGAGCACGCCACTATTCTCCCGAAAAGTTCCACGCCAATCCCAATGCTGATCGGAGGATACAGTGACCAAGTTCTCAAGCGAGCTGGCAAATTGGCTGATGGATGGATCTCTTACTACTATACACCTGATGACTACGAAGACTCCTGGAAAAAGGTGAAGAAAAGCGCTTTGGAGTCAAATCGAGATCCAAGTAGTCTTCACTCGGTGGACATTATTCCACTTGCAATTTCTAGCACATTCGAAGAAGCAGACCGGATCTCAAGAGAATTCACGGCGAGCTATATGGATCTACCAAAGAACACAATGTGCACACCAGATTCCTCGGTCAGAGGGAATCTATCAGATTGCACCGCGCAAATAAAGAGGTTTGAAGAAAAAGGGGTAGAAGAGCTTGTTTTCATTCCAGCGAATTACGACATTGAGCTAGTTGAAAGGGCAGGGAACGAAATCCTGCCAACATTCTTGAACTAGGGGTTTTGAACTATAATCGTGCCGTGCATCCAGAGATGATACTGACAAAAATAATCAAATGTTCCCACTTGCGTGAAGGTATGCGAGTAAGTGTCCCCCGGACCCAGCGAGCCGGAAGAGAAGATTCCGGTTGAGCTAGTAACAGTGTCATAAGTAAAAGAGTGGCTCTCCCATTCAACCGTGTTGTTTACCCCGATGACGACGTGAATGACCTGCGGCGAGAATTGCCATGTTATTGGACTCTCCTGAATGAATATCACCGAGGCATGTGCGCCCTGCGGAGTGTTTGCGCTAACGATGACAAATCCGGTGATAGCAAAATATGCAACTAGCGCGCCTATCATGAGGATAGTTAACATCGGCAGAATCGCTTTCCGGATTGATCTTTTTGGGATCTTTACAGCAGAAGCTCCAAGTTCTAGTGCTTCAAGCCGGCGGTTTTCTCTTGTAAGGTTCAGATAAAGGTACCCGATAAAGTAAACCGGGGCGGGCGCGAAAAGTGCAACTCCCAAAAGCTGCTGCTGCGAAACCGGATACAGCGGGTAAACACGCGTTCCAATAATATAAAGAGCAAAGCCGAAGAACATGTGCGCGGAAATAGTTAGGGCAAGTAAGATCATTTTGAGATTGTCCTGCAATTGCGGGACGCAAAACCCGATCAACGATCCAACCAGAAGAAAGGAGAAATGTTCGATAATGTGCACGTAGACACTCTCTACCGCCGAATCCCAAAAAGTTGGAAGATGCCAGAAAATCAATAGAGAAGCGATTACGAAGACTCCGAGAATTGCAAAGCGCGGGTTGATGAACTGCTTCACTTTGCCGCTTTTGAACAGGGAATATCCGATCAAAACTCCGGCCACAGCAATGATCACATGTTGGAGCATATGGATGCCCAGATTGATCTCGGTTGCGACTTCAAATGGCGGAAACGTCGTAACGAAGAGGAAAAGAACTATGCCGAACACAGGGGGAGAAGAAAACATCGCGAGTTTTCCTGAAACACCATCGGATTTGATTCCCGTCCGGTCCGACGACCCTTCTTCCTTTAATCCGACATCGGTCATTCTAGTGATACTCCCGAAAAGCCTGGGTCTACAAACAAGTTAAAACTCCAAAATCACCTTAAAACGATTTCAGAAAAGAAACAAAGAACAAAATTGGTTTTTACTAGAAGTGGATGAAGAGGTCGGTATTATTGCCGGTAACTGTAATTGTGCCGTTCGGCACGGTCGTATAAAGGTAGAACTGAATTGACTGACCCTGACTCAGCGAGGTGGCCAACGGAGGTATGCTGCCTACACAAAGCGCATTAGTTATCGCTACTTCCAGATTTTGGACACTTTTCACCCCATTATTTTTGAGGAAAACATGCAGACCATAGACATTCTGGTCGCAGCTGTAATCGTACATCAAAGAGAGCCTCGTGAAACTATAACTGATGTTCGATTGATATTCTTCACCACTGATCTGAATCTGCCCTAAAGCAACGCCGAAAACTGCAATACAAGCAAATGCCACCAAGGTTACAGTTAGAACATTTCCCAGTTTCATTTAGC
>JABDCJ010000010.1:300-53255 GCA_013288145.1 Nitrososphaerota archaeon | reverse complement strand
CTGTCTTACAATATCAAGTGCATAGTCACGGCCGACATCGCGCAGTCCGATTTTAGATTCATCAGAGTTCAGCCGCTCTTGGAGCAAAAAACAAACGTTGGAATCAATAGCGACGACCCGGCTCGTCATGAGAATGGTAAGGGGAAATAGAAATCCATCAAACATTCTGTTTTTCAGGCAGATTGCCATTGCGTTTCGGACAGGCTTCATCCTTCTGAGTTCGATCACGAGATCTCTTACTTTGATGCTTTCCGAAAAGCGGATTGAGGTCAAGCGGCTAGATTCAGAAAAGAAGATTTCAAAAACCCTTGAAATCAAGGCACTTGAGGAGGTCGAAAAAGTGATCCGTTCAGTAGAGCTGGACGAGATGGAGATCGAACTTCCGGTCGCCGCGCCTTTGGTCGCCGCTCCAAAGGAACAGCCCAAACCAGTTTTGGTTGTGCAGCAATCGGGAAGAGAGGAAACGCAAGAAGTAATTCCTTCACCACCGGCTCCCATTGTTGACAAGAGTGACCCCATTCCAATCATAGAAGAGAAGGTAACGGTAAAAGAAGGTGAGGTTGCCGAGTTGCCTCCGCCGGAAATAAAACCACCGAAGACTTCAGAACCCAAGCCGCTTGAAGAAGAGAAAAAACAGCCTAAGGTCATCGAGATTAAGGGAATCAAGGAAAAAGAAGAATCAGACGATGAGGAAGATGATCTTGATCTCTGGTTCGAGCAGGCAATAAAAGAAGAGTAAGTTTTCGGCCAATTTGTTGCAGCGTTCGAGTAAATTTTTTCGTCTCGAATCATGAACATCATATTATGCCTAGTATTCGTACCCATGCCATGAAGGCTGGGGCGCGACTATGAAAAAAAACGCGAGGTTGCTATGGTTCGAGATTGTGAACGTGCTTTAGATGAAACAGATATTTCTTTTCGTCTATTGCCTCTAGCTCTTCTGTCATCATTGAATTCTGGACGAATTCGCAAAATGCGCATGAGTAAATCTCGTTTCTTACTTCTTTAGTGAATTCTTCTCTTGTTGCCATTTTTGATTTCATTCTCCGTTGATTTTGATTAGCGTTAAGCCGTTGAAATAACATGACAGATAGCCATGAATGTAAGCAAATTTGGCGTAACTCGAAACGGGGATTTTCCAAGTTTGGGAAAAATCACGTAACGCTCGCCGATATGATTCAGATGATCCGGTCTCATGTAATTCTGGATTTGAAACAAAAGCTCGAAATTCCATCGAACGCGTGGTACTAGAATTTGAAAGCCTGCTCGAGCTTCACTAACAGCTTGGACTTCCACGCCGAGAATCCTGAGGGTTTCTCGGGATAGTTCATGTTGTGAGAAATCAGCTCCTCGCTCATATCGGCGGTGTGTTTTAGACCGCCCGCGAGTTTCGGTTCTTTTGCAACCCGCATGATCATCGCCGGATTCAAGAGTCGCAATCTGCTGAATCTCGGATGCTCCCTGTTAACTATACTTGAAATGTCGTCTTCGGAGAGGAAGTACTTCATTCCGTAGCTGATTTGATCGTTCGTTAGAGTCTGCAAGTATCGTCTCAGAACTTCGAAGCTAGCCATCTGATACCCGTGGTGTTTCATGTATTCGAGATTGTACTGCCAAAGCCGTTCCTCGCTCGTATCGTTAGCCTCGATGGCATGGGCGACTGTCTTTCCAAGCATCACGCTCGCATAAATTGATGGACCGATGCCGCCGGCATCAATCGGACGAGCCATCCAAGCGGCGTCACCAACAATTGCATAACCGTTTGCGACAAGACAATCATTGTGTCTTCTAACCGAGACCTGCCAGCTGCCCTTTGTGTTTCCTTGATCAACGGTCCCCCGCGATTGAACAGGCTTCTTGATCACCTTGTTCATTACGACATACTGGTCTATGAGCTCCTGTAGACTGTCTTTCCTCCCGGATTTCTTGTTTCGTTCGTCAAGAGCTTTTTTCTGGACACCTAATCCAATGTTTACCTTGCTTTTGCCTTTAGGAAAAGTCCAAGCGTACCCTCCAGGAGCCAAGTATTGGTCTAGATGAATTAGGGCATATCTCGGATCAAACCATGTGGCATCTTCGCCGTTTACCTCAAAATCAAAGATGTACCTGCCAGTACTTTCAAGATCATCTCGATCAATGTCTGAATCGATCTTCGAAGGAATCGGGAGATTTGGCCGAAGCTTGGTGGCAGAACCTGACGCATCCACAACCATCTTCGCAGACTTTTTGAAGGGAGTACCTTCGGGCATCGTCCTCCCAATCACTCCTCTAACAAAACCGTCCTCTGTGTACGCCTTATCGCAGATTACATTGTAGACAAAGTCAACACCGAGTTTTTTTGCGTCCTCGACCTGCCTATGCGGTAGAGTCTTGCGATTTAGAATGAATCCCTCGCCTTCGAAGAGAACTTTTGTCTCGTGATCCGGGGAATAGACAAGTACCCCATCTACGGGATGCTCTAATTCGGGACTCCCGTAGTTTATTCCGATGTTTTTCGAAATATAATCGACGCTTCTCTTGCTTACCGCGTCGCCGCATGTCCAACCGTTCAGCGTCTTTTTGCCGGGATCAGCTGGCAGGTTTCTATCGACGACCAGTATTCTGGCTTTTTGCCCAGAAAAGGAGGCAATCGAGGCGGCGGTGATCAAGCCCGACATGCCCCCGCCAGCAACAATCACGTCATAATCGTAATTTGCCAAAAAAAGTTCAGTATCTCCTCTCGAATAGTCTTTCTGACTATTTTCCGCTCCTCAACAACTTTTCAATCGGTTATAAGAAGACTGCTTGTTGAAGCAATTTTGCGCCATCTCTGTTTTTCACTGAGATCCGGTACCCAAAAATATCCAACCTCACAAAGAAATTGTAATCTGCTGAGAGTTCATGGCATTAGAAAAGGGCGACATCATAAGGTGGTTTTGTGGAAGGGTACTCGGTCGCCCCATGAATTTCTCATTCATTGACGAAAGCGTAGCCGGATCTGCTGGACCGCTTCAAAAAAAGGAGGTCGATTGGATGCGGGATAAGAAAGGAATTGGAGCGATACTTTCCATCAAAGAGGGACCGCTTACCGGGGGCTGGGTTGAGGGATTGACGTACCTGAACGTTCCCGTCAGAAATCATTTCCCTCCGACGCTGGATCAGCTAAAGGAGTGCGTCAATTTCGTGGTAGCGGAAGTTGCATCCGGAAAGAAGACAGCTGTACATTGCGCTGCTGGATTAGGACGCACTGGTACTGTTCTCGCCGCTTATCTGTGCTACAAGCAGGGAATAAGCGCGGAAGAAGCGATAAAACAGATCAGAGCGAAAAGAGGCGGTTCTGTAGAAAGGAGCCAGGAGCAGGTGATACGCGAATATTGCGACGACTTGAGAAAATCGCGTTTGAAAGAAGTTACCTGATAAATGTCTCTGCTTTGTTAAGACTTCGGCCTCTGCTTTTGCTAGACTCACAATCAAAGAGCAGTTATTCCTCTAGACGATTTTCGCGGCCTCGGGGCGAAGCGGTTTCCTTCCCCGGAATCCTTCGGAACCATGCCAGTATAGCACTTCTTCCTCGCCCAGTTTCCAGCACAGATAGACAGGCTCGCTGAACCGTAAAGCAGGAAAATCGATGAGACCGATGTCTGGATCTTTCAATTCAGCACCCTTCTCCTGGATCTTCGAAATCAAGACCGCAATTTTTTCCATGTCCTCTCTCTTTGCAGGGTCAGTTTCCCTGTCGACTTTCTTTTTCAGCTCGACAGCTTGCGAAACGAGATTTCTTATCTCGGGCAGAGCTCTGTTTGCTTCCTCGGGAGTGAAAAAATGCGTCAATTGCTTTTGGGTTGCCCGATAGACTGGCGAGTTGCACAATAAATAAACTATTCCCGGGTTTGGCCCGATTAATGGTCCGAGAATTTCATAGTGTTTAAAGTAAGTTCGAATATTGAAAATAACATGTTTTGAAATAGATTTTCTACTTTCGAGCATTATCATTCAGAATACGAGTCGAATCGAATGAAACAGAGGATCGCGAAAAAATTGGAGACGGAATTGAAATCCAGACAACCAAATCGTAAAGGAATCAAGAAAGATCAGAAATCACGAGCAATCCGAATCCTTCACCTAATTCGCTCCGCCGTCCACAGTACAACCGCGCTCGGAATGATAAGAGAATCTAGTAACTCCAATCCTTTCAAGATTCTTGTTTCCACAATATTGTCTCAAAGAACGAGAGATTCAGTCACAGAAAAAGTATCGAACCGACTGTTTGAAAAATATGAGGACGTCGCCTCTTTCGCAAACGCAGATCCCGATCAGCTTGCAGTCGACATAAGACCGGTTTCATTTTTCAGACAGAAAACGAAGAACATTATCGAAACGTCGAGGCAACTCATCGAACGCCATCAAAGCGAAGTACCTCGAACTTATGAGGAACTCACAGAGCTTCCAGGAGTCGGTCGAAAAACAGCGGGATGCGTTCTGGTCTACGGGTTTGGAGAGCCCGCGATTCCGGTTGACGTCCACGTTCACAGAGTTGCAAACAGAATCGGACTGGCGAAAACGAAGACACCTGAAGAGACTGAAGAAGCTCTTACGAAACTCTACGATAGAAAATATTGGATCGACATCAACGAGCTCTTTGTCGCCTTCGGACAGACGGTATGCTTACCGATCAGGCCGAGATGCAAAATTTGCCCGGTGAAAGTTACGTGCAAGTACTATAGAGAAAATGTCCGCGGAAAGCTATGACGAGGTACTGTCTGATTCCTTATTTTCAGTTTCTTCAGTGGGCTTTGGTTTACCAATAGGCGTACCTATCACTGGTCTCTTCACTGGGGTTCCTACAACTGGTCGAGTAACGGCGGGTTGTTGCCCCTCCGCGGGGGGCTGCTGAGCTGGTGGCTGATTCTGAAGCGCCGGTGTGCCGATGGGAGTCCCAATCTTGGGGCGAGAGGCTACAGGAGTGCCAACTGTTGGTCTTGACGCGACCGGAGTGCCTACCATTGGTTTAGACCCGATGGGAGAACCAATTGTAGGTCTCGCCGGAGCTATGGCAGGGGCAGCAGGAGCACTGCCTGGCGCGCCTATTGGCTTGCCGATTGTAGGCCTTGTAGGGACCGGCTTTGCGGGCGCACCGGGAGCGGGTTTAGCTACGGGAGTCGGCGCGACAGCTTCTTTCTCCAACTTCGGAAGATGTTCAGCTTTTTCATCTCTTTCTTTGCTGGGTTCTCGAAGCCAAGAGAGTCCATGCATGTATTTCTCCAGATCTTTTTGAAGAAGATCAATATTCTGTAACGCTTCCTGAATTCTCCGCTTTATGATCGCTTTCTTGATCGGATTAGATTTTGCAAATTCATTGTAGAGAGAATCTAACCTGGCTCGCTCTTCGACTAAAGATTGTTTGAGATACTCCTCGTATGGAGTTTTCGCTGTGGTTTCCATGCTTAATTCTCTTGCAAAAAAAGAAAAATGAAATTGTAGTAAATCGCTTGAACGGGATCTGGGTAAATGCGTTTTTAACTCTAACTCCGAAATCGATCGGAATTTGTTTCTCGCCGCGCGTCGAGTGGAGTTTCAAATTTCTTGATTTACATCGCGCTCGCGATCTTTGTTCTCTCGTATTTCCTGCTGATTTTCAGGAAGATCCGCGGGAAGACTTTTCCCATATGGATATCGATGGTCTTTGGGGCAGTTCTATCTCTCGCAACACTATCAATCACGCCGATTGATGCGTTCAACGCAATTGACTTTCGTGTACTTTCTTTCCTGTTTGGAATGCTCGTGATCACTGCTGGCTTTGAAAAGTCTGGCCTGATCGAATTTATGGTCCTGTGGCTCTTGAAAAGAGCCCGTAATAGCGATCGAGTCCTGCTTTACATTATCTTCGGTTCAGGCTTACTCTCCGCCTTCCTTCTGAACGACACGATCGCATTAATGCTGACTCCGCTTGTTATCGGGATCGCTTCCAAGATGGGTTTTGCGAACCCCAAGGGTCTCTTGATGCCTCTCGCCTTCGGGATAACGACTGGAAGCGTCTTCACTCCAATAGGAAACCCCCAGAATCTACTTGTTGCTCTCGACAGCGGGATTTCCCGGCCGTTTCTGCAATTCTTCGCGTACCTGATAGTTCCGACCATCGTTTCGTTATTTGCCGTCTATTTTCTGTCGAAATTATTTTTCAAAAAAGAACTCGATACGAACGTATCACTTGACCGGATACAGGAGAACCTGCCCGAACCCAGATCTGCTATTTCCGATTCAGGCCTCGCGAAGCTGAGTGTAGGAGTTCTAGCAGCGCTAATTTTTTCATTCGCTATAGTTGAAGCTCTGCCAGGTCTTCAGACGCTCGGATTCAATCTGTACTCTCTTGCATTTTCTTTTGGAATTATCTTGCTTGCCCTAACTCCGAGGCGACTCTTCCTGCTTCTCGAAATAAATTGGGGCGTATTGATTTTCTTCACGGGAATGTTTGTTTTGATGCGAACCGTCTGGGACTCCGGCATTGGTCCCATTTTGCTCTCGGCGCTACCCACGCCAAATCGAGCAATGAGCGTTCAGGCAACCGGTTCGATAATTCTTAATTCTGTTACATTGAGCCAAGTGTTGAGCAATGTTCCCTTCGTTCAGCTCTACACGTACGAGATGACCGCGCTGGGCTTCTCTGGATCGTACGTGATTCCCTGGCTTGCTTTAGCAGCCGGTAGCACTCTTGCAGGAAACTTGACGATCCTAGGAGCCGTAAGCAACGTAATTATTGTCAATTCGGCCGAGGTTAGAAAATCAAGCTCCTTCAGTTTCCTTGAATTTCTAAAGTACGGGTCAATTGTTACATCGGTGACCTGCCTTATCTACTTCGGTTTTCTCGCACTTTTTTGAGAAAGTCAGAGACCAGAACGTTGAATTCATCCGCTCGTTCCCAGTGAGGAACGTGACCGGTAGATTTTAGCACGACCAGCGAGCTTGTCTTAATTCTAGAATGAAGATATCTTCCAGCATCAACCGGAATCACCTTATCGTCTTCGCCCCAGATAATAAGTACAGGCACTCCTGAATTATCCACTTTTGATAACAACTCGTTTTTCTCAGGGCTCGAAACTCCTGCCGAGTCCTCGAGGATCAAACCTTCCACGATCTCCGGATGATTTGCAACGATCCTCATCCCGACCCATCCGCCCATTGAATTTCCAGCGATTACAATTCTTCGTAGCCCGAGTTTTGCTACGAGCTCCTCAGTGTATCTGACATATTGACTGATGTCCAGATCTTTGATCGAGCCCCGCCAGGGCGGCAGCGATGGAGCGATGACTCTAGTTTCTTTCGAAAAGAAAGCTATGTTGTCTCTCCAGGTTCCCGAATGGGCGTTCAAGCCGTGAAGAAGCAACAAAGACTCTTTGCCCTTTTGCCCTTCGTCACGGTACGAAAGAGAAACCCCGCTCGAATCAAGCTCGATCCGGGAATTATCGGAGGCGCTCGTAAAGGCAGTATTGATCGTTGGAGACAGGGGAAGAGCTAACTCGAAGACTTAGGAAACCATGATGCCCATTTGCTGGGCGACCTTGGTAATATTCGCAACTCTCTTCTCAAGACTCGGATGGGTCGAGAAAAGTTCAGTCCAGGCAGAGCCCTTCAGAGGATTAACGAACCAAAGCGACGCGGTTGAGGGCGCGGGGGCATTTTTCTGGTTCCACTGTCTTGCAGATGCCTGGCTTGAAATCTTGCGTAGCGCATTGATCAATTCCTGTGGCTTTCCAGTCAATTTTGCTCCCTCTACGTCTGCGTAGCTCTCCCTGCTTCTCGAGATTCCGAGCTGTATGAGCATAGCTCCAATTGGAATTAACAGCGCGGCGATGATAAGCAAAATCCCGGCATTGCCATTGTTGTTCCTGCCCCTGCCTCCACCGTAATAGAATGAGTTGAAGAAAATAATCTGTCCCAGGAAAGAAATCGTTCCCGCAATCGCAGCTGCTACACTTGCTACGAGAACATCGCGGTGAGTAACGTGGCTGATTTCGTGACCGATGACCGCCTCTAACTCGCCGGGAGTCAGCACCCGCAGAATACCGGTTGTTGCTACGACTATCGCCTTATCCGGACCCTTGCCTGTGGCAAAGGCGTTGGGCTGCTGCGATTCTACGATTCCAACGCGAGGCATCGGGATGTTCGCCCGCTGGGCAACATTCCGAACTATTGAGTACAGCTTCGGGTTATCCTCCTCATTGATCAGTTTCGTATGCGTCGACCAGAGGACGAGTTTGTCACTCCAGGCATAGGTTCCAACATTGATCGCAACTGACAGTACGAGAGCGATAACGATCATTGACGTGGGGTCCAATCCAAACGCGTAACCGATCACCAGCGCAAATGCAAGGAGCAGTAGCGTGAGGGTTGTAAATAGCAATACTAAGCGTCCAATCATTTCAGTTTCAAACCAAACCAATAGTTCAAACTGAGATATAACCATGTCTCTAAATTGAAGGTTTTTCGTTCACAGAGAACTTAATTACAAACACCGAGTCAGTATTTACCGTTCATGGACAAGTTCTTCGCGTCCGAATCATCCCTGATTGAATCACTCTCGGAATTCATGCGAAAACTCAACGACGAGGAGCGTGCTCTGGTCGTCGTGGAAGGACTGCGCGACGCCAAGGCTCTCCGGGAAGCTGGCTATGATGGGGAGCTCTTCATGCTTTGTCACAAAAACAACGTCTTGACACTGGAAGAGACTGCCGCGAGTTTCAGGAAAATTATTCTCCTTCTAGACAACGACAGAGAAGGGAAAAAGCTTTCAGAGAGGACCAGGAGAATACTCGGAGGTCGAGTTAGAATCGATACCTTCTACCAGAGAGAACTGCTTCCTGCAAGCAAGGGAAAAATTCGACACGTGGAAGAGCTTGCGCCGTACGCGCAGCGACTATCCCGGCACGTTTAGCCGTAGCTCGGGTATTTTTCCCTGAGTAGGTTCTTCAGCTCAGAATTCAACCGATCATCTAGCTTCTTTTGACTGTCAGAGATTCCAAGGAACTTTTGGTTTGTGAATACAAAGGGTCCCTGCGCGTAACTTGACCCTCCAACCGGCGCTGTGGGTTCAAGAGATGCAATGAGTCTTCCGAACGATTCCTCTGATCCGAGATCTTCCTGCTCTTTCAAAATCTTCAGAACTATCTCTGGATCGAGCTTCCGGTAACCGTACGACGGAAACGATCCCGATGTCTTCTGATTACCTTCCACCTTCGCGCCTAACACCGCCGGATTGGGCTTGAAAATAGAATCGATTTTCAGCTGCCAGTTTTCCTCCGGTCCGGAGACGAGCGCGTCGAAGAAACTATCTTTCGGCGCTGGACCAATTGTAAAGTTCCAACCTTTCGGATTTCTCGTGTATTTTTCAAGCAGATATTTGGAAAGGGCTATTCCTCTTAGAATTTCCATTTTGTTGTTTGTAACTGAAAAAATATGGATTCTATTCGATAAGAAGATTGCGTCCGGCCGATCCAGAAAACCCATATAACCACGGGTAGAGGGCTTTGATCGAAACTCCTCTTACGTGGCCGCTGTGGTGCAGACTGCAGCAAAGAAATCTCCTGCTACGGGCGCAGTTTGGTTAGCATAGGAGGCTGTGGTTCTCTGTGAATTCAGAGGGCAGACACCTCTCGATCGTGGGTTCAAATCCCACCGGCGGCCCTCTTTTTAGGGTCTTTTAAGATCGGTGTCAGATAACGGGACTCGTGGAACCATCCGAATCTGACGCGTTGTTCGATTACGAGAGCTGTTTACACAACGAGGTTGCGAAATACAATTACCGTCTCGTCTTGGTTTACTTCTTCAGAGATCTCTCTCGATTTTTGATATTCTTGCGCTGCAAAAAATAAGGCAAACAGCGCGATCGAATTCAATATAGATTTAAAACATCCAATTGCCAATTGTCAATTGCTTTGGAGCGAAAGAACAACTCAAATGAAGAGACGAGCACAATCACATTAAGAAGGATCACAAAATCCCATTTGCAATCCATTAAAGGGAAAAAGGACTGGAGTTCCTTTCTTGAAGAACTTTACTTGGAGAGAAGAAACAAGAGAGGGAAAAGCTCGTTAACAAAACTTCGGGAACTTTTAGACGACGATGACCTTGACGGAATTCTTTCCGAGTCGAAGAAATTCCGAAAGGGGTTTCAATTAGATTGATCTTCGATACTTCAGTCCTAGTCCAGAGAATTAGGGACCGATCAGAATTTCAAGAAGGAACAATATCTGTCATCACGTTGATAGAATTTCTCCGTGGAATAGAGAGTGAAGAAAAACGGAAGAAATCGTTGGCTCTTATCGAGCAGACTTTCGAAATTGCAGATATTACAAGAGAAGTTGCAGTTTCATATCTCAAATTATTCTTTGATTTGAAGAAAAAGGGGGAATCAACGTCAGATGCGGATACCTTAATCGCGGCTACGGCTTATACAAGAAATGAGGAGGTTTTAACAATGGATAGGGATTTTTTGAAGTTTGAACCTATGATCAAAGTAAGAATTCAGCCACGCTGAATTACCCCTCGGTTTTGAAAGACAATAGATCTAATGAGGGAATGGATTTAGTGGTGAAAAGTCAAGTTGGTTGCGACTTTTGCGCAATTGTAAGCGGATCGCTTGCAGCTCGTATTGTTTTTCGAGATGACCAAACGCTAGCCTTCCTGGACAGACATCCAGTTTTTCCGGGACATACGCTTCTGATCCCGATTGATCATTACGAGACTTTGGAAGATTTACCGAATGAGCTAATCAGCCCTTTATTTTCCAATGCTAAGCGATTGACAATCGCTGTAAGGAACGCGCTTAAAGCAGACGGAATCTTTCTGGGAATAAACAACAAGGTCAGCCAGAGCGTCCCTCATCTTCATATTCATGTTGTGCCGCGCAGGGCAAAAGACGGATTACGCGGCTTTTTCTGGCCGAGACAAAAATACGAAAGTGAAGAACAACAGACGACAATTCAAGAATCGATCAAGCGAGAGCTTTCCGCCTAGCTGAAATACATTAGTTGGAAAATCTCGGACGTGCTCATTGTTGTTTGCTACTGATTTGAGGGAATTGACTTCCTGAGGTTAAGGAAAGTAGATGCTTCAAGAAATTCCCAAAACTTATCCGAAGACAAGAGGAATAGCGCTATCGGCGCTCTTTGCAGTATTGCTGTCAGTATTCTCTTTGATTTCGATCCCATTGCCTTTTACTGTAGTCCCCGTGACACTTCAGGTGTTCATGATTTACCTGATTGTGAATCTTCTTGGCTCTTACTACGGCGCGCTATCCTGTGTCTTTTATTTGCTACTCGGCGCAATTGGCCTCCCAGTTTTTGCAGGGGGAACCGGCGGTGTTGCTGTGCTAGCCGGCCCCTTGGGTGGGTTCCTGTTTGCTTTTCCTGTTAGTGTGATTTTTGGCGGAATGATTTCTGGCAAAGTTTCGAGCTCGAGTAAAATGGATGCCGTACGGGTCATAGTTGCTTCGGTGGTTTCGCTTGCCATTATATACATCATAGGCCCGCTGTGGCTTGATGATATTACGAATATGGGAATATCCAGAGCTTATCTTTTGGGAGCAGTGCCGTTTATTCCGGTTGATATTGTCAAGGCGATCTTCGCAGTGCCGGTTGCGCTGTACTTCCGGCGATCTCGCAATGATCTCCCCGTTCATCGGAGGGGTTTAGTTTTGAAAGCTGCGGACTGATTTTTCTGCACGTTCTTAAAAAAAGGTAAATCAGACTTGATCCCCTGCATTAACCAGGCAACCGTAATGAAAGCCGATACTATACGGTTCATCGAAAGCGCCGGGAGGAACGGATTCTCCCAGATTGAGTTGGATATAGACAGACTCGAAGCCGCGATCAAAAAAGACGACTTATCGAAAATTAGGGCAGTAATAAAAGACAGCAACATTGAGGTCGTCAGTCTGAATGCCATTGATAATTATCCAATAATGTCTGAAGACGAAATGGCAGGATCGTTAAAGCGATCGCAAGCAGTTCTTGATCTTTGCAACAGCATAGGTTCGGGGATTTTGGTTGTGAATCCAGCGAACTTCAAAGCCGGGCAGGATGAAAAGTTAGTGGAGAAAAGATTTGATTTTTTCATGGATCGATTAGGCGAGCTTTCCGAAAAAAATGGTATCAAGTTGGGCTACGAATACGTTAGCTACAACGACAAGGTGGTGAATACGCTTAAGAAAACCATTGCAGGTCTAAAAAGGTGGCGAAGCGGGACTGATCTAGTTCTGGACGTCTTCCACATGTTCAGAAGCGGCGAGACGATAGAAGATCTCCCTTCAGATCTTACGAGCAAGCTGATTGCTTTTCATGTCAATGACGCTCCCGGAATCAGCATAGAAACCGTTGTAGATACGGATAGAGTGTTTCCTCTTGAGGGAGTAATGGGTGTCCAGAAATACATCGAAGAGCTGAAAAGGAAAAACTATGCAGGCCCGGTTTCCGTAGAACTATTCAATCAGAAATACTGGGACATGGACGTTGACACGGTAGTTAAGAAATCGAAAGAATCGGTAGACAGGCTATTGGCCATTTTGATTCTCTAGAAGAATCTCCTAATTCTTTCTCCTATTATGCCTAAATCGAAAACAGCTTTCGCTAAAATGGGCGAATTAAGACTTTCGCAGATTAGCGCTGTGCTCCTTAATGGTAGCAAATCCTAAATAACGTCGGCTCTAGCGCGGATTGAAAGGTACCTTCTAAGAATGAAAAATAATGTTTGGAATGTGGCAGCGATCAGCAGAGTGATCATTGCTGTAATCATAGTCATAATTATCGTGATCGCAGGGGCGGCGGCTCTTGCGCTGTCTTCGTCCTCGTCAAGCTCGACTACGACCAGTTCATCTTCATCTACAATCGCAACGACATCGTCCTCATCATCTTCGGCGTCGAGCGTTCCGGTAACATCATCGTCCTCGTCTTCCTCTTCCTCTACATCAAGCTCTTCGAGTTCAAGTAGTTCGAGCAGTAGCTCTTCTTCGAGCTCATCAAGTTCGTCTACTTCGTCGTCTAGTAGCAGCACAGCTCCTTCCAACACGCTGACTGTCGACGAAGCTTTCCTGCCAATCGATGGAGCTAGTCCATTTGTGGCGACCAATTTCATCACTGGAAGTAATTGGTGGTTAGACTCAGTTTACCAAAGTGTACTAACCGAGAACGGCAATGTCTTGTATCAGAATGGGACCGTCGTGGTAGAACCCGATTTAGCTCAGAATTGGTCTGTCGCTGCCGATGGGCAGACTTGGACCCTCGGTTTGAGACAGGGTGTTAGTTTTTCGAACGGCGACGCTTTCAACTGCTATCAGATCTGGGCCCAATGGTACACCACCGCTTGGATTGACGGGTTCCCCGGGAACTTTATGGCTGGTTACAATGTCCTGAATTTCACTGGCGTGAACTTCAGCGCGTCTACAGTCAATATGATGAATGGGACTGGAATCATAAAACCTTCCTCACAATTACTATCGATAATGTCGAACACATCATTACCGATATACTGCACCAGCGCGTATACGCTGGTCATACACACTAAGGCACCGTTTGAATTTCTTCCAAACATCTTGGTACAATTTACTGGAGTAATTGTTGATTCTCAGTTCATTGTCAACAACGGAGGATTTGGCACCCCCGCCACGGGTAATAATCCGAATTTCAACAATGTCATCGTCCCTGGAACTGGACCGTACATTATGACGAAATACGTTCCAAACAGTTACGAAGAATTCGTACAGAACACTAACTATTGGGGGGCGAACCTGACTGCAGCACAGATTGCGACCAATCCGTACGTCGATCCTGGACACTACAAGACGATATTCGTCTTCGGAAAAACTGACGATCTCGTAAGATACACTGATCTGTCCACAGGAGCAGCTCAGATAGCCACGATATTTGCTCAGGATTGGCCTCTAATACAACAGAACCCGACTAAATACGGGGCAGCAAGTATTCCGAACCAATCAATGATCATCGAGGGAGTGGGTATGAACACGCTCCGTTACCCGACAAATATCACTCTCGTACGACAAGCAATAGTCCACGCGATAAATTATACGAACCTCGGGCAATCAGTTTTCTTTGGAGACTATGCACCACTAGTCGGGCCGGAGTACGCAGCGTTCAGTCAATTCTACGACTTGGGAAACCTACCACCATACAGCTACAACCTGACACTAGCTATGGCAGACATGAAAGCATCCGGAGTTAATACTGCGACCCTTCAACCACTAGCCTTTGACATAGTGGCCGGTTGTGGTGTCTGCATATCTGGAGCTCAGGTTATTCAAGCGGATCTTGGCGCAATAGGCATCCCCGTTAGTGTGAACGTGATACCCGCCACCGAACTGACTGTACCATACGTCTCGGGGTACAATTCATTCGCGCTTGACGTTAACTATTCTCAACAGCTAGCCCAATTCACGTGGATGGGGTACCCGAGCTATGCGCCCAATGAACCAACTCCAGCCGATGCATGGGTTGCATTCGTCAATAACCAGAACCCTGGCGGTGGTGACTATGCTCTCTATGGAAACCCGACAGTCCAAGCATGCGTCAATTCGTTCTTTAGCACGACCAATGTAACTCAACAAATCGGGCTGTGCACCACGGCGAATCAAAGAATCTACAATGATGCTCCATACATTTGGTTGGCCTCGCCAAAGCTGGCATTCGCCTCGGGCTCAGTTGCCTATGACAAGAGTGCGATTAAGAGCTTCCTCATGGACACGTCGTTCACAGGCGAATCCACAACCGCAATACTCAACACAGTCGTCCCTGCAAGTTAGTATCCCCCGCCCACTTTTTTTGGGCACTCCTTCCTTTTTTCTTCCTTAACGCAAACGATAATCAGCTTCATTATCGTGCAAAATTATCTTGACGAGTAATTGCGAACCGTACCCGATTCATCTTCATTCATTCAAAGATCGATGAAAAGGCATATCTTGCATGTTCTAAATTTGTAATCCCCGAACTGTCGATTTCTACGGTATTGGGAAGATTGATCTCGTTTGCTCGCGAAAGTTTTAGAATTCCGAAGGTTCTTCCCTCTTTTCTCGTTTCTATTCCTCTTCCAGGTCGCGAGGGGGATGACTCTTCCACTATTCCCGCAGTATTTCAGTTCGATTAACCTTTCAGCAATCGGGATCGGGCTTGCTTTCGCAGCTTACGGGATAAGCTTTCTAATTTTTGAAGCGCTCTGGGGTTTCGTATACGAGCGGTATGGTATCAAAGGAGTCATGCCGCCACTTGCAGTAGTTCTTACTTCCGTTGCTCTGTTGTTTTTTGCAAGACCGGCCGATCTGACTCAACTGCTCGGGATCGAGCTTTTGCTCGGCTTGGGACTGGGTGGGGCCGGAGTTTTTCCCCGGCTTGCAATAGCGCAGCAAGCAAAACATGCCGATAGAGGTAGAACATTCGGGATGCTCGGATTCACTTATTCGATAGGAGCAACCCTTGGATCTCTTCTTGGCGGTCTTTTCGGAAGCCTGATCGGAATCTCAGACTCTTTCGTTTTGACGGCGGCCATTACTTTCGCATCATTTGTCCCGATATGGTGGGGCAACAGATCTCAGAGCCAGATCGAAGAGATTGAGGCAGACGAAATTGGCCACACCGAACAAAATCCCCCTTCTTCAAAACGTTTCAACAGGCGCGGCATTATTGTTCTCGGCCTCGTAGGACTGATCGCCGCTGGCGGAAACGGTTTCTACAGCCTTATCTTTCCAAACATTCTCCTTAGGGAACCACGCCTGTCCGTAAGCGTAATTGGCATTAGCATCGTGATTGCAACGTTCAATCTGTCAACTGGTCTTACACAGCCAATCGTGGGATCTCTCGGTTCAAGAAAACCGGTAAAATGGATAATTGGATGCCTTACTGCAACAGGTTTGTGCTATCTCTTCCTTGTGGTCGCTCAGAATATCATTCAAGTGGAGATCATAACGATCGCAACTGGAGCGGTTTATGCGGCGATAACACCGCTTACTCTTTCGCTCCTCACGACGTTTGTCCCGCGAGGATACTGGGGTCGGGTTATCGGGCTGTATGGTGCTGCGGAAGACGTTGGCATCCTTGTGGGTGCATCGGTTTCAAGTTTCGTCTGGGGAATCTGGGGACCTCAGTACGCCATAGCAATGATGGGATTGATCTACGTTCTCATCGGCGCAACCTGCTTTCTAGCGTCCAAGACTGGAGCATTGGGACAAGAGTCCAGATCGATAGATTCAGTCACAGGTTAAACTTGTCGTCCAGTGCATAGTTTCTGGCGACGGATTCATCTAGCTCAACCCCTAGACCGGGCTCATCCTTCAAAGTAATGAAACCATCATTGATAATGTTGGAGTTTCCTTTCGAGAGCTTGTACCATATTGGCACGTCGCGGCCGTGAAATTCAAGAACACCGAAATTTGGAATCGAGGCAGCCAAGTGCGCTTGAGCCACCGTGCCTATGGGACTGCTCACGTTGTGCGGAGAGACAACGACTTCCTTCATAGCTGCAAGCATTGCACCCATCCTCGTCTCGGTCAGCCCACCGGCTTTGATAGAATCCGGAGTCATAATCGGCAAGCCGGTTTCAAGCAATTTTGCAAAGCCGTACCTGTTGTAGACGTTTTCACCGCTCGCAATCGGCGTCGTGGTCATCTGGGTCAGCTTGCTCAGTAACGACAAATCGTTTGGCGGAAGAGGATCTTCAAGCCACATGATGCCGAAGGGCTCCATCGCTTTCAACAAACGGATCGAGCTTCCGAGGTCATACTTCCAGTGTAAGTCGAACATGATGTCTGTGTCGTCTCCGACCCCATCCCTGACTGCCCTAACAAGTTCCGCGAGATATTTTATTTCCTGGGTATTCAATGACCCTGATTTTTGCCCTAGGCTAGTAGAGTACGGCGTTGGAACATCCAAATCGAATTTGACGGCAGTGAAGCCTTCGTTCTTCATCTTGATTGCCCTGTCCGCGTAAGCCTTCGGCGTGTACGCATTCGAAAATTTTTGAACCGCCGATCTGCCGAACATTGGGTCGTTCGGATTTTCCTGATCGTGCGAATCTACTTCCTGATTTTTGATTTCCTTCATCCATTTGGTGAAAGCCGGCTGGAGAGCGCGGTCACGAGCATGGAGCGATTCTCCGGCGTGAGTGTCTACATACATCCGGATCTTGTTTCGAAACTTTCCACCGAGTAGAGTGTAAACGGGAACGTTGAGGTACTTTCCGAGGAGATCCAGTATTGCAATCTCGATCGCAGAAATGGCGTGGTACGTCATTCCAGAAACTCCCGAGGGAACTGCCGCCCAGCGTAACTTGTCATAAATGTAATTGAGATCTAGCGCATTCTCTCCGATTACAAGAGGGGCAAGTTCGAGAATTATGTTTTCGAGCTGCGGTGCAGTGTAGCCTTCACCTGTTCCGTAAAGGTCGCCTGCGTACACTCTTGCAAAAGTCCAGTAGTAGTTGCCGATGACAGTAGCCGTTTTTACGTCGGTGATCTTTAGTTCCAAGGGAAAGTTCGTCTATTCTGAAATTTCTTTGCAAATAAAAGGTAAGGGTTACTCATTTGAATGCCTTCCACATCTCTACATCCTTAAAAGTTCAATTCAGATTCCGCAGATTCTGCATGGAGAAACAAATCAAAATCGGAATGATCGGGGGCGGCGCAATCGCGAAAGCCCATATCATTGCGTATGAATCTGTCCCTTTGCTTCATTCTCTTGAAAACGTAAAGCCAGTTTTTTCTATCGTAGCCGACGCCACCGAAGAGCTCGCTTCCCAAGCAGCAGCGAAGCTAGGATTTCAAAAGTATTATTCCGATTGGAAGACCCTTGTTTCATCCCCAGATGTAGACCTTGTAGATATCGTCGCTCCGACATACCTTCATGCGGATGTAGCGGTTGAGGCTGCAGAAAACGACAAGCAAATTCTTTGCGAAAAGCCAATTGCTGCATCAGCTGCTGATGCGCGAAGGATGTACGACGCTGCAAGAAAAGCTGGTGTTGTTAATGCGATGGGCTTCAATTATCGTAGGATGCCCGCCGTATTGCTTGCTAAGAAATTGATCAGTGACGGAGCTCTTGGCAAGATTACACAGTTCAGGACGAGCTTTCTTGAAGATTGGGGAGCAAATCCGGACATGCCGTTTACATGGAGATACGACTCCAAGAGAGCAGGCGGCGGCGCAATCGCCGATCTCG
This sequence comes from Nitrososphaerota archaeon, assembly GCA_013288145.1. Next base: position 35,067 of record JABDCJ010000010.1, on the reverse strand, counting down.
GCTCGCACATCTTGGATATTTCCAGATTTCTCATAGGAGAGATTCGCTCGGTTTGCGGTATGCAATCCACTTTCATCAAGGAAAGGAAAATCGCATATTCACCGGGGGAAACAGCTGATGTGGACGTGGATGATTACACATGCGCCTTGATGCAATTTGAAAATGGAACACCGGGACGACTTGAAACAAGCTGGGCTTCACTTGGAAGGAAGGTCTACCTGGATTTTGAAGTAGATGGAACCGAAGGCTCGGTTTATTTCAATTTTGAAAGACCTAACGAGTTGAGTTATTATTCTGGTAAAGATCCCAAAGACTTGCAAGGCCACCGGACAATCTTGATGGGACCTATTCACCCCTACGGATCTTCATTTTCATTTCCTGCTACAGGATCCGGGGCAGGATTTCAGGACTCGCTCAATAACGAAATCTACGAAGTACTTAATGCCGTGGCCACCGGCTCGCAGTTGAAACCAGATTTCTTCGACGGCTGGAAAGTGGCGCAAATAATCGAAGCAATTCAGAAATCTAGTTCTTCTCAAAAATGGGTGGATGTTAACTAATGGCAAGAAGACCACTGACCTTTTCCAGAGAACTGACCGGTGACAATATTGCCAGAATAGTAGCTGACGGGGTAACAGCCGAACAACTCGGCTTTGACATCGTCTGGGTCCCGGATCACCTCGTTGACATTCACCCTCTTCAAGCGATTACTGACACCTGGACTACTCTCGGCTACATCGGGGCAAAAACCCAGAAAATCCGCCTCGGTTCCGGCGTGACCGACATTCAGAGAATACATCCGGCAAAGATTGCGAATATTGTTGCAACGCTTGACAATCTAACTGGAGGTCGCGCAATTCTCGGTATCGGCACCGGCGAGATAATGAACACCAGACCTTATGGCATACCTTGGGAAGAAAAGAAGGCTCGCATCAAACGGCTTCGAGAGATAATTCAAGTAGCGAAGCTTTTGTGGAGTTCTTCATACGAACAACCCGCCAACTTCGTGGGAGAATATTATTCTCTAAAGAACGCCCATCTCAGCCTAGGCCCAATCCAGAAGCCTAGACCACCGATTTACATTGGGTCGTTCTCGTCCAAGGGCACGCTTCGACTTGCTGGCGAACTCGCGGATGGCTGGTATCCTGGGTCTCAGAATACGCTAGAAATTTTTGAAGAAAAAGTGAAGCTCATCCGCGACGCCGCGATGAATGCTGGACGCCACGCGGAGGACGTTGACATCGTCGTGAGCATCCCGACCATAATCTTCATCGATGAAGAACAAAGGGACAGGCTGATGCCCGATATCGAACTTTCGCTAAAGACCACGTTGATTTTGAGCCAGTACATGTTGCCGCTAATCGGAATTCGGGAAGAAGATCTTTCAGAACCGTTGCCGAAGGAGCTGGATTACCAGCTTGCAACCCCTGGTCCAGCCTTTGATAGAGCACTTACCGACGCGGTCAAAAATTTCACGATTCCCGAAGAGACTTTGAAGAAGGCAGTTGATCGTATAATCGCTTTCGGATCTGTGGACGAGTGTCTTTCGAAGATTGAAAAGTTCATCTCAGCCGGCGCGACGCAGATCTTCTTTCCAAATTTCGTATCTAATCGCGAGAACTACCGGCTGATCGGGAAGGAGATCATTCCCCGTCTTTCAAAAGAGTAAAGCGAATACTTGAACAATTAGGGCAATAGAGAGATAATGGATAAATGACTGACCAGAAGAAAAAAATCAAAGAAATCGGTGTCGGAATATTTGGATACTCCATCGGACGGGCTCACGCCTACGGCTGGCAAGATCTATCGCGATACTATTATCCTCCAAAGCTTAAACCGAGATTAGTTGCGCTTGCGGGAAGATCAAAAGACGCAGTTGAACTTGAAGGAGAGAGATTCGGCTTTGAAAGAACATACTCCAAATGGCAGGATCTTGTCAATGACAAAGAGGTCGAGATTTTTGACAACTGCGCTCCACCTTTCCTTCACCCCGAACCTACCATAAGGGCGGCGGAATTGGGAAAGCAGCTCGTCTGCGAAAAACCCCTGGCTAAGAATGCTCGAGACGCAAGAACTATCCTTGATGCTGCTGAGCGTGCGGGAGTAAAGCACATGACCGGGTTCAACTACAGATTTCTTCCTGCGGTGACGTTTGCGAGGAAGTTGATCAAGGATGGTCGACTCGGGAAAATTCATTACTTCAAGGGAGCGTACCTTAACTACAACGGAGGGTTTGACGATCCGAACTATCCGAACAAGTGGCTACACAGATCTGAGACAGCTGGATATGGCGCACTGGCGGATCTGGGTTCGCACGCGGTGGACCTCGCAAGATTTCTTGTCGGGGATGTCGCTTCTGTTTCGGGTGCGTCTAAGACATACATCAAGGAAAGACCTGTTCAGGAAGGAGCTGTAGAAAGAGCCCCTGTCGACGTGGACGATACGACGATCGCCTGCATGAAATTCCGCGACGGAGCTCTCGGTCTTTTAGAGTCGAGCTGGCTCACCTCTGGAAGAATTGACTATTTGCGTTTCGAAGTTTACGGGACATTGGGAACGATCAGATTCAACCTGGAGCGGTTGAATGAGCTCGAGGTCTTCATCAAGGACGAACAGCAATCAGACTTGGCTGGATTCAGGCGAGTACCTGTCGTCGGGAAAGATCATCCTTACATGAAAAAATTCTGGACAAATCAGGCGGTCGGCTTTGCTTGGCAATACTCGTTTACTAACGAGCTCAACCACTACATCGAGTGCCTTGCCGAAGACAAACCGCTCGCACCAATGGGCGCCACTTTTCTTGATGGATACAAAGCGATGCTCATCTTGGATGCGATCGCGGAATCAAATAGAACTGAAAAGTGGGCAAGAGTACCCGAGTAAGTCCGTCTGCAAAAGCTGATATCGAATCTTCTAGATAGGATTTTCGAAAATGAAAATTGCCTCCGTAGAGTTCATTCCCCTGCGCCTACCACTTGCAGCGCCATTTCACCCTGCATGGTTTCCAAACGTAACTCAAAACACTGCAGACGGTACACTCATCAAAGTGCGAACAGACTCGGATATTGTCGGGTACGGCTGGCAGAATTCCTTTGGTTCAGAAATGAAGGTCGTGGGCGAATCCCGAGTTTTCAAGGACCTCGTTATTGGAACGGATCTTTTCGGTGTTGAAAAGATCATCCGGATACTATCCGGAATTACTTACAGCATGAACACTGTTGACCTGTGGGGCGTGGAAGTTGCGATCTGGGATGCGATCGGAAAAGCTTGCAAGCAGCCAATCTACAAACTGCTTGGAGGCGCCCAAGATTGCGTGATGGCTTATGCAAGTACTGGAATGATCAAGACGCCAGAGGAACACGCGCGGGATGCAAGAAAGTACCTCGATATGGGATTTAGGGCAACCAAGATAAGAATTCACAGCGACGATCTGGAGAAGGACATCACTGCGATAAGATCAGTCCGAGACGCTGTAAAAGACGAGATGAAAATCATGGTGGATGCAAACCAGGCAGCCACGTTCTCGGGACCATTCTGGACCTACAAACGCGCTCTTGAAACAGCGAGAGCTCTTGAAAAACTGGATGTTTTCTGGCTGGAAGAGCCGCTGTTTCATGCCGCCCACGACGAGCTTGCGAAACTGTCGAACGAGGTTGACATTCAAATTGCGGGCGGAGAGGACGAGAATGGCTTCTTTCGATTCAAAGAACTGATCGAAAATGATTGCTTTGACATTATACAGGCGGACGTCTGTGCTTCTGGAGGGATATTGCAGCTGAAGAAGGTGGCTGCTCTCGCCGAGGGGGCAGGAAAATTATTCGTACCACATTCTTTCGATGTCGGAATAACTCTCGCCGCCGCTTTGCAGCTCATAGGCTCGGTGCCAAATGCGCCATTTGTCGAGTACGGAATCGACCTTCCGGCGCTAAATTGGGGTCACGATCCGATGATGAAAAATCCGATTGACGTGTCAAAGGACGGGTACGTGAAAATTCCAAATTCGCCGGGGCTCGGTATCGAGATCGACGACGCGTACGTGGATAAGCACCGGGCGTGACCAGCGAGTTTCCGGCTTCAACCGTTTCAGCTGTGGTTAATGTTTGAGCAAGGGATTAAGCAGCGATGTAACCACCGTCGACTGCTATCACCTGACCGGTTACAAAACTCGCTGCCTGTGAAGCGAGAAATACTACGACGCCTTTTAGGTCGTCTTCCTCTCCCATCCGCTTTGTGGGATTTCCGTCCACGATCTTGTCACGGAATTTTTGAACGAAGGCACTCGTCATCTTCGAGGGGAAGAAGCTCGGCGCAATGGCGTTCACGACAATTCCTGCGGGCGCAAGTTTAACCGCGAGCTCTCGCGTCAGCGCAATAATCCCGCCCTTGCTGGCAGTGTATCCGACAGTATTCATGAAATCGGGAGGTGACACAAGCCCTGCGATGGAAGAGATGTTGATTATTCTGCCCCAATGGCGCTCTTTCATCAGTGGAACGACAGCCTGAGACATGAGGAAGGTTCCGGTAAGATTTGTTCGAAGGACCTGATCCCATTTGTCGAGCGGCATTTCTTCGAAAGCAGCTCCCCAGGTGGAACCGCTATTGTTGACTAGAATATCGATTCCACCGAATTTATCCCGGACTGATCCAATGAGTTCAGTAATGCTTCCCTTGCTCGTGACATCAACCTTGTCAGGATAGGCGATCCTGCCCGTTGATTTTGAAATCTCTACAGCTACTTGGACGCAGTTATCTAGATTGCGTGAAGCGATTGCGACATCAGCCCCGGCTTCGGCTAGGGCGAATGCGATAGTTCGGCCTATCCCGCGACCTCCACCAGTCACGAGTGCCGTTTTTCCCGAGAGACTGAACAAATCAAGTGAATTCAAAGCAAATCAGCTATATTGTCAAGTGAGGAAAAAAGCGGATCATATCTTTTGCGGATAAGCTCCCTTTACCTCTCAATCAACACATCGCACGAAAACGTTCCCGGTCCCTTACAAATAATTTTAAGCCCATCTGCCTTCTTCCGACACCGACCTACTTCGCCATGGAAGTGCAAATTCCTCCAAAGACGGATTACGTGCGCTATTTCGAACTCTCCGAATCCGTTCTTCAGGAATTATTGCCGAAACTTACCGAGGAGCAGATAGTGTCACTTGTGTCAAACGTAAACTGGGTGGCGTTCCCTCTCCCGGGTGAAGAAAGCAGGGACGAGATTGAGAACAGACCTGATCCTCACATCGACCTCAGACTTTTGGAGTCGACTGTCCGGATCGGACTGAGATGCAATACTGTTAACAGCGTTGATAAACTCCAAAATATACTCCAAGAATATCATTTACCTGAAAAGGATGCCCTAATTGCGTCGATGCTCAAGCTAGACGATGATTTCCAGACAATGGTTTATGCCAAGATCAAAGAACACAATTGGTCTGAGCGCGCAGAATATCGGGTGAGATTTGCGGAACGGACAAACAAACTCGATAAAGCGGTATTCGATAAGATGTTTCAACGATCCTCGGAGATAAGAGAGGAAGGCAAACGGAGAATGAGGGAAGAGCATCTTCCTCACAATCCCGTGACTCCGGTCATTGAAATTGCGTTTACCACTATTGCCCGAGGAAACGATCAACTATTCCTCGATAAGCTGTCACAACTCAAACCAATTTATGCAACCTCTCTTAAGGTGAAGACTGCCTCTTCTATTCGCGCCGAGTTACGAGCTAGCAATTCAAAGAAATCAAGGATGAGCTCCCGGACTGCAATTTTCAACTGTCCAAAATGTGGAAAGGAGTTTACGAAAGAAGACGCGAAATTACGAAGATTTTGTGATGTAGAGGGAATGAAAATTCAAACCACGTTTGTTTATAACTGACTGTGAACCCAATTTTCCTACTGGTCGGACTAATCTTTGATCTCGATTCAGGAAAAAAAGCCGGTTGACGAGCCTCTCGTTAAAGGCAAGAAGCCTCCCAGAATGGTCGTTGCACCGACGACAAATATTATCGGTACGGTTCTGCGAGTTGCTAAAAAATATCCAGAAATGGCGGAGATGCGCTCACCGCTCTTTGATTTTTATCTTGTAAGCGATCCCGATCTGATTCAGGAAGTCCTCGTAACTCAACACAAGAACTTTGTAAAGGGCGATTTCCTCCAGCGAACGAAGAAAGTATTCGGCGAAGGACTCCTGACAAGTGAAAGTGATTTTCATCACCGGCAGCGCCGGCTCGTCCAGCCCGCGTTCAGCCACACACGAATAGCGGGATATGCGGATGTAATAACGGCCTATACTGACAGAGTGCTGGGCGACTGGAAGGACGGACAGATTCTAGACTTACACGCAGAGATGACGAGACTCACCATGACGATCATCGGAAAGTGTCTGTTTAATGAAGACGTTGAAGAACAGTCAGGGACTTTGAGTCAGTCTCTGACAGACATTATCGAATACTTCAACCGACTTTCTAGCCCCTTCGCGTGGCTCTTGGAGAAATTACCGAGCAACAGAAAGTACCTCCGGGCAGTGGAGAGAGTTGACAAGATGGTCTATGGTATGATTGAGGACCGAAAAAAGACCGGCAGCGACCCGGGCGATCTTCTGTCAATGTTGCTCAGTGCTAGAGATCTAGACGGCGGGGCAATGTCTGATAGACAGATAAGAGATGAAGCATTGATTCTATTTGCGGCTGGTCATGAGACAACAGCTAATGCTCTTAGCTGGACGTGGTATCTGGTATCTACGCATCCTGAAGTTGAGAAAAAAATCCACGAAGAGGTGGATTCCGTCTTGGACAAAGGCAATCCGCCGGCTTTTGCTGACGTGCCAAGACTACCGTACTTAACAAACGTCCTAACCGAAGGGATGAGACTTTATCCTCCAGCTTGGATATTGACGTGGCAGGCGGTCAGAGATTGTACTATTGGTGATTATATTGTTCCAGCGGAAACGGATGTTTTGATGAGCCAGTACGTCTTGCATCACGACGAGCGATTTTTCAAAAATCCGGAACGTTTCGACCCTGACCGGTGGACGAGGGAGATGAGGGCAAAGCTGCCGCGTTTCGCCTACTTCCCGTTTGGTGGTGGCCCGAGAAGCTGTGTGGGCGAACCTTTCGCATGGATGGAGGGCGAACTAATTATCGCCCGAATGGCCCAAAAGTGGAACCTGACCCTGGCTCAGAAAGACAAAGTGGAAATGCTGCCACGGATAACATTGCGGGCGAAGAATGGGATAAAGATGAAAGTAACGAAAAGAATACCCTGATGTCTAAGCCCAGGTAAATTTTTTCATCCGTTCAGACGGTCAGTAATTCTCCGCCTTCCAAGATTCTGAGCTCAGACGAGGGGGTGGCAGCTTTCAGAATCGGTCCAATCGGACGTGGATCTTCCCTGGTTTCCTCCCAGAGGTTCCAATGCATGGGAACAATAATCTTGGCACGCAAATCCTTCGCGGCAAGAGCGACCTTCTCGGCGTCCATATAGTATGGCTTTTCAGGTGTCGGAATCTGTTTGCCAAAATTGAGTAGCGCGACTTCAACTCGGTATTTTTCGCCAATTTCTTTGAACCCCGGAAAGTAAGACGTGTCTCCACTATGCAAAATGTTTCCACACGGAGTTTCAATCATTATCATTACGGCTTGTGGTTCGTAAGGATCTTGCGATTCAAAGACTCGGATGTTGAGTGAAGGAGAAATCTTGTGAAAAGATCCGGGCTTTACTGTGAGCGTACTTGATTCAGGCAGCCCGCCTGCAGCAACTTTGCTCACAGCTGATTTCGGTCCAACAAAGGTTGCTCCACTAGAATTGACAATTCCTTTGACAGTTGCGACATTGCAATGATCTTCATGTTCATGCGTCGAAATTACTGCGTTGCATTTCCTTACGCTTTCGGGGGGAAAGGGGATCGGATAAGTCCGATGGGTAGTTCTCTTTGGGTCGGTAACAAGCCACGGGTCAACGTAAAGCACGTCGTCGTTGTAGCGGATAACAAAGCCAGCCCCAGTTAGCGCCCAAATACGAGCGGTTTCGACTTTTGGCGAGTTTTCAATCTGTTCAAGCAGATTTGTATTTGATCCCAATGCGTTTTGCATTCGGTTTCAAAAAAGCGGCGGTAGGCTTGAAAATGATTTTCCAAGTCATAGAGCCAGAATAAGAATGATTGAGTGTCGCTTCAAGATTTTCGGAGATTCAAAAAGAGGTTGGATAACCTTCCACTAGACTAGTTATACCTTAAGGGATATGAGATATAGGATTATTCTCGTCTCTGTAACTCTGCTTGAATTGCGCTTATCTGTCTCACAAGATTTTCCCGAACAACGGGTCGCTTGATTCCTATATGCTGATCATACCCCTTCAAGTTTGTCTCAAAACGCTTGAGAAATAACTCTAGCCAATTCTTCGGGATCTCAGAATAATTCCCAGCTTCGATTTTCTGAGAATATTTCATTTGCTCATCGTCGTCTATGAATTTCTGATCTTCATCTTTTTCTTGATTCATAGGTTCTGGATATGTAGGTAGCTAGTATAAAAGAACTAATTCTTTCTTGCGGGAAATGACAAAAGACCGAACAGAATCTCTTCTCTCAAAGCCACCATATTCCAATCAGAATATTAGTCTCGGAAAGTCAAACTAGAACCTATGCCGACCCAGACTGTTGATGATCTCGATACTCCTTCACTCGTCCTAGACATGGACATAATGGAGAGAAACCTGCAGAGGATGGCGAAATTCACGCGAGATTGCGGTGTCAATCTCAGACCACACGTAAAGACCCACAAGGTCCCGGAGATTGCCAAGTTGCAGATGGAAGGTGGTGCCAAGGGTGTCTGCCTCCAAAAACTCAGCGAGGCTGAAGTGTTTTCAACTCACGGTATTACTGACATTTTCATTACAAATGAGGTCGTAGGGAAACAAAAGTATCCTAGACTCGCAAGGCTAGCCGATCAAATCGATCTGAAGGTTGCGATTGACAATTACGAAAATGCAGTTGAAATCTCAAAAGCTTGCTCTGATGTCGGCACAGAACTCAAGGTGTTCGTTGACGTCGATGTCGGCATGCACCGGTGCGGAGTTCTCCCGATCGAAGCCGGCGCACTTGCCGAGAAAATCTCACGTCTGAAAAATTTGGTTTTTGCTGGTGTCATGGGATACGACGGTCAGGCAATGCATGGAAAGACAAAGGCTGAAAGAGAGCAGCTTTCGACCGAAGCAATGGATCAGATTGCAATCGCCCAGAAGGAAATTCGAAAGGCCGGACTCGATATCAAGGTGACCAGCGTGGGCTCATCAGTCAGCACGTGGATCGATGCAAAGCGTCCCGAGGTGACAGAAGTACAGCCCGGAATGTATCTGTTTAACGCGATGAATCTAGTTGAGGCTGAAGTTGCGACCGTGGATGACTGCGCCCTAACTGTCCTGACCACAGTTATGAGCAAGCCGACGGAGGATCGAGCGATCCTTGATGCAGGAAGCAAGGCGTTCCATTTCGATCACTGTGCTTATCCGTGGCTGGTCGGCCTTGAAGGAGCGGAGATCTACGGATTTTCCGAAGAACATGCAAACGTCTTGCTCAAAGGTGCAACCCGCTCTCTAAAGGTCGGTGACCGCGTGCAGGCGATTCCCCAGCACTGCTGCACCTGCATTAACCAGCACGAGGAAATGGTTGCGTTGAGAAAGGGCAATGTGGAAAACGTCTGGAAGGTTGCTGCTCGTGGAATGATGAAGTAATTCATCCCGGTCTTCAACTCCAAGTATCCGCAGTCTTATCGTTAGGAACTTCTCAGCTTCATCCGGTAACTAATTGAGTTGTTCCATTGAGTTAATGGCTACCAAGCTGGCATTCAACTCGTATACCATCCGTAGCAAGTTGAATAATCCGAAAGAAGTTGGTAGTACATTCAAGCAGCTTAGAGACATCGGGTTTGAAGCGGTCGAGCTTGACCTCGACAGTCTTCTGCTGCAATTTGACGCGGTCGACTTGAAGGGTCTTTTGAATGAGCTGGGGCTGAATGCTTTTTCAGCACATACGGGATTCGAACGGCTAGAGAATGGTATTGAAAATGCTCTAAAGAGCTTTAAAATACTCGGGCTGGAATACGCAGTGGTTCCAACACTACCGAACGACCGGTTTTGTAAAGATGAAGAGGGCTATCTGTCCGGGACTCGAATGCTCGCTTCGTTTGGAAAAAGGATGAAAGAAGACGGAATAAAATTCGCCTACCATAACCACGCGAAAGAGTTTGAAAAATTTGCGGGAAAGACAGCGATGGAAATCGTCTTCAATGAATCAAACTGGGAGGATTATCTTGCCGAGCTCGACGTTTACTGGATTCAGAATGCCGGGGGCGATCCGGAAGAGTGGCTACGAGAGTACCGGGGAAGGATGCCACTAGTCCACATCAAGGACATGGGAGTGGTCAGCGGAAAGCCAATGACAATGGAAGTAGGCGAGGGAAACATGAACATGCCTTCCATAATTGAGGCCTGCAGGGAAGCACGAGTCGAGTGGTACATTATCGAGCAAGATTACTGCCTTCGAGATCCGGTTCAGAGTCTTGCAATTAGCAAGGCTTACCTGAATAAACTTGGAGTTTCTTGAGAGCCGCAGCTTAGAACAGATGATCGTTCCTAACGGCGACTTTTAGTCTTGAATTGCGGGAGGACTTTCTGGCCGAACGTCCTGATCATCTTCCTGTCCGCACCAGAGGGGAGCACAACCTGAGTCACTCCAATCTCCTGAAACTTTGAAATAAGGTCGATCACGTCAGACCATTTCTCCAGAAATACCGTGGACTTGAGTAGCTCTTCTTTGGGAAGATCTCTTCCCATCTGCTCAATTTTTCTCGGGTCGGGCTCGTTAAAGGATTCTTTAGCTACGATTCCTGCGTAACGCCGTTCAGTTTTGTTGTATGTTTCAGGATCCTTCAGGGTAAAGCTCAGAGAAACCACTTTTTCCATCTTTGAAGGATCTTTTCCTGCGCTCCTTGCACCTTCTTCAAACTCAGGAAATATCAAATCCCTGCACCTTTCCAGCGGGTTCGCGTGCGACAGCGTGATTAGAGCATCCCCAAATTCTCCCGCGGCTCTCGCCATCTTTGGGCCGACGCCGGAAACATAGATCTTCATCGGAGTTCTGGTTCTAGTGTAGAGGTAGACTTGATTTGCCTTGAAGTACTTGCCATCAAAATCAAAGAACGTCTTGCTGTCCCACATCTTCCGTATCATCTGCATGCCTTCGACAAGCCTTTCCATTCGCTCGTTCCAGCCCGGCCATCTCTCAAAAAACGGGACTTCGTTCATTGCTTCGCCTGTGCCGACCGTTAGTACGAATCTTCCCGGGTACATGTTGTCAAGAGTAGCGGAAGCCTGCGCAATGATCAAAGGATGATATCTTGCACCAATCGGGGTTGTGACATACGGCCCCAATCTAATCTTCTTAGTAGCCTCAAGGCAGGATCCCATTAGTGACCAGACGTACGAAGAACGATCACTGCTATGCGCCCAGGGCATGAAATGATCTCCAAGCCAGGCAATATCAAAGCCCATCTTTTCGGATAGAATTACGCATTGCTTGAATTCATTTGGATCCTGTTCATTCTCGCCGATATCAACTGCAATTTCGAGTGCTTTGCTTGATCTACTTCTAGCCATTGTCGAATGGGCCTTTGATTCCCACCGTCTAGTCCCGAGAAATTAATGCTTTCTGTACAAGAAACTAATTTCTAACTCACGGGAAATCGAAATCAAAAATTGAATGGCGTAATCAAGAATGAATCGATTGCCATATCCTGTTTCCGGCTTCTACAACCTCCCGATCGTTACCGTATCTCGCTGCTAGTTGGAAACCCATCGGAAGCGAGGTCCCGCCTAGTCTGTGGCTTGGAAGTGTTAATGCCGGAAAACCGCAAAGATTCCATACTTCGGGATTGCGAATGAGCAGCGGTCTCTGCCTCGCGTATTCCTCGCGATTCATCATATCCTCAACTTTCGGCGCTTCAATTAGGCACGTCGGAGTAGCGACAAAATCTACCTCGTCGAATACCCCGAACATCTTTGAGGTGAACGCCAATCTGAATGACTCTGCCTGCATTGCTTCGATCATGCCCATCTTGCCACCGGCATCGAAAGCGGCCAGAACATCAGGATCCATCTTTTCGCGGTATTCAGGATTTGCGAGTACCTCGGAGTAAAACCACGCACCTTCCCTCAGCATTATGGCTCTCCTTATCCTAGCGATTTTCTCTTCGTCGGGAATTGAGATTCCTTCGACGATTTCAAATTCTTCTCGCACTCTGTCAATTGCATTCCAGAACGCTTTCAAAACTAAATCGTCGGCTCCATCGAAGTAGCGACCGCCCGGAATTCCGATTCTTTGCTTTTTACCTCTAGTTCTCTTCGGAACCTCTTTTCCAAATATTTCTGGAATCAAGGCTGATAGACCGAACGTTAGATCCTCCATTGTACGTGCGAGCATTCCAACTGTGTCAAGAGTTCCACTGAGCGGAAACACGCCTGAAGCGCTTATGGTACCGAAGGTTGGTTTTAGCCCGCAGACTCCACAGAGAGCAGCGGGAATTCTCACAGAACCTCCGGTGTCAGATCCAATTGTGAGCATCGCATATTTTGCCCTCGCTACCGAAACCGCAGAGCCGCCGCTGGATCCACCAGCAACCCTGGTTGAATCGACTGCGTTACGGACCGGACCAAAGAATGAAGCATGACACGTCGGTCCTAGCGCGAGCTCATGGAGATTTGTTTTACCAAGAGGAATCGCGCCTCTGGAATAAAATAAATCAAAAACGTCTCCGCTCGCTAATGGTACAAAATCCTTGAACGCAACGCATCCTGCCGTGGTGCGATAACCTGCCACGAAGACATTATCCTTTACAGTAAATGGAATACCCAGTAGAGAAGTCTGATCTTCATCTGACGATTTTCTTTCGAAATGCGATTTTGCTTTCGCAAGATTCTTCGAAACAATTTCCGAGTCTAAATCGAAGGTAGTTACAAACGCATTGAATTCTTCATAGGTTTGAATGTTTGAGATTTCGTCTCGAACGAGCTGTTGAACATCCAGCCGCTGGGATCTGAGCTCCTCCGCCACTCTTTTCAACGAATAAGGCTGCGACAATCAGCGATCAATCATTGGTCGATTTCAATTAGTAAATATGATTGCCGGAGCAATCGACCCTTGTGCGGGAAAAACAGAATAAGACTCGATCGTAAGGTGAGTTCTGCTTTTCAAACTTGAGTAAACAACTGTGCAGTCTCATCTCTGCGGGCTGCGCCAGTTACGGTAAGCGACAAGGGTTTTCTGCTGCTGAACTGTTGTACGAAGCCTTCGACGAAATTTTCGCAAACTGTCCTGCACTGGATAGGAAATCCGTCGGAGCAATTTACATTGGCCAAGCCTTCGAAGCGTTCGAACACAAGGCGAGCGGAGCCGAGGTCACAAACAATTACGGTTTTCCAAATACCCCGACGACAAGAAAAGAGAGCGTCTCTTCATCCGGCGGGTCAGCTCTGAGGTCCGGCATCCTTGCAATTCTATCAGGTGTGTACGATGTTGTCATTTGCTGCGGCGTTGAAAAGATGACGACTCTGGACACTCCGGCTGCAGTCGAAATTATTTCCATGGCATCTAGCAGACCGTTCGAGCAGTGGAGCGGAGCAAACCTCGCGGCGCTGAACGCACTTTCTGCAAGGGAACACATGAGAAAATACGGCACCACTGAAGAACAGCTAGCCTGCATCGCTGTGAAGAACCATCACAACGCTATGGAAAACCCAAAGGCATACCTGCACAGAGAGATCACCGTACAAGACGTACTTTCATCAAAACAAATCTGTTCCCCACTGAAACTCTTGGACTGCTCTCCAATGTGCGACGGTGCAAGCGCCATTGCGCTTTGTTCTCCGGAGCTAGCCGGAAAGTTTAGCCACGCTCCGATTGATCTCGTGGGTAGTGCCGAAGCCAGCGACTCTGACTTTGTATACAGGGATGAACTGACCAGCTTCCAGGCAACGAAGATTTCTTCAAAGAAGGCGCTTGAAATGTCCGGTGCAAGCATCAAAGAAATGGATCTGATCGAGATTCACGACGCCTTCACGATTAACGAAATTATCGCTTACGAAGATATCGGGCTGTGCGAAAAAGGAATGGGAGGAAAACTTGCCGAAGCTGGGGCGACTGGTTTGGGCGGCGAAATTCCTGTAAACACTTCCGGAGGACTGAAAGCCAAGGGTCATCCAATTGGCTCCAGCGGGATCGGTCAGGTTTACGAAGTTTACCAGCAGCTATCTGGTCTCGTTACCGGTGAAAGACAGGTAAAAGATGCAAGGCTGGCGATGACTCACTCAATGGGCGGCGCGGGCGTTAACGCTCTTGTACATATTTTCAAAGCTAGGTGAGACAAATGACCCAAGCAAAACTCCCGATTACCGTCGATACCTTTTACGCCGAAGCTCGAAAGGGTACTTTGATTGGTCTAAGGTGCGAGTTTGGTCACATTACGGTTCCCACCAGACCGAGCTGCAGAGTTTGCCGATCTCTGAACCTCGAATCAATGGGACTTTCCGGAAAAGGTAAAGTGGTTTCATTTACAGATGTCTACGTAAAGTCAAAGGAATTTCCGGTCGAGACTCCTTACACACTTGCTATCGTAAAACTGGATGAAGGAGGTAATTTACTTGGAGTTCTGCGAGGAGATCGCAGACCGGTTCACGGATCAAAGGTTGTCATTACTTTCGAAGATGTAGGTGCTGGCAAATGGCCCCGAACTTTTTTCAACCTGGAATGAATACCGGGGTAAATCTTAACTTTTGAATTCTTAGCCTAACAATTGGCAGTGAATTATCTCTCACAATGTATATGGGATACTTCTCGATCTAGAAGGCGTTCATCAAACTTGGTGTAACCGTCTTGATTAGACCTGCCGAATTAGCAACCGTCGAGATGCCTATCACAGCTCCACCGTGGCTAAGTCAGAACATAGATGTTTAGGCATTGCATTCGAGCTGCGCTTTCTCAACGCGACATGGTTATGCGGTAAACCCCAGATCTCTTTCTTCTCCAGAAAATTCCAGCCAGTGGGACGGCGGTGAATCCCGATCAAGTTGTTACTCACCAAAGCAGCACAAAGCAAAAACTTTCGAGAAATCTTTCACGTCGATAGATCTCTTATCAATTTCTCGGCGGGACTTAGAGAAGCGATCTTCGTCTTTGTTCCATTCATTTTGGCGCTTGCGACAGGTCAACTAGTACTTGCATACGCAACCCTCGGTGCATTGTTCCTCACTAACACGTTGGGATCTCGCACTAGTTCGACTTCTTTGAAGATACTCCTGGCAGCCTGTTTCATCGAAGCGACTGCGTTCGCCGTAGGGAGGCTTGTAAATACCACAGGCAATCTGGCAATCTCTCTAGTTGGAGTCGGAGTATTCACAGCACTGATGTAGGGAGTTTATCCGAGTTGGGCAACTGTCGCTACAATTACGAGCACTTTTTTTTGCCGTTGGTGTCGGTCTCCCCGGCGGTTCAGAAATCGCCGCCGCGACGGGACTGTTGCTGGTCTCCGCCGGGGCACTGTGGGCTCTATTTGGATTTGCATTAGCCCGATTTTTTAGATCGCGTAAAAATCGTATAACAGAGAAGAGCACAATTCCTTCCAAAGCTCAAGGCCCAATACAGAGTATTGGATCTGTTTCGCCAACACAAGAGCAGTCCTTCCCGGAGGGGTTGTCGCCGCGACTGCAAGTGCTCATGCGAGCTTTTCTAGTCGGGGTAGCATGTTCAGTCGGGCTCGCCATAGGAATCGCGCTTAGGCTTCCCAGGGACTACTGGGTTCTGCTCATAATAATTATCACGCTCCGCTCGACCGTGAGCTCGACCGCAACTTCTACTCTTGCGGTGTTTATCGGCACCTTGGGCAGTGGGCTGATCGCTGTGGCCCTGATTTTGGGAATATACAACTCCTATTTTCTCGGAGTGACTTTGCTTTTAGTCATGATCGGAATGTTCAGTTTGCGAGGCGCCAACACGATTTTGTCTCAGCTATTCATAGTTCCACTTATTATCATACTCTTGGGAATCATCTCCGCTGGACAGTCCGAACTGTTGATTGGCGCAAGAATCTTGGACGTGGCTATCGGAGGAGGAATCGCGATAGTCACAACTATTTTGATCAGAGCTGGACTCGGATTACGTCTTCACTCGAAGGACCCGACGAGGTTTGGTTGAGAACTCTGGTAAATCATTAATTTTTCTGACTTCGCTTTCTTCAGGAATAATTAAGAGTGCGGAAAAATCTTGGAGAACAGAGACGCTGTCTCCGAAGAACCCTCATGATCGAAGAAATGTCTTCATCTGCGTCAGCCGCAGTGGATGAATTTTCACTACGTTTTTCAAAGCAGGCGGGAATGATCTATCCTGCAAAAAATCCGGATGAAGTCGCTTCAATAATCAACAATCTTATTCAAACGCGTGGAAAGGGCGATAGCTGCTGTTCTCCTGATATTGCTCTCTCGTATAATGGTTCTCGTTATGATATTTCTCGAAAAGTAAATGGAACCATAAGCTACGAAAAACTTGAGAAAAATCCGAGGGAGGTAATGGGTCTAATCGACGTTGGAATCACGATGGCAGAGTATGGAATCGCCCAGACGGGCACTATAGTTGACGTTTCTTTTACCGACGAACACCGATTGCTTTCCTCTCTGACACGCGTGCACATCGCCATTCTTGAGAAAGGTAAAATCCTTGGAAAGCTTTCAAAGCTCTCCCCCATAATGGGAAACCTGTTGAGACCAGAGTCTGAAAAAAAGCCGTCCATTACATTCATTGGAGGTCCTTCGCGGACTTCTGACATCGAGCTGAAGTCGGTTTTGGGTGTACACGGCCCGCACGAAGTTCACGTGGTCCTGATCTAAATCTCAGAGGTAACAGTATCCGTGCCTAAAGACTACACAAATCTGAAAAGAAAAATCACTGCTGCTCTTAATGCACCAGAACGCGGAAAGACGCTTCTGGTTGCCGTAAAGCGCGGCCGTGACGCAAGACGGGACCAGCTGGCGACTCTTGAAGATCCGGAAGAGTTCCGGATAGGTATCAAGGAAATCAAAACCGCATCAATTGAAAACCTGGACTCGTTAATAGAGACTTTTTCTAGTAACTGCGAAAAAAACGGGAACAAGGTTTTCTTCGCAAAAGACGGAAAAGCAGTTATCGATTACATACTTGATCTCGCAAACAAAAACAACGTCACTCTGATTGAGAAATCAAAATCGCTGACAACCGAGGAGATCGAACTAAACCATCACCTCCAGGCGGAAAAGAAGGATCTCACTGTCGTAGAGACGGATCTGGGAGAGAGAATCATCCAGCTCGTCGATGAAAAACCGTACCATTTGGTCTTTCCCGCGATCCATAAGACCCAGGGCGAAGTCGCCGAAATATTTTCGGATGTAACAGGAACGCAAATCCCGGACGATCTCGTAGCAATCATGGATGCGGTGAGGAAGCATCTTCGACCTACCTTCTTGAATTCACAGCTTGGCATAACCGGCGCGAACATTGCAGTTGCTGAGACAGGCTCCATAATAGTCGAGACAAACGAAGGAAATGCAAGACTGGTCAGCGCAGTTCCCGACATTCACGTCGTCGTTGTCGGAATGGAAAAGATCATCGATACGTGGGACGAGGCACTCAAGCTCGTTATGGCGCACCCGATTAGTGCAACCGGAACGAGGCTAACAAATTATGTTTCAATCGTTACTGAACGGCTCCCACTGGGTCAAACAACTGCAAGAGAACTCCACGTCATAATTTTGGATAACGGCCGCTCGAAGATGAGGCAGGATCCGTGGCTGAAGGAAGGGCTGAACTGCATAAGGTGCGGCGCTTGCATGAACGCCTGCCCCACGTATGGCGTTGTCGGAGGTCATACCTTTGGTTACATCTATCCCGGCCCGATTGGGATCCCCTGGACCGAGGAAGTTCACGGTCTGGACAAAGCCAGCGAGTTTGCCCACCTCTGCATCTCTTGCGGTCTATGCAAGGAAATCTGTCCCGCTGATATCGACATCCCGATGATGATTGCAAAAGTAAAGGAGGAGGATGTCGAGCAAAACGGACAGCTTACTCCAAACAAGATCCTTTCGCGCTCAGATGATTTCGCGAGGATCGCGAGCGCAACGGCGCCGCTCTCAAACTGGATCATTCAGAGCAGACTCACGCGCAGCTTCATGGACAGGTTTCTCGGGATCGAGAAAAGACGCCAGCTGCCGCGGTTCAAGAGACGGACCTTTGAAAAGCAGTTTGCATCGATCAAAAAACAGGTACAAAATCCGAAAGGGAAAATAGTATACTTTGTAGATCTCGTCGCTAACTATAACGAGCCGGAGCTTGGAGTTAAGGCAGTCAATTTACTTCAGGAATCCGGAATAGAGATTGTACTGGCACCCAAGCTCAAACCGAGCGGCATGCCTTACATCTCGTATGGCGAATTGAAGAAGGCAAAACAGATCGCAGAATGGAACGTCAACTTACTTGCGGATTACGTCGAAAAGGGTTACGATATTGTCGCGACAGAACCCACTGCTGTCTACTGCCTTAGATTTGCATATCCAAAACTCCTGGATAACTCAAAGAAGAGTACTGATGTTGCAGGAAGATCTTTCGAGTATTTCGAGTATCTTATGGAAAAATGTGAACAGACGAGCTTGAGGAGGGCAAACAACAGAACTGAAGATCGAGGCACGATAGGTTTTCACATCCCGTGCCACCAGAGAGCTTTGAGTTCAGGAAAGTTTACAATTTCCGCACTGGAGAACGCGGGTTACCGAGTCAAGGTGATTGAAACCGGAACCTGCTGCGGCATGGCCGGTACGTTCGGATTGAAAAAAGGGCCACTTGGTTACGACCTTTCAATGGCTGTCGGGAAGCCACTCTTTGATCTATTCAATAGCGAGAATCCGCCGATCAAGATAATTGCAACCGAAAGCAGCGTTTGCACTACCCAGCTTCAGGACGGCACAAAGTGCGAGCTCATACACCCGCTGAACCTTATTTCCAAATGATTGATTCATTGAAGATACAAGGTCAAGGTTTCAGGAATTCTGCATGGACTGCTACAGCTAGATTTGTCAAAAAAACTCTAGTATATTCGTCGATCCCCGAGAAAAGTTAATCTGCGGGAAATCTCACGGCTGGAATCTTGGGGAGTAGTTGGCCTCAAGTTGAGCGGTTGCGATCTTGTTCGATGTGTTGACCTAGGTTTGGACGCATTCGGCTCTAACATGAGACTCGCCACGTATTCTGCTATGGGGATCGTCGGAGAGGCCTCTTCAATCGAGATTCTATCGGATCCTGACGCATTTCTGGAAGCTTTGAAAATCGTGTTCGGAGACGGCTACGTTTTTGCGGAAAGGTCGATAATTCGCGAAATGATAAAAGAAAAGTTCTTCGATCTAAGCTCGCCTGCAAGTTCATACACAATTAACGACGCCTTTAGAATCGCCGGCAGAAAAATTCGAAACAGCGCTCGCAGTATTTGATTTTCTCATTCGAGTCTCAATTTAGCTACTAATTGAAGGCTTCAACACCCCACAATAAACAAGATAAATACCGGGGGAGTTGCGAGCTCTCAAAGTTCGAGGGATAAGAGAAAATGTCAATCAAACTTTCAGCCTGTACTTTAGGATACAATAGGCAGACTACTGTCGAAGAGGCGGTCAGAAGAATCGCTAGCACCGGCTATGGAGGTGTGGATCTTTACACTGGACCGCCGCATGCGTGGCCTCAAGATTTCACCAAAACCGAAAGGCAATCGATGAAGAAACTCATTTCTGATCTCGGTCTGAAGCTAACGGGATTTGCCGTCGCTGGTGGCGGTCTCGGACTACAGTACAACTTTAGCAGTCCGAGAGAAAGTATCCGAAAAAATACTCTGCAATATTACATGGACAACATACATCTTGCAGAGGAACTGGGCTGCCCGTTGATGAACGTCCTAACAGGACACGTCTTTTACGGCACTTCAAAAGAACAGGCAATGAAGTGGACAATGGATGCGCTTCAAGAGCTCGTGGCAGAGGCCGAAAAAACAAAGTTCATCCTTGGTCTTCATCCGCAGTACATAGCTGAAAGCCCGCTGATGATAACGGTCGACGATGCCCTCCAGATGATCAAGGAGCTCAACTCGTCATGCGTGAAGATAATTTACGATACTGCCCAGCAGAACATTAGCTACAGGAACTTTATGGATGACATCCGGAAAGCCGGTAAGAATCTCTGCTACGTTCACGGCGCAGACAATGATGGGATCAGGTGGACTCACGAAGCTCTCGGAAATGGAACCGTTGACTGGGAAGGAATCGCTCGAGCTCTAGTTGAAATTAACTTCGACGGTTACATTTGCACGCAATCCTGGTCCGAGCTTCCAAATGACGTCGACTCGGTTATGAGAACTTCTCGAGAATATCTGGAACACGTATTCAAGAAGGTCGGAGTCAGCTAGACTATTCCATCGTCACAACTGCCCTGCCCATCACTTTTCCCTGCCTGATGGAATCCAGGGCGTCGTTTATTCTTTCCAGAGGAAAAGTGTCACTGGCAAATGGCGTAACGACTCCTGATTCTACGAGTTCAATTGCTTCTAAGGTATCCTGCCTTCCACCCGAGCGCGATCCCAGTATGTCTAGCTCGTTCACACAAAGCTTGAACGTCGAGAGAGGAATAGTATCTTCTGTCTCACCGACCATAACTATCCGGCCTCCTCTGTGGACCGCCGCTAGCGCCTGAATCAAGGTTTCCTTTGAGCCAACGTTATCGATTACAATGTCTGCTCCGTTTCCTCCAGTTAGATCATTCACAGTTTTCCCGACATCTTGAGTTGAGGAATTGATCACGTCATCAGCTCCAAATCTTGATCCCACTTCGACGCGCTGCGGTCTTCTAGCAACTGCATAAACTCTCGCTCCCGCATGTTTTGAAATTTGGATGACGCTCTGACCCACTCCTCCCACTCCAATAACAACCACGACATCATCAGCCTTGACCTGAGCTCTTCTGCGCACTGCATGTACCGACGTTACAACAGCATCAGCGATAACGGAACCTTCCTTGAAACCAATCTTCGACGGAAGAATGAAGAGACTCTTGGACGGCGCTCTGAAGTACTGCGCGTAGCCACCGTTTATCCCGACTCCGAGAGCTCCCTTAAAGTTAGTACACAGCGTCTCGCGGTTTGTCCTACAGAAGAAGCATTCGCCACAGGTGAAGAAAATGTTCGGGACTACTCGATCGCCAACTTTGAATTTTGTTACGCCGGGTCCGAGCTTCGATACCACTCCAGCTGGCTCATGCCCTAAAATATGCGGAAGTTTCGGCTTGTAGCCAGTACCCTCAATGATGTGCAGATCCGTTCCGCAGATCCCGCAAGCCTTTGTTTCAACGAGCACATCGTCGTAGCCAAGCTCCGGCACCGGAACTTCTTCTATCTCGAGTGGTTTGTTTGTTTCATGCATCACTGCTGCTTTCATTTTACCCACCATCAGATCGAAATCGGCTTTTCCAGTTTTGCCGAATCATAACAAGCCTGCACGATCTCCATCGTTCTTTTCCCATCCTCACCAGTTACAATCGGCTGTTTGTCTTCGAAAATCGAATCTACGAAATGGCTTGTCACATGAGCATAGGTCTTGAGAAAGTCAGCTTCAATTTCTAGATTTCCAAGAGGCCGATCCCCGACGGTCGCAGGATGACCTGCTTTCACGTAATACATCCATCTGCCATTCTTGTAAAACATCAATGGAGGACCCGCGATCGCCTGCTCTTCGAACCCGTTTACGATGATCAGGCCCTCGCTTCCGATGACTTCAGTCCTATCGTCCCAGAGTGGAACCGGACCTCCTTCATTAGCAATGAGCGATCCCTGAATTCGGTTTTCAAAATCCATTGTTACCTGGGCAATATCTTCTGCGACAGTGTCAGGAAATATCTTCGTCATCCGACAGAAGATCGTTTTCGGCTCTCCTATCAAATAACGCGCAAGGTACAGCCGGTGAACACACGCCTCTATGAAAAAACCTCCACCTACCGAGCTCCGGTCTGCACGCCATCCCTTGTTCTGCCGAAATCCGTTGTGCAGCCGCGTGAGGAGAAGAATTGGTCTTCCAATTTCTTCCTGAATCAGTCTCCTTGTCTCCTGATGAGGAGGGTAGAAAATCTGGTTGTGTCCAACCATCAGCTTTACGCCATTTCGCCTCGCCGCCGAAATCATTTCATCACACTCTGCGATCGTTATCGCCATTGGCTTCTCGACGAGCACATGCTTTCCCGCTTCCGCGGCTGCGATGGCGATTTTGGAGTGCAGAAAGTTCGGGACACAGACATCAACAGCATCGACAGACTCATCTCTAAGAAGCTGATTATAGTCAGAGTAGCTTTTTTCAGCACCGAATGCTTTCCTTTTCTCCTCGGCGATAGATTCCCGCACATCCGCGACAGCCACGATCTTTGAATGTTCGTTTTTGATATAGCCTATCGAATGAAGATCGGCGATATTACCGGTGCCGATCATTCCGACGCCGATCTTCTTTCCATCGTTTTTGTTTACCATTGTAAATTTCTCTTTACCCTAATGATTCTTGAAAACCTGAATAGGTTGGATAGAAAAAGTTCGTTCTCATAAAGAAGCTAGTTTTTTCATCAACTGCAGACTGAGCTCAGCTGTCTTTACGGGGTCGCTGTCCAAGATATTTTTGAAATAATTCATCGATTCGTATTCTGCCGAAAAGTATCCCTGATAACCGATCTCTCGCAAAGCCTCGAAGAACGCCTTCCAATCAATTGTACCTTCTCCCAGTAGAGGAAAGATAAAGTCTCGCCCCTCGTCTCGCGGGACTCCGACCGAATCTTTGAGGTGAACATGCTTGATTTTTTCCCTCCCGAAACGCCTGACAACCCATGCAACATCGTTTCCATAAAGGTTGTAGTGTGACGGATCCATGTTGAGCGTCAGGAACTTCGAGTTTACAGAATCAATGAGCTCCTTGGTTGTGTAATAATCGCGAGTCAGTGTTCCAAAACAAGCCTCGAGTGCAAAGTATACGCCGAGTTTTTCGGAGGTTGCAATGAAGTCATTAAAGCTATCCAATACAAGCTTCCACGCTTTGCCCTCAGTCAAGTCCACGCCTAGCTTCAGAGCATTCTTGTCCCAGGGATAGGGACCGGTCAATCCCTTCACAATTGAAATCCCGCAATCCGATGCCATTTGGATCTTCTTCTTTGTCTGGGCGACCCGCTCTTTTCGCTTGTCCTCGTCCAGTACAACAAAATCTTGTGAGAATCCAACTTCGGATATCTCCAAATTTCTCGATTTTGCTCTCGTTACTACTTCATTCAGCTCTCCGGCGGTTTTGTAGGGCAAAAGGGAGGGAATCTCGACTCCCTCGTATCCTAAAGATGAGATCGCGTCGAGAGCCTCGTCCATAGAATTGAAACCAAAGTACGGAAGGTAGCTAAACTTCCAGCTAGGAGTCATTGTAATTTGTCTCCTCTAAATTGACCAAATTAATTCAGCTTTTGCCCTCAGAGTCGATTTTTCGTTGAGGTAACGGCGATTACAAGATAACTAACTATTTGCGTCAGACCACTGATTGTAAAACGGCTCATACATTTCAAAGGCACGCCCGTTAGGCTTTGTCTTGATTTTTTGTCCGGCAAACGATTTTGAGGCTTCATTCAAGCTTTTGCATGATCCGAACGCAACCGCAGAGAGCATGGCGACTCCTTTTCCTGTGGTCGCCTCTTTAACAAAAGAGATCAAGGACCTTCCCAAGATGTTTGATTGGAGATTCCTCCAAAGCTTGCTTTTTGATGCTCCGCCACAGAAATACAACTCTAAGAATCTTTTCCCGAGTACCGATTCGAGCTGTTCCAGATTGGCCCTCACGCTAAAGCAGTTTGTTTCAAGAATACCGAGGCTAACTTCCGAACGGTGTGTCCAAGGACTGATGTTGATATTTCCCGTCGTAGGATGGGGACGTTTGGAATTCATAACTCTCGTCCCAACATTGACTTTTACTTTTCCGGGAGCCGGCTTATCTTGTTCAATTTCCTGATCGAGTTCCGGAAAATTTAGACCGCTCATGTTAGACCACCACTGGTATACAAGACCCGTCGCGCCCGCGTTACTTTCCACGGTCCACCTATTCGGAAGAACGTGACAGCAAGTCCAAGTCCTTCTCTCCTCGTCTAGGAAGGGGTTTTCAACGACGGCCTGAATAGGTGTCGTAGTGCCAGCAACTGCTGCAATATCTCCTGGATCAAAAAGCCCAGATCCCGCGACAGCTGCCTCCGTATCTGCAGCTCCGATTACAATTTGAGTAGATCTATCGAGTCCCGTCTTTTGGATCGCTATCTTATCTATCTGCCCTAAAATTTTACCGCATTCAAGGATCTCGGGAAGAATCGACCTGTCGTAACCTAACTCTGCAATCAGTTCGTCGCTCCATTGCCTCTTCTTCAAGCTGAATAGAACCGTCTCACATCCGTTTGTGGGTTCGGTTGCAATTTTCCCTGAAAACTTGTAGAGGATCCAGTCGTTAATCATTGAAACTCTGTCTACTTTGCGATAGAGTTCCTTTTCCTTTTTCTTCAGGAATTTCAGCCGGCTAACTAGAAAGATTGAGGAAGGCCAGTGACCTGAAGTGAGATAGATTTCTTCTCCAAGCGAGGCCCCTATTTCTCCGGATTCGTTGAATGCTCGTTCATCCAGATTTGGCACTGCGAGAAGCTCCACACCTTCTTTGTCGTAGAAGACATTGCCCTCGCGCATGCTCGTCGAGCTAACTGTTACAATCTTCTTTCCGTGTTTTGAGCACTGTTTGACCGCTTTTCTTGTCAACAGGCAAACATTTCGCCATACTTCGGCAGGATCAAAGCTCAGCGCCGTACCGTCCTGTCTGAGATCTATCAAAGCAGTTTCATCGAACAAAAGTGCACCCTCCTCATCGAAGACTTGACATTTAGCTCCGCCCGTGCCGATATCAATAACGCAGAACACGGGACTTTCCATTGCTATTATCAGCGCGATATGTCGTTATATAAACCGGGATTTTCTAGATTTTGCAAACGAGGCAAATGAAAAAAATTCTGGTTGCCGGGGACTTGTACGTTCCCGTGGCGATATTTCAGTCGGCGTTCGCTTTTTTGTCATCGGACAATGCCATTCGGTTTATTCAAATGGACGAATCCGACTCGCTTGTTCCAAGCACACCATCTGAAAAATCAATCCGGGAGTACTCCGGCAATCCAAAACAGCTAGTTCGCGAGCTCAAAGATGAAGAGATCTTAGTTGTCCATGATGCTCCGGTCACGGCAGAAGTCATGGATGCCTCGCCCAATCTGAGATTGATCTGCTGCGCGAGGGGAGGACCAGTAAATGTAGACATCAGAGCAGCAAGTAACCGAGGGATCAAAGTTGTGTCCGCTCCTGGTAGGAATGCTGATGCCGTTGCCGATTACGTGATAGGCGTAATGATTATCCTCGCAAGGAATCTGTCAAAGGCTAACCTATTTCTGCGAAGCAAAGGAAAGTTTGATCGATCCGTGTACGATAGTTTCTTCGGATACGAACTAGAGGGAAAGACTCTCGGACTAGTTGGATTCGGAAACGTCGGGTTCAAAGTTGCAAAGCGGACACTTGCTTTCGGCATGTCTGTTCTAGTTTACGATCCGTTCATTCCAAAATCCAAAATCGAGGTTCAAGGAATCACGGCGGTTGAGCTTAATGCTCTTATTTCATCATCGGATTTCATCTCTCTTCACGCTCGGGAATCTAGGGAAAATCTGGACATGTTTAGCAAAAGGCAGTTCGACTTGATGAAGACAGGATCATTTTTCATAAATTCAGCTCGTGGAAGTCTGGTCGATGAAAACGCACTGCTGGAAGCGCTTAACTCCAAGAAAATCGCTGGAGCAGCGTTGGATGTGATGAAAATCGAACCGGTTTCGCCGGATAATCCACTCATTTCAATGGATAATGTGTTTGTCACTCCGCACATTGCTGGGGCGTCAAGGGAAGTACCTTTGCGTGGGGCCGAGATAGTGGCCAACCAAATTCAGAATTATCTTCATGGAAAGAGAATGGAAGGAGTTATAGAGACTTCTCTGTAAGGTGGAAGATTTTCTAACTTTTGAATCAAACTGAGTCGGACTTCTTGAGCCCGATCATAGCTCTTGCCTCTTCAGGAGTAGCGATTTCCCTTCCGATATCGCGAGCAATCTTCGCAATCCTAGAGACAAGCGCAGCGTTATCCTTTGCGAGCACTCCTTCCGAGATGAATGGATAATCTTCCGTCCCTACTCTCACATGGCCTCCGCTTGCAATGGCAAGCATTAGGATCTTCGTTTGATCCTGATCCATTACGCTCGTCGAGTACACACTACCTTCAGGCATATACTTGACACGCTGGAAGAATTCGTCGGCCTCGACCGGCGACCAGCTACCTCCCGGCCATCCGAAGAATACCGTCAACAGGTACGGTTTTTTCACGAGCCCCTTTTTCTCGAGGTATATCATGTTCCAATAAGCGCCGGTATGCCAGACTTCAAACTCGGGCTTTACATCGTACTTTAGACAGAGACGGCTGTACTCCTCTAGTTCTGACTTTAGATGGAGAACATTGAACGCTTCCTTAGTAAACTGTTCATCGTGATGAGTCAAAATTATTGAAATCATGTCGGGATGTTGCTCGAATAGCGGCCTTCTCATTTCAAGTGACTGACCCGATAACCCGTATTGAACTAGGATGTCGCACTTGTCCCGGATCTTTTTGCTTGTTTCCTTCTGAATGCCGTCCGCGTGAATATGGGCAACGCTCGCACCAGCCTTATAGCTGTCATAGACGGCATCAGCAATTTCATCCGCTGTTTGCGGATGATTTCTTGTTTCCGGAAAAATCCAGGAAGCGTTTGCGGTGACAGTGATGATCAGTTTTTCCAGCTTTTTTTCTCCATTCATCATTGCTACGAAGGCCGACTAGAATTTTGAGTTTTAAGAGTTCTCGGCTGGCGGTAAACATCTACCAATCAATCGTTTTCAGGTGTTCGTAGATTGGGACCTGCTGTTTAAGTCGTTGATCCGGAACCTGCCGCACCCTGTTCAGACTGAGCGCTTGCACGTATATCTGAGCGTACTTTTCAATGTACTTGGCTGTCTGAAAAGCCCGGCTCATGTTCTTGCCGACGCACAGGTTTCCGTGGTTTGCCAAAAGTACCGCAGCTCTGTTACCGAGGGACTTTACGCACTCTGCCGCAATTTCCGCGCTTCCTGAAGGTGCAAAGCGCGTGACTTCAATCACTCCTCCAAGATAAGGCAGCATCTCGTCCAGAATGGGCCGCAGCGGTTCGTCCATGACAGCCAGCATGCTGCAATAGACTGGATGCGAGTGAACAATTGCATTCACGTCAGTTCTCGCCCTGTAAACTGCCAGATGCATCCTCGTTTCAGTTGTGGGCTTCCGTGAACCTTTGATCACGTTGCCTTCGGCATCGATTACAACTATGTCATCAACAGTGCGTCTTTCGTACGGTACGTGGCTGGGTGAAACGAGAAATCTATCTTCAGACAATCTTGCACTTAGATTTCCCTCTGTTTCAGTAACGTAGCCTGCTTTGTAGCATTTCAGACCGTAATCAATTGTTTCTCTTCTGAGATTTTCTTCAGCTGTGGCCTCGTCCAATGCAATTTTCTTCCTGGGAGATTAAGCTCCCGGATTCTATGGCATAAAAAAATTGAACTAATTCTCGCTCCTCCGGTTCACCATAAATAACCGATTTCTCGTCAGGCGTTCAGCATACTGATTGTATTGGATACAGTTCGAGTCGGAATAATAGGTTTGGGCGGAGTCGGAACCTGGGGACATCTTCGCGGTTACGAGGAAATTCCAGAGCGTGCCAGACTGGTAGCAATCTGCGATACCGATCCCGCCGTTCTGGACCAGCCTGCCAGAATTCACAATGCGAGGAAGTTCAGTGACTACTCTGAACTAATCTCTGACCCTGATGTAGACCTCGTGGATATCTGCGTGCCGCACTTTCTTCACGGCAAAATCGCCCTTGCAGCGGTGAAAGCAGGCAAGCACGTGATTTGCGAAAAGCCGTTCACAACCACGCTGGACGAAGCTGATGCAGTCATACAGGCTGCAAAAGACAAAGGGGTAAAGCTGATGGTCGCGGAGAACACCCGATTTGTTAGAGCGTACCAAGTCGTCAGTGAATTTCTCGCAAGGGAAGCGATCGGAAATATTTGCTCAGCAAGGACGTTCATCGGTGGTTCCGAAGTGGCTTGGCTTTCTAGCCCCGGTAACTGGATAGGCAATAAGCAAACAGCCGGAGGTGGAGTAATGTTTGACGCCGGAGTGCATACATTCCATCTACTTCGCTGGATGGTTGGAGAAATGAAAAGTGTTCAAACCTCTATCACCACATTTCTCAAAGATCTTTACCAGGATGTCGAGGACAATGCGATGGGACTCATTCATTTCCAGAATGGCGCGATGGCAAACTTTACCCTGACAAACACCACAGAATCGCCCTGGACTGAACGATTGGAGTTGTTCGGCACGAAGGGCGCTATAGTTGCTGACATGCTTTCCGAGCGTCCGGTGCAAATATTTTCCACCAAGGAAAGATCCGAGGATGCATCAAAATGGTGGACGCAATACGGCGACGTGGGCTGGATGGAACCATTCATTTCGCACTCGTCCCTGGAGTGGAAACGAGTCTCTGTGAAACGAGAGGTGCAGCACTTTGTCGAATGTATCCTAGAAGACAAGAAACCTCTCGTTAGCGGTGAGGAAGGAAGACGGGACATGGAAATATCTTTGAAATGCTATGAATCCGCGAGGCTTGGAAGAGAAGTACCCGTTTGAACATGAAACGAAAATTCCAAACTTTTTATCTCCAGCTTCAGTCGCGTGTATGAAAAATGACTCGTTTTGACAATCAGACGGTAATCGTAACGGGTGCTGGCTATGGAATCGGCCGGGGGATCGCTGAGCATTTTGCAAAGAAGGGAGCCAGCGTCGCGATTTTCGACCTTGACGAAAAGACATCAAAGGAAACGGAAGATATCATCGTCAGTTCGGGTGGAAAGGCGAAATCATTCCCGACCGATGTATCAGATTATGAAAACGTGATCCGGAGTGTTTCAAATGTGAGAGACCATTTCGGGCTGGTAGACGTTCTGGTCAACAACGCGGGAATAAGATATGTTAGAAGGGTACTAGAGATACCCAATGAGGAGTGGAACCGGACGATTGCAGTCAATCTGACTGGAATGTTCTACATGGTAAAGGCCGTCGTGCCAATGATGCAAGAAAAACACCGTGGTAAAATCGTGAACGTTGCATCAATAAGCGGCCTGCTGGGTCAGAATGGACGGGCTGCGTACGGAGCTTCGAAAGGAGGAATTATCCAGTTTACAAGATCTCTCGCGGTTGAGCTCGGTCCCGAGATCAACGTTAACGCAGTTGCGCCCGGCTTTGTTCCCGGTACCGGGATGATGAAAGAGATCGACAAGGACTCAAAAAGCTCGTCATGGATGGTTGCAAATACTCCAGTGAAAAGGCCAGGTACTCCGGAAGACGTAGCCGCGGCGGTCGCGTTTCTAAGTTCGGACGAGGCTTCTTTCATTGCAGGAGTGACCCTGCCGGTTGACGGTGGCTTTAGTGCTTCGAAGTATCTGGTGGAAGGAAAATTCTAGCTTAGAGGAAAACTTCCCTTCCAGTTCTCGCTGATTCGTACCCTTTCAGAACGAGCTCTACGGCCTTTTTGCCGTCTTCGCCTGTGACCAGCGGTTCATTGTCATTCAGGATACATTCAACGAAATGCTGCACCTCGCGGCGCATTGACTGAGTCACCCACTCGGTCGTAGAGTGTTCAATGAACGGGTACTCCCAGGAGACGTCGCCATAGCGGCTCCACCATTTGGACTTGTCGTCCGATCTCCCGACTATGGAGTAAACTCGAAGTGGATTTGATGCAAGGAAATCAACCAAGATCGAGCCCTTAGTACCGAAAAGTTGCAACTCCTCAGTCCATGGTGCAGCCGTAGTAGTCGAAAAACCGAAAATACCCAGAGCACCGTTTGAGAATTTCAGAGTACCAACGGCATTGTCTTCCACTTCGCTTATCTCACTTTTTCCGAATTTGGTTGTTTTGGCATAGATGCTTTTAATTTCTCCCGCGAACCACCTGAACAAGTAAAAAATATGGATTCCATCATCCATTATTGTTCCACCGCCCGATTCTGAGGCCCTAATTCTCCAGTTTGAAGGATCTGAAGTATCTTCGTTGGGTCCGCCGGTATACCCTCTGACATACGAAATTTCCCCGATTGTACCATCAACAACGAGCCGCTTTGCTATTTCGTAAGCCTTGATGAATCGCATGTTTTCAGCCGTCATGAGTTTGAGCTTTCTCTTTTTTGCCTCTGCGATAATTTGATCTGCCTGATCCAGGTCTATAGTGATGGGTTTTTCGACAATAACGTGCTTGCCCGCTCTAAGTGCAGCCAGAGCGACTGGTCCGTGAAGGTTGTGCGGTAGGCAAATGTCAACTGCGTCTACGGACGAATCTGAAATAAGATCCTCATAGTTCGAATATCCCTTCGCGCCGGATTTCTCCACAATACTATCCACAGCTTTTTGATTTTTATCGCAAACTGCAACAACTTGGGCTTGCGTAGGGATCTCCATATAACCGGGAAAATGTCCCCGCGATCCCATTATTCCTGCACCAATAAGACCAATCCCTACTCGGGTCATTTGCTTCTACGAAATCCGATTCGATGTTTCATACGTCTTAAAATGTTTCAGACGAAATAATCGAGCCTGATGGGCAAGTTTAAACCATAAATTAGAGGAAATGACACCGGTCCGAATTTACATTGTCCGGAGATTACGAACCTACTTCAATTGTCAAACTGAAGGAGAAACTTGCAGATCCTTCTGTTCAGAAGGCGCTGAAAGGGTTTTCAAAAACGGTTCAGTTTTCGTTAACCGATCTGAAGAAAGACTACTTCTTTAGAATAGACGATGGAAAGCTTGCTAGCTTGGAAAAGAAGAAAGAAGCAAACGCGAACATTGTAGTTACTATTGAAGATTCGCTGATGGTGAGTATTATGAACGGAACAGCTAGTCCCATCACAGAATACATGAAGGGCAGATTGAAGATAAAAGGACAGATTGATGATCTTCTGCGGCTACAGAAACTTATGAGCTGACTTGGCACCTAAATTCCTGCGTTAGATTTTCAATCCGCAAGTGCTTCATTAGCTTCGCGCAATCTATGCCCTAAGGTTCGAATGACCTCGATTGCGACATCCGGATTTTTTCTCAGGAAAGAATACCAGCTCCATCCGGGAATTGCAAGAGTGCGCGTTTGCTCAACTGAGACAACGTCTGCAGATCGTTCGCTTGGCAGATCGTCCAGAAAAGCCATTTCTCCGAAGAACTGACCGGAACCGAGACGTGCGATCGTCCTCCCCATTTTCTGGACTTCAACCTTGCCTGAGAGAATCACGTGAAGGGTGTCGTCTCTGCTTGCCTCTTTGACTATCGTCTTACCGGGTCCAAAATTGGCTTCGCTTGCGATCTCAAGAAGCGACTTGATCGCCTCATCGTTCAAATTATAGAAAATAGGAACGTTCCGGAGGACTTTCACAAGTTCGGGTTCATCCTTCTCGGAAAACTTCGGGTTCATTTTTGTTCCGGCCTTTATGCGAGGAGGATTTAGTCCTTTTCAGCAAAGTTAGGAATAAGCGACGGGGCTCGGACTGACACTCTTCTTGGCGGCAGGCCGGGCAACTAAGGATACTCCAATTTTCTCCAGCATCTCGCGCAACCTGGGATCTGGCCGAACGCGCTCAAACATCGAATCATGAATCAACGATTCGATCTCGGCTGACTTGTCCTCGATAGACTTTCTTACGTAATTTATGCACTCCTCATTGTCGCCCAGCCCCGCGTAAAGAACAGCGAGGTAGAACGGAGAGACATATTCTTTCTTTGAATGCTCTAGAGATTTCACTTCAGCCAATATCTCGAGGGCTTCATCCAGTCGCCCTAGTACCGCGTGGACGTACCCGAAAAGGCATTTGACCTCGACCGCCTCCGTGGCTATGCTCAGAGCTTTGGACATGTCATAAAGAGCCTCATCCTTCTTGCCTAATTTCGCAAAGTACACCCCGCGGTTGAGGTAAACCGGTACATTGTTTGGGTTTGACCTAAGAACGGACTCCCAGGTTCGGAGCGCTTCCTCGTCACGCCCCTCGTAAGTGTAAAAACCCCCAAGAACAGTTCCAATTTGCGCAGATAGAGGATCAGACTCTTTTGCTCTTTCGAGCTCTGCAATCGCCTGATCTATCTGGTTTGAAATTGCAAGATTTATCGCGTACCAGTGCCGGGCCTGTGAGTTGCTTGGATTTAGCTTAATTGCATGCTCAAACTGTTCTCTGGAACCTGCAAAGTCGTAATAGAACGCCTCAAGCAGGAAACCAAGGCTGATGTGGGCTTCTGGAAGATTTTCGTCAAATTCGAGCGCCCTTGAGACATACTCCTTGGCCTTGGAATAGGCCTGCTGCGCTTCTCCATATCCATACGAGCCGCTAATGAGGTAGCAGTCGGCGAGA
This sequence comes from Nitrososphaerota archaeon, assembly GCA_013288145.1. Next base: position 2,370 of record JABDCJ010000010.1, on the reverse strand, counting down.
CCGGAGTACGCTTTCGCATATTTTTCATCTTTCTTTATCGCATCGCTGAAGAGCTCAATAGCTTCTCCGATTGCCTGGCGGTTTCTCTTGTGCATGGCAAACCTACCCTTGAGGTAGAGCGAGTAAGCGTCAATATTCAACGTCGGTTTCTTTACAATGCGAACCTTCTCGGATGTCCGGAGTTTCATCCTGAGCGCTTTGGCAACTTGCTTCGCAATGTCGGTTTGCACCGAGAAAATGTCTACCATCTCCCGATCATAACTTGACGCCCACATGTGCTCGTCGTTTAGAGCATCCACCACTTCGACAGTGACTCTGACCCTGTTGTCGGTCTTTCGCACGCTGCCCTCAAGTATCGAGCCGACGTTCAGCTCCTTGCCGATCTCGACGACGCTTTTTGTCGTTCCTTTGTACCTTTGGATGGATGTCCGTGCTATGATCCTGAGGTCCTTGATGTTGGAAAGGACCGTTATCAATTCCTCAGTCAAGCCTTCTGCAAAGTATTCATCCCCGGCTTCCAGCGGGAGAACGGCAAGCCGCCTCTTGATTGGTATTGTAGACTGGCCGATTTCTTTTTCCTCATATTTCGGTGACCAGGGAAGAATTATCCGGTAAACGCCGACCGGATAGATTACATTCTTCAGATGAACTCCTTCAATCAATTGGAACTCCATCTGCAGCTTGTTTCGAACTTGATGGAACACCTGTTCTGAGACGCAGATACCCTCGGGCTCGGCCAAAGGCTGGATTCTCGAAGCAATATTTACCGCGTCGCCAAAAACATCGTTTTCCCGATGAATCACGTCACCTAGGTGAACTCCTACTCGAATCCTGATCTTGTTTTGCTCAGAAATTGCAGGATCCTCGTTGTACCTGCGAAGGAGGTACTGCACTTCAATCGCGCAGTTTACCGCATCAAGCGCGCTTTCAAATTCTATGAGAAAGGCGTCTCCAATTGTCTTTATCTCGCGGCCTTTGTCCTTTTGGAAAACCGGACGGAGCAATTCGTTGTGCGTCCGAAGGATCTGCATCGCTCGAGCTTCGTCGGTCTGAGTTATTCCAGTGTATCCCACGATGTCAGTGAACATTATGGCCGCTAGCTTACGATAGCCTTCAGACAAGAGAGGGTCAGTGTGTCTTGCATTGAAAAGTCTGAAATCGAATTATAACGTTTCCCACCCTTGAGAACAGCTTTAATCAAAAATTCTTGGTGTTTGCGTCCTTTCATTGATAGAGGCCGATTGTTGCGTAACTGAATGACCTAAAAAGCCCGCTTAATTTTCATCAAATAGTTATATCACAGCGGAATCCATAGCTCGGAGTGAGGAGCAGATCGAAAGGGGGTTCATGCTTGGTCGATTATGGTTTCTGTGAAAAATGCGGTAACGACGAAGATGTGACCTACTGCTCTGACCACAAGCAGTTCCTTTGTCTTTCCTGCGACTGGGATTTGCATGCTTCCCAGATAAAACGGGCTTTTGAATTATATTCCTAGTTGAAACTTTCCGATCTAGGCGAATTCTGCCAGTCCGTCTATTTACAACATCTACTTGTCATCATGTTTCATCTTCGCCTTCTATTGACGTCCGATTTGTTGAATGGGAGGGACTGCTAGAGTCGACAAGCCTACTATAAAGGAAATATGAGCAACGCAGAGCATGTTTCTGATTTATAGTAAGCATGTTTGGTTGATTAGTCGTCAATGGCAACTTCCGATCCTATTAGTTGGATCTTGCGGAATCGCATTTCGGTGATTTGGTGGATCCGTTAGAACCCCATTTTACATGCAATTCGAGTGTATCATGATGGTTTTATAGTTGCCTTAAAACCGACCCCCCTAGCGCAACCTCACGCGCTTGCGTGAAGTCGTAATTCGAATTGTTCCGGTGAGACCCTCAATTGAACTATCTGTATTATACAATCTAGCTTATATTGTACATATTTTATGCATCGGTTTATTATTCAATTTTCGGCGCGATCCCAAGGGGACACACATCTTGGTACCGCAGAGCTTGAAACGACCTCTGTTTACATTCATTATTGCGTTTGGTCAACCAGTAATTTGGCCAA
>JABDCJ010000010.1:0-234 GCA_013288145.1 Nitrososphaerota archaeon | reverse complement strand
CTGCTGCTCTTGGCTCTGTTTTCGCAGCATCCGGTCCAAGATCGAAAGTAACTCGTCTAATTTTTCCATGCCCAGCGGCGTTAGATGCCAGTTGTAAGCGAGTGGAGCATCTTCGCTCTCGCGCTCTTTGACTGCGAGCCCCTCCTTCTCAAAGCGATGTAACATTGGAACCAAAGTACCAAAGCTCATCTCCTTGCCTGTGGCCTGGATGTACATTTTCCTGATTCGATAGCC
>JABDCJ010000009.1 GCA_013288145.1 Nitrososphaerota archaeon | reverse complement strand
CACCAGATAGGTCAATTCCACGGGTAATATCCCAACACCTGCTTGAAGCGGAGAATAGTTGAGGCCGATCTGCAGGTAAAATGCCATTAGGAGAAGAACGGCGTACCAAGACAGGGAATTTAGCAGCTGTGCGAGATTTCCCATAGCAAACAGGCGTATCTTGAAAAGCCGCAAATCAAGCAGAGGAAAAAAGCTTCTTGATTCTGTTCGAATGAAGACTACCATTAGAATTCCTCCGAATAATACAAGGAAAAGACCAGCTTCAATTCCAGAAAATCCATAGCTAAGAAAGGTGATGCCAACGAGGATCAATGTCAAGCCAATAGAAAAAAGAGCAAAACCAGTCCAGTCGATTTTTTTTACCGGATCTTTTACTGCTATTTCTCTTAAGCGAACATAAGCCCAGATTGTACCGAATATTCCGATTGGTATGTTTATGTAGAATAACCCACGCCAATCTACGAGAGATAGTATCACACCCGAAATTGTGAACCCAGCTATGTTGCCAAGTCTAATAGCTGTGTGGTTTATTCCCAACATTGTACCCAATTCGTTCTTTGGACTCGCGTCGGTGATGACTGCAGCACTGTTTGCCGCAATCATACCTGCACCAATGCCCTGTACAACTCTGAACAAGATTAATTGTGCTGCACTGCCAGACAAGGAACAAAGAGCTGACCCAAGGGTAAAAACTACAAATCCCAAATTGTAGATCTTTATTCTACCGAAAAGATCTGATATTCTGCCGATTAGGAGCAATCCGATTGTGCTGGCTAGCAGATAGGATTGAGTAATCCAGATTGCTTCTGCCGCGCTGGCATGAAGTTGTTGTGCAATGGTTGGAAGTCCCACAATCAGAATTCTTGAGTCAATACCGGTTATGAGGACGCCCACAGTAGTAACTGAGAGTGCAGTCCACTTGTACTGCATTTGAAAAACAGTTAGTCCGCGAACGTTCCAATGGATTCGTAGAGCAGTTCTGTATCAAGCCTGAGATTGTCGAATTTGTTTGAGCTGCTCGCTATATTCAGGGTGATTGGTTAGCAGCCTCGCCTTATGAATAAGCACACTAATTGAATCCACCCCCGTGTTCTGTAGTTTGAAATGGAAACCTCTCGGGAGAAACAGCGCTTCACCTTCATCGGCCATCATCTCGCCTTTGATTGTATTGTCCTTGTCTTGGAAAAGTACTTTCAATTTTCCTTTTGCACAGAAAAATACTTCGTCTATCTTTCCATCCCAAGATAAATCCGCCATATCCGAATCTTGGTGAATAATTGCTACTCCTACTTCATCCGAGTCATTTGCTTCAGACGAGATAACCCAACGCGCATGCATACCTCGAACTAGATCAATGTTCGGAGTGTTTTCGAACGAAACTTTTTCAGGCCTAGCTGGCATCGGCTGGAAGGGAAATCCTCAACTTTAGTAAAATCTTTCGTAGGGCGAAAAAGTCGGATCATAATGTTTGGTTCACTATGATCCATCCTGATTTGTTATTTGATCGACGATATCGAATGCTTTAGAGTCTCTTCAAATTAGTAGCTCACGTAAACAGCTTTCTTCCTTGTGTAGAACTCGACTGATTCCTCGCCCTGCTCCTTGAACGTGTCAGAACTGGAATGCTTCACTCCGCCGAACGGCATCTGAAGCTCGACGCCCGGTGTAGTCCTGTTTACCTTAACGATTCCAACCCTGCTTTTTTCAGCGAATTCAAGAGCCGCTGCAAGATTGTTAGTAACTATTGCCGAAGTCAGCCCAAACTCAGTGTCATTTGCAATTTCGATCGCTTGATCGAGATTCTTGGCTTCAAGTATGGAGAGTACTGGGCCGAAAATTTCCTGCCTTGCAATTGACATGTCCGACTGCACATCCGTGAAAATCGTTGGATTGATGTAGTAACCACGCTCGTAATAGTCCCCTGACGGCCTGCTTCCACCAGTAAGCAGTTTAGCGCCTTCGCTTTTCCCAATTTCGATATACTTTAGATCCTTCTTTAGCTCCGCTTCACTCGCAGCTGGACCCATTTCAACTCCATCTTCAAGTCCATTTCCAACTTTCAGCTTGGAGGCTCGATCGGCTAGCTTTGATTTGAACTCGCTTGCAATTTTTTCGTGAACGATAACCCGGCTCGTCGCTGTACAAGCCTGCCCCGTCAGACCGAAAGCACTTGCAGTGACTAATTGTACCGCCTTTGCGAGATCTGCATCCTCATTGACAACGGTTGGATTTTTTCCGCCCATTTCCAGCTGGATTCTTGCCATTTTAGCGGCGCCTCCTCTTAGCTTCTGAATGTGCGACCCAACTTCGTAAGACCCGGTAAAGGAGATCGCATCAATGTTTTCGTTGGTTACCATTTCATCCCCAACTTTTTCTCCTGAACCCGTGACGAAGTTAATTACGCCATCCGGGATTCCGGCGCTCTGCAAAATTCTCATGAATTCAAATGCAATTAGGGGAGTCTTTGATGCCGGCTTGAATACCAGCGTGTTTCCGTAGACCAGCGCAGGAGCTATTTTCCAGGTCGGAATGGCGATCGGAAAATTCCAGGGAGTAAGAATGGAAATAACTCCAACAGCTTCCCTCATTGAATAGAGAAGCGTCTTGGGCGTCGACGAAGGATATGTGTCTCCCTTCAGCCTTGAAGCCTGCCCTGCGTAAAATCGTAGCATGTCGACAGACCGCTGGACTTCACCCTTGCTTTCCGCGAGTGTCTTCCCCTCTTCTGTTGTCAGAAGTTTAGAGAACTCTTCAAATTTGGCTGTCATAAGATCTGCTGCCTTGAAGAGCAATTTGCCTCTTTCGATGGGAGAGGTTCCTGACCATTTTGGAAAACTCTTCCTCGCTGACTCGAAAGCAGCCTTCACATCGGAATTATCTGATAACTGAAAAACTCCAAGCGTTTTTGCAGTGTCGGCAGGACTTTGATCGTAAAAGACCTGCCCACTGGAAGATTCCTGCCAGTTGCCACCGATGAGGTTCTTAGCTGCATCCATCTGAGATTGCATGACTGGCAGTCTGTAAGAACGGAATATAAATTACTATGACTCTCTCCGATTCTTCAACCGAACGACATGCGAGTAAAACTCCCCCAGTGACAGATGGTCTTACGAAGAAATGACCGAGAGTGCCATTACTACACCCGTGAGGACGAGAGCAAGTACTCCCTCAGCCCCGACTATCGAAAGAAGGCTCCCGGACCAGTGGTATACCTGCATAAGAGGAAGCGTAAGCCCGAAAAATATCCCAAAGCCGCAAGCAGCAGAAAACGTCACCTTGCTAAAGTGTTTGTATCTCAAAAGCAGCAATCCAGTTAGGATCGCAAATGCGGCTCCAACGACGTCCAGGATCAAGAAGGTGTTGCCCGCTATTCTTCCGCTCGTAAGGCTTTCGAGTCCCTGCACCGCGGTCTTTGAAGTGACCGCAATCGCCAAAAGACTGCATCCCAGGGCAGCTGAGAGAATCCCGGTGGCTTTTCCGTACTTTTTCCTCTTTCGGTCTTCAACTACCATCCTGTTCAGTGGGTTTTCCATTTTGGAGAGCAAGGCAAAATCATAGATCGGTTGTGGATTTATTTTCCATTATGAATCTGAGGTAAGTAACTAATCCTTGTATCGAGTGATGCTATATTGAGGAAAAATTCGTTTTTGAAGGTAGTAGTCTTCGAGCTCCTCTCAAACCCAAATGCTGTCTGTGATTATTGTCGGACCCATGATCAAAAATGCTGATCAGGCCCGCCAACTGAAAGAGTCGCTTGATGGCAGCAGTTTCATCATATGTATAAATCCCTCCCAATAATTATCCGAGTGATTTCTGACTCAGATGGCAAAACGTTCTGCAAAATCAGCATTCTTTGAAACTGAAGGACTGCGCATCTACAACGACGACTTTCTTACGACGGCGAAGATTGCAAGCGAAAGCATTGACCTAACGGTTACCTCTCCTCCGTATAGTGTCGACATAAAATATGGTCAGTACAACGACAATATTCCTTATTCTGAATACTTGTCGTTCAGCGAAAGTTGGCTTGTGCGGTGTTTCGAACTTTCAAAGAAAGATGGAAGGTTGTGCCTTAACATCCCGCTCGACAAAAATAAGGGCGGGCAGCAGAGCGTTTCAGCCGACATCACTACAGTTGCAAAGAAGGTAGGTTGGAAGTATCACTCGACTATAATCTGGAACGAGCAAAATATTTCGCGAAGGACAGCCTGGGGCTCATGGCTCAGCGCATCCGCACCTTACGTCATCGCGCCGGTCGAGGTAATTTTGGTACTGTACAAGGAGCGGTGGATCAAAGAGAACAAGGGCAAGTCAGACATTTCGCGGAATGAATTCCTTGAATGGACAAATGGAGTCTGGTCGTTTAGCGGCGAAAGCAGAAACAGGATCGGACATCCGGCTCCATTTCCGGTAGAATTGCCGCGAAGATGCATCAAATTGTTCAGCTATGTCGGAGATACCGTGCTGGATCCGTTTTTGGGTAGCGGCACGACACTCCTTGCCTGTTATGAAACAGGAAGATCCGGGATCGGAGTCGACATTGACAGCAAATACTGTGAGCTGGCGAAAAATCGACTGGAGAAAAAGAGGAGCGAATTAATGTCGCGTAAACCTTCGATAGCGGTTGCACCTAAATGACAGAGTTTTTAGAGCATCTTTTCCATCACGTACTCATCATAAAATTCATCGTCAACTTTCAATTCCTTCTTCATTTCGCTGACTATAGCAAACCCAAGGCTCTTGTAGAGGGCGACCGCTGCATTCTGTTTAATATTCACCATCAACTGTACCTTCACAATGTTCTTGTTCTCCTGAATCCGGTTCAAAGCTGTTGAAAGGAGTTTTTTGCCAACGCCACGGCCGCGATAATTTGGATCAACATATGCGGCAAATATTCGAGCGATGTGTCCTGTCTTTATCCTGTCACTGAATACATAGGTTATAGTCCCAACAAGTATGTCATCATCTGATATTGCGAACAGGGCATTACCCGTTCGTCTCTTCCATTCATCTTCGGTGAAATTTTCCTCCTCTTCGTACGAACTTCCAAAGGCAACCGGATCAGTCTTCAGTCCCTGCAATCGCAGTTCTCTCGCCTCCCTCCATCTTTCCGGAGGGAGAGACTTCACTTCGATCATGATACTTGAGTGACTAAAGCTCCGCCAATTTCAAATTTCTCTTCCGATCTTCTGTCCATCATAAATGGCGTTTCCGATCCTTGCGCCACCGATCTTGGCGTCGCCAATCAAGTACAATTCCGGAACTTTGCCTTTGAACGCAGAGTACAGCGAATCATTCTGCAACTTCCCCGTGGTAAATATTACGCTATCCACGTCTTCCATGAGAGTTTCTTTCTCATGATAGTAGAAATTGTAAAGAGTCACCGCTCTATCTCCAATATTCTTGATCCAGGTAAACGGGTGTATCTGAACATCGGCCGCAAACACCCTGGGGAGCAAGTGGTCCCAGTGATTCAACAGATTAAGTTCCAGGCCGATATTGTCTAGAGGAGTAACGATGTGTACCTCTTTCCCTTTTTTGGCCAGATATTCTGCAATACCTGGCGCCTCGATGAAGCTGAGCGTGTCGCCGATAATGACTTTTTTCCCCAGATCTAGGCTGCTGTCAAAAGCATCAAAATCTGTGAACACGTTTTTCTGGTTCCACCCGCTTACCTCGTTGAAGGTGTATGGCTGGAATCCGGTTCTAATTGGATAAGATCCCGTAGCGATGACCACGACGTCGGGCTTTTCTTCCTGAAGAACGTAACTAACAACATCCTCTTCAGAGGTCACTTCCAGTCCGTACTTTACTTCGACATGGAGCTTTTTTATCTGGACCAATAGCCAATTGACTATTGCCCTGATATTTTCTCTTCCTGGAAGTCTTGCAGCAAGGAGAGCCTGACCGCCGGGCTCTTTCGATTTTTCGTAGACGACGACTCTGTGACCGCGACTGGACGCAACCCTCGCGAGCTCCAATCCGGCAACACCGGCTCCGATAACCAGGATCTTCTTGGGCTTCTCCACCGGTTTGTAATCAACGCTCATTCCCCAGTCTTTTTCGCGGCTGACCACCGGATTTACCGTGCACGAAATCGGCAGTCCGCGTATCATTCTTCCCCAGCAGTCTTGCAAGACTCCGATGCAGGGTCGAATATCCTCCAGGCGCCCATCCATGGCTTTGTTTGGCAGTTCGGGATCTGCTATCAGCGCCCGCGTCATCGCAACCATGTCCGCCAACCCGCTTGAGAGCAAACTCTCGGCATAGACGGGATCAAGGTACTTGCCAACGACGCCCATCTTCGTCTTTGTTAGAGCAGATTTCACGGGCGAGCTTAACCTCAGATTGTATCCAGATTCCACGTACATTGGAGTGGCTTGCCAGTCCTCTTGTTGAGGTGAAATACCCTGATCTACGGTGACCATGTCAATCGATCCGTCCAACCGCTTTGCAATTTCTGCTGCCACTTCTGGAGTATTTCCGCCGACAAATCGCTCATCTCCATCAAGACGCATTGCAACAGCTATCTCGTTTTTGGTAAATTCCCTGACGCGCTTTATCACCTGCTCGACAAACCTGGCCCTATTTTCGATCGAGCCGCCATACTCATCCTTTCGCTTGTTCATTGCGCCCGAAAGGAATTCGCAAATTAGAGTTCCATGACTCCCGTGAAGATCAATGCCATCCAGTCCGCCTTCTTTTGCAAACTTCGCAGCGACGCCATAAGCCTCGATTTCCTGTTCAATTTCACTCTTGTCCAGCTCACGCGACGTGAATGGAAGTGTATGAATAGGATGAGTCGGCCAGGGGAATTTCGAAACTCCGGAAAAGTTTGCCTGGTTTGTGCCAACAGACTGGATTTCGACGAAGCATTTTCCTCCATGCGCGTGCACTGCCTTTGCAAGTCGGGAATAGCCTTCAACAACCTTGGGATCGAAACCGCGAATTGGCCACCGACCCGAGAGAGCCATCGGATGCCCCACGCAAAGTGGATCGAATTGCGAGTCTACGTCAGTACTTGTATTACCTCCACCGGGGGTAACCATGGCGAGAGAAACCTCGACTAAAGCCGCACCACCCCTTGCTCGCTCGGCGCAGTAGTACGCCAAAGTCTCTCCGGGCAGGTTGTTTCTATCGTCAGATGCAAACATCGTTGCATGTGGCGTAACATAAATTCTATTTTTGAGAGTCACGGGACCCAATGAAATTGGCGTGAAGAGATGTTCGAAGCGAGTAGCGGATGTCATGAATTTGAAACTCTCGACCCGGTAAAGTCCCTAGGATAATTACTTTTCTTTAGCATTTGGAATGCAAGATTTTTGAGCTGGAAATAACAGGATGTATCAGAGTAGTTAAAGAAAACTCTAGAATTTTAGGATCTAAGCGACGATTCGACTGCCCTAACAATTTCTTTCGTGATCTCGATTTTGAGCCCCTCCTGCTCGAATTTCTGTATTTATTCAGATTATCTACCCACATTCATTACTTACTCGATCAGCTAACTTCTGTGTCCTTGAAAGTAACGTTCGAAAGAGCATTTTCCACCACCTCTGGAAGCCCCGTTTGGAAACTATGAAAGAGGAAAGCGAAAAATGATCCTATCCAAATCTATTCACCAGAAAAAGGTATAATTGGGACCCTGTGGCAAGTATCAGACGAGGTAAGATGCAAGGATGTCAGTCAATGACCCTTACAGAATAAGAAAGAAGCTAAAGCCTTCGAAGGAAGAAGACAAAAGTGGGGACAATGTTGGAGTTGAAGAGGGACTACGAGATGTACTTCCCTCGACTGAGCAATCAAAGATCGAAATCAAGAAACGTACGGACGAAAATACGGTAGCTTAATTCAACTCAGAAAAGTGAACATTAAGAATAGAACAAGGAGCCCAAGTCGCCATTCCGACCTTCAATTTCCTACACTGGAGTAAAGAGTGATGTCACTCAAAGTAATTCATGATTTATGAACCAACAATAGATCCAAACAGACACTCGTTGAGTCTTTTCATGAAGTCTCTGGGAAGCCCACCGTTCGACAAAACTAATTATGTATAATTATGAACGCAATCGTTGCACAAATTTGCGTATTTTTCAGCGCTATGGCGGATGCTGCGGTAAAAATGAGGGTCTGATCCGGGCATTGATATATATTATCAGTCCATTTGGCATTTGACTAAATTAGTATTGATTTAGAATTAAAATAAGAATTCATAAATAAACGATGGTAATGGGACCGGCTTCAGTGACTATCCAAGAGTCGAATCTTGCCGGATCTCAGTCTTGGAGGGGCTCTTTCTCCGAATTTTCACGAGCGGCTGTTCTTCTTGCGCGTTCAGAAATCAGAGTAACGATTTTTGTTTGGTCGCTAACTGTTTCTTATCTAGTCGCCTCGAGGCTGGAGCCAAATTACCGCACTCTCGTATTGTTGATCCCGGCTGGGTACTTACTTGTGCTGGGGATTTACATATTGAGCGATATTGCTGATGTAAAGGATGACAAAATAAATTCTCCAAATCGACCATTAGCTTCAGGCAAGGTAAAACCTCGGCAGGCGGAAATTCTCGCCATACTTATGATAGCTTCATCAATATTGATGGCGTTGTTTATCGATGCAGCAACAGTTGCTCTCTTTGTTCTTTTTCTTCTATTGGGTCTTTCTTATTCGATTCCTAGGACGAATGTAAAGAAGCGATTTCCACTAAAGGCAGTTGTCCCAAGTTCCGGTGCTGCCGTGATAAGTCTAGCTGGAGGCGTGGCTGCCCAAGGTCTCAGCCCTGTAATTTTCTTCGCTGCATTTTCGTTCGCTCTCTTCGCTCTCGTCACCCTGCTCATTGGCGACATTGCAGACCTAAAGGGCGACGCCAAAACGGGCGTTCGCTCATTTCCATTGGTCGTTGGTCCCAAGAATTCGGTGTGGACGGTGATAATGATCCCATTGATCATAAGCGCGTTAGGCGTTGTGCTTTTCCAATTTGCGCGACTCAATATCGTGTTTCCTATAATTCTAATCGGCCTGGCTGTTTACTGTTCTATCACAATGAGGCCGCTGCTTTCAGGATACGATAATCCCACAGTTTGTCGCAAGGTAAAAACTAGGATGAGAGTCGTTCATTTTCTGTTACAATTGACGTTCATTATTGGAGTACTCGCCCTCTAGCAGTTTCCCCCAATCCATACATTTTTAGTGGATAGGGTACTTTAGAAGATGATTAGCTGTTGGTCGTCCGCAGCTTCCCATAGTCTGACGAGATCAAATGATCAGCCAGTAATTTTGCTAGCTTTTGGCAAGCTTCACCAGAGTCCGCAGCTTCTATTATCGTGAACCTATAAAATTCAGAAAGTCGTTTTAGATCATCACTGATCTCATTTAGGCAAATTATTATTCCAAGATCCGGAGAGCAATCGTAGAACTTCACTCGAGATCGGATCAAGACGGTTTCAGGATTCGGGTGATCTCGAGTAGGAAGAAAATCTATGGTGATTCTAACGACATTCCCTTTACAGATGATATCAAAATGGTGCATGGCTCCACTCATTCCCCTCAAAGAGCCGCCAATTTCGTAGCTATATCCCAGGTCGTCAAGTGTTTTGACAACTTCATCAATTTGAACTCCCTCAAAGCGAGATTCTTTCTGTTGTTGAATCTCAAGGGATGCTTTAGCAGCCAAAACCAAATCTGGGACCTTCGGGAGAAAATAGTGTCCCTTTTCCGGTATTAATTGCAAGTTGCCGAAATACAGGAATTCCCGGGTATCTTCGAAAAAAACGGTGAAATTTCCTAAGAATCAGTATTCAGAATTCACTTCTTATGTCCGATATAAGGTCTGTTTTGAAATCGGAGCCTTTAGGAAATAGATTCAGCTCCGTTCTAACAGACGCAGATATGGTTCGTATATTGGGAACGGTCGCGCACGGACTAACTGAGGATACCTCGTTAAGCACGAAAGAGCATTCGAGCCTTCAAGAACTTGTTGCACTAGGTTTGGTACAATTTAAAGGATCTTTGTATTCACAGACAGCTTTGGGTAAGGAAATATTCAGAACCGAGATCGATTCATTGGGTCAAAACTTGATCAGTAAAACTGGTGAGCGACTTCACAGATTTATCAACAAGAAAAAAAGTTCTTCCGATTCTCAAAATAGTATTGATGCACAGATACTTGCGAAAGAGTTGATAGAAGACCTGGAGTGCTCCGCGGGAATTGCTAATCTGCATCCGGATCAAATTTTCAGTGATTGGCTTAGTTTGAGCATGCAGACGGCTCTGTTGATTAACAAAATGAAGCATGAGATCATTGTTGCGACTAGATACATGGATTTTAGGACAGCGGAGATTGCTGTCAATCAGGCGAAGCTGGGCAGAAAAATACGTATACTGCACAGCGATAGAAATCAATCCTCCACCAAACTTCAGCTCTTAGGGAACTTAATGTCGAACCCACGGGCAGCTTCCGCTTATGAAGAGTTTTCGAACCATCCAAATATCCAGACGGGTGAAGCCCAAATTCCATTCAGCTTTATTGTTGTCGACCGCCACAGCGTAGAAATTGAAATAATCAACCCGGAAGACCCCGACACGTTTTTCCTCGCATTTTACCTAGAGAGCCCTGTTCTCGCCGAAAAATTAATCTGGCTTTTTGACGACATGGCTCGAACTTCACGAGAGGATGAACTGAGAAGAAATCTCTCCGAGACGGAAATGAAAAAGTCTACTAAAAACGAAATTACTCGATAATCAGTTGGATAAATTATGCTAGGGTTTCACGATGAAACAAAACAGAATCAAAGCACAAAGCTAAGCGAGAGCTTGGAAAGTGGGTTTGGTTTCATGGGTGACAGCGCCAAGTGCAGTACGCTATGGCACCTGGAGAGGAATTTCGGAGTGAAACCAGAAAATTTTGCAGAAAAACCGGACGAACTAATTGAAGGATTGCGCCAAATTTTCGGAGCTGGTACTCCGATGATCGAAAGGCGATTAATCATCAAAGTGTGTTCTGATTTTGACATCGATGACCGAGGAATGACTGATCTCAAGAAGGTAATAGAGCTGGCACGTGGTCGACACAATGCTTGAAGACTGCATGACGGACGTTTGAGGAATGCATATCGGTCTCCAAATTCATAAGTACAATTTGAAAACTGACCTTCACCGGGAAATGACAAGAAAAGCAAAATTTGGTCTCGATTTACCGATCATTTCGGGTTCCAGTGCGTGGGATAACAATCTTAATTTCGAACGAATGAAAAACGTAACCGAAAAGTGCGAGACTCTGGGATTCGATTCTGTCTGGGTTGCTGATCACCTCATGACCGGGCATGATTTGGAAGCGCTAGAAGCCTGGACTGTTTTGTCAGGATTGAGCCAAGTAACTGAAACTATGAGATTGGGTACTCTTGTGACCTGCCCAACCCATAGATCCCCTGCGATGCTTGCAAAAATAGTTGCTACTCTTGACATAATGTCGAACGGACGAGTTGATCTGGGAGTGGGAGCGGGCTGGAATGGCTTTGAACAACTAGCATATGGGCTTCCTTGGGAAGAGATCCCAAAATCACGCATCGAACGTCTGGTCGAGACTTTGAAGATCCTAAAGGGTCTTTGGACGAATGATAGTTTCACGTTCGAGGGAAAGTACTACAATATTCGCAATGCCGTTTGCCTTCCGAAGCCAATTCAAAAACCGTCTCCCAGAATTCTGATTGGCGGAAAGGGGGAGAAATTATTGCTGAGAGCGGTTGCAAGGTACGCAGATGCTTGGAACATTGATGAATTTTCCCCCGAAGCTTATTCCAGTAAACTTGCTGTCCTTCGAAATCATTGTCAGGCAATAGGCCGAGATTATGACGAAATTGAAAAAACCCTCGAGACCTACCTCTTGATATCTGACAAGCCGGAGGACTACCAGAGGATTGTCGACTGGGTTACATGGCAGACTAAGATAAATCCTGAGCGCATTCGTCAGGGAAAACCAGCAACCGAAGCAACTCTCGAACAAGTAAAGCAAGAGTATGTTGTAGGAACAGTAGCGCAAGTGACAGAAAGGATTTCTGAATACATAGACATCGGCGTCCAGCGATTCATGATCTACTTTCTGGACTATCCGACGCTCAATAGTATACTTCCCTTTGCCCAGCAAGTGGTTCCCTCACTCTAAATGCTAGTTTTACCTAGAAGTGGAACTTTGTGCCCTAAATTGGGTTGACTGCCGCTACAGAAAACACTTTAATTTGCAAAAAACATTTGGTGGAGCAATTGACGAGTAATAGTTCTTTTCGCGCGCTGACTGTCAGCGAGCCCGGTATTTTTGGTGTCCAGGAATACGAAAAACCTCATCCCGCACCTAAAGACGTACTTCTGAAAATTGAAATGACAGGTGTATGTGGAACCGACCCACACATAATTTACGATCGCAAGCCTATTCCATGGATGACCGAAAAGTTCTATCCCTTCATCCCTGGGCATGAATTTGTTGCGAGGATTGAAGAGATGGGTCAAGATTTTGCAAAGGTAGATGTCGAAGGCAAGCCCCTGAAGGTTGGTGATGTAGTTGCGGTTTGTGTCGAAGACATGGATTCTGCACCTTGCGGAAAATGTTACTACTGCGCTACTGGCTTTCCGGTATTCTGTGCAAACAAGGAGCCAAGAGATTACTCGATTCTGAAAAAGGGTTGGCAGAGAAGCTGGGCAGAGTTCAGGTATACACATGGGATCGAAGCGATTTACAAACTATCGGACGACTTGCCGCTTGAGGCAGCAGTCTTACTGGAACCGCTTTCAATTGCTGCAAGCGCCTTTGGTCGCGCCTCTATGGGGGCTTCTTGGCTCTTTCAAGGCATGGGACCGGGGAAGGTTGTAGTCATCCAGGGCTCGGGACCGATTGGCGTCTTGCTGACCGCGATGTCCAAAATTTGCGGAGCAGGCAAGACCATTGTTGTGGGTGCTCCTGATAATCGACTGGCTCTTTGCCGCGAGTTTGGCGCAGATGAAACGATTAGTATTGAGAAATTTCCTGATCCGGCAACTAGGATAGCTGCTGTGAAGGAGCTAACGCCTTTCGGTCAGGGCGCGGATGTGGTCTTTGAAGCGGCCGGAGTCACGGGTGCGTTCAGCGAGGGAATCGGTATGATCAGGGACAAGGGAACATTCGTCGAGCTGGGTCACTTTACCGACAGAGGGTCGGAGCCAGTAAATCCGTTCCTTCTGTGCTCGAAGAACGTTAACTTGCTGGGCGTTTATGGCGGACTGCCTCCTGATTTTCTTTGGGCAAAGAGAGTGATGGAACGTTATCACCGAGAGATTCCCTTTGAAAGAATTGTAACACACAAATTCGGCTTGGACGAAACTGAACAAGCTCTAAAGGCTATGAGAAAAATGGAAAGCATGAAGACCGTAATTATACCGTCCAAATAAACTACTGTATCACTCTCAATTCCTTTTCCGACTGACTGTTGAACTCAACGGGATCTAGTGGCAATATCAAGCAATCCATAACATGAGACTCGTGATCGAAAAAGCTCGCTCTGGGGCGATCTGAATAGACTCTGATCAGATGAAAATCAAGAAAAAAATAACGCATTTTGATTTTTTATAAACATTTTAGGGCAATTAGACTCTGAATAAGAAAAACACATTCTTCTATAACAAGAAGGTATTTTCCAACATCATTGTAAAATCGTTATATACTTTGGCTAAAATGCAAGAGAAAAATGAGCATCAAAGGCATCACTCGCATTGTTACAGTTGTTATCGTTATCGTAATTGTGCTTGTAGCCGCCATAGCGGGCGCGGCTCTGCTCTTGTCAAAGCAAAGTTCTTTGTCTACTACGTCTTCTACATCGTCGTCCAATTC
This sequence comes from Nitrososphaerota archaeon, assembly GCA_013288145.1. The sequence goes on along the minus strand of JABDCJ010000009.1, from coordinate 42,124 downwards.
AGTTACAACTACCACGTCTCAAAGTTCATCATCATCGGGATCTAGCGTGACTTCTACCTTGTCTTCTTCCTCATCTACTTCTCCCTCGTCATCTTCCTCCTCTACGTCAGCCTCCACGGTCTCTAGTTCTACGTCACAGAGCGGTCCTAATACTCTGACAATTGATATGGAGGTATGGAATCCTGCAGATCTGAATCCACTTGCCTTTAACGGATATGTTGCGCCGGATACCATGATGTACACAGTGTATCAGTCTCTCACGACAGTGAATGGAAATTTGTTGTATCAAAATGGAACGGTTCAAGTTCTACCTATGCTCGCTGCAAATTGGACCGCTTCACCCGATGATACGACATATACCTTCAATCTGAGACAAAATGTCAATTTCTCGAATGGAGATCCATTTAATGCGTATCAAGTCTGGGCACAAATGTATGCGACTTACTATCTTGCGGCTAACAATACTAGTTTCTTGAACGCGTATAACGTGTTCAACTTTACAGGAGTAAAATTTGGTCCTGCGACACTTGCTCTAATGCAACAAAGTGGTGTCGTCAAACCAAATTCTGCCTTACTCTCTATCATGATGAACAACAGCTGGCCGATTTATGTAACCAGTCCTAATCAAATAGTATTCCGGCTCGCAGCTCCCTTCATCTATTTTCCACAAATCCTTCCAGACTTCATTGGCTTACTCTATGACGTCCAGTATGTTTTGCAAAACGGCGGATTCGGCAATTTGACAGCTGTTAATCCAAAATTTAATCTCAGTCCGCCGCCAGGCACTGGACCATACGTAGTTACCGGAGTCCAATCAGGTGCTTATGTCAAGTTTGTTCAGAATTCCGCTTATTGGGGAAAGAATCTAACCGCTGCTCAGATTCAAGCGAACCCCTATCTTGATCCAGGACACGTGAAAAATGTCATTATCTATGCAAAGACTGACGACTTGGCCAGGTACACGGATCTCGCAAGTGGAGCTGCGCAAATATCGGCGGTAGAGTCAGCGAACTTTCCATTGGTTCTTGCAAATCCTGACAAGTACGGAGTCGTGCGTTTCCCAAGCAATGACATGCTCTTCGTTGGCATGGCGATGAACACTCACCGATACCCTACGAATAATACCGATTTCAGGCTCGCCGTGGAACACGCAGTAAACTTGACTGACATTAATCAAAAAGCATTCTTTGGAGGATTGTCACCTATGGTCGGACCGGAGTACCCCTCGATGAAACAGTTCTACGATCTGGGCAACCTTGCACCGTACTCCAATAACTTGACGCTGGCCCGGCAATATCTGAACGAGTCAGGCCTCAAAGTCGCTAGTCTCCCCGCGCTTGAATTCAGGGTTGTCGCCGGCTGTTCGTATTGTGTTACTACCGCCCAGTTAGTGCAGGCGGATCTTGGGCAGCTTGGGATAACGGTGAATATTGAGGTAACCGAATCGAGTCAGTTCAATTTACCGTACATTTCAGGGTATGGATCGTATCAGCAAGCACTTGCTGATGCAAACCAGAGTGCACAATTACAATGGTTCGGTCTGAGTACATTCGCTCCTGACGCTCCTACTCCGGCTGACGCATGGATATTATTCGGAAATTACAACACGCCGGTAAACGATTATGCAGTATACGCCAATCCAGTTGTTCAGAAATGCGTTAACGCGTGGGAAACTACCTCGAACGTTTCGAATATCTTGCAACTCTGCACTGCCGCCCAAGCCCAATACTATAACGACGCGCCGTATATCTGGTTGGGTGCGACGACCCTAGTTTTCGGTGCAGGCTCAGTCTGCTATGAAAAGAGCGTAATCAAGAGCATGCTGTTCGACCCCATATTCACAGGTCAGACGACCTCAGCTATTTTCAATACTGTAACTTTTGTAAATGGCTGAGGCTCCCATTAGATTTCTTCTCGCGTCCTCTTTAGCCTGTATCTAAGATCGATTCAGAATCCAAAGCGGACGGGATGAGGATCCAACAAAAACAATTGCCTGTCGTACTCTCCCGGATGGAATTGATTTAGGGGGGTCGGTTTTAAGGCAATTATAAATGGATCAGGGCGGGAGCTCCAACATCTATTTGAAGCCAGTCATCAGCCGAGCTTTCTGTGATAAATCATTGCTCAAAGAATTTCTAGATACCATAACCCTAATGGCTATGGAATCGATATTCTCATCCGCTTCACAACTTCCATTACGTCCAGGAGGATCGAGCTTCGCGGGGGCTCCTCGAAGCTTCCGCTGCAGAGAGCGTCAATGGATACAATGTAGATAGTGCTCGTCACAGCGTTTACCAGTACGCTTACTGTCTCTGGTTTGCTCACCCATTCGTTTTTCTTGACGATTTCAGTTAGAGCAGGAATAAGCTGCTTTGGATCGATCGCTACGGGAATCTCGTACTTCGTTCTTACCCAGCGTTCTTTCAGCTCGTGCGAGACGATCGCGGCCACTACCATGACACTGTTGGGAACCTTCATCGTCGGTCCATCATCAAGTTTGATCTCGCTGTATAGCAGCCCGATGTCCAGAATCCTCCCGCTATAACCGGGCATGAGTGATTCGTGGGAAAAGAGTTTTGGCGGATAGGAAGGTACTATCAGCCCATACTGCCAGGTGACGAAAGTTATCCTGTCCTCGACTTCGTATGGTCTTGAAAGTATCAGCATGATGCCGGCGATGATGTTAGAAAGTACTGTCTGACCAGCAAGACCTAGGACCAGCCCGGCAAATGTCCCGCCTGCGAGTAGTGCAGTTCCGCTAATACCCGCGATGGCGAGAAGAATGAGAGCGAGAAGTACGTAGGTGACGAACCGGTACACGACGAGTACCATGTCGCCTCTTCTCTCTCCAAACACGCGGACCGAAAGACTGCGGATTTCCCGTCCAATGAATTCGATAGCGACGTAACCAAGAGCCAGTGCCACGGCGAGTTTGGAAACAAGTTCAAGGGAAAAAGGGACGATGTGGTAGACGTAAAGAGTATAGTAGAGCGCAATCCCAACCAGAATTATCAGAAGTACTAGGACTGCAGAATAAACAATTAACCTTACAAGACTTCTCTTTTCCTCGGTCGACGCCATGATTCCGAGGTTTCAAGTCGGTGTCTAAATCTGCTTTGTGATCCCGAATGTGCTGAAACGCAAGGCGGACGAAGTCAATAAGATTAGTGACGGAGCCAAGTAATTCTATCTAAAAAATTGAAAATATCGCTAATTATTATCTGTCGGCTGGGGAAAGATTCACGTGGAAAGGGGAACGAACTGTGAAAATGTTAAGACATAATCAAAGAGAGGACCACTTCAGCAGTAACTAGGATATCTCTCCCTTAGATCCGGTTGAATGAAGAAAAATAATGACACGCAAAGAAATTGGCATCGGCCTCCTCGGATACGTAATAGGCAAGGTTCACACCCACGCTTGGCTGAACCTAACACAATTTTATCCCACTACTTACTCCCCAAGGCTTGCCGCGGTCTGCGGACGCAACGAAAAGACATTGAAGCCTTTCGCAGAACACTATGGAAGCGAAAAGACTTACAGTGATTGGAAGGATCTTATCAAAGATCCGCAAGTGGAGATCCTGGACAACTGCGCTCCACCTGACCTTCATCTGGAACCGTGCATTTTGGCGGCGGAATCAGGAAAATCTGTAATCTGCGAAAAGCCACTGGCAAGGACTGCGTCCGAGGCCTACGAAATGTACCGTCAGACCGAAAAGACCGGACAGGTTCACATGACGGGGTTCAACAAAAGATTCCTCCCCTCGACAATGTATGCCCGCGAATTAGTGCGCAGCGGCCGGCTTGGAAAGATAACCCACGTTGTTGCAACATTTTACAATATCGAAACAGGGGAAGGATACAGTAATCCAAACATTCCACTCACTTGGAGTTTTCGCAGTGAGATTGGGGGACACGGCGCAATCAATGAATTAGGCTCGCACGTGATAGACCTTCTGCGATTCATTATCGGAGAAATTTCTTCAGTTTGCGGCGCCACCCAAACATTCGTAAAGGAACGTCCGCTACCGGAGAACAACTCGTCTAAGGGAACGGTAGACGTCGAAGACCTAGTCGTAGGTTGCTTTAGATTTGCTGACGGGGCAATTGGAAATCTCAGTGTCTCTTGGTTACCGGTTGCAACTAGAGACTATCTCGTGCTGGAAGTGTATGGTACGAAAGGAAGCCTCCGTTTTAATTTCGAGCGACCGGCAGAGCTAGAGGTGTATATTCACGACGATCGGGACTTTGCAATGAACGGATACAAAACGATCCTTTGCACGAGCAAGGCCCACCCGCTGATGCAGCGCTTCTGGCCGGATCAGGGGACGAGTTATGGGTTCGAACAAAGTTTCATATCAGAGCTGGCTCATTTCTTGAACTCGGTTGAGAAATCTGAGAGCGTCGAACCGCTGGGAGCCTCCTTCTACGATGGGTATATCACTGCCCTAATAAATGACGAACTCATAGCATCCGCCAGAGACGGCAATTGGCATGAAGTAACTCCCAAAGGAAAGTAAAGGAGGAAAATATTTTGTCCAAAGAAATAGGAATTGGAATCATCGGCTCTGGGATAGGTCGCGTCCACGCCCATGCCTGGAAGAACCTTCCGCTATTCTATAGTGATCTTGGCTCAAGACCCACGCTTGCAGCTTTTTGCGCTCGGGATTCCACAAGACGCGCTGAAATGTCGGAAAGTTTTGGATTCGACAAGACCTATGCAGATTGGAGGGATCTAGTACGGGATCCAAAAGTACAAGTTGTGGACAACTGCGCGCCTCCTGACCTCCGTGTGGATTTGTGTCAAGAAACCGCAGAATTGGGCAAAGCGATCTTTTGCGAAAAGCCACTCGCGAGAAACGCTGATGAAGCTTACGAGATGTACAGAACAGTTTCGAAATTCAACACGGTTTCGATGACCGGCTTCACAGTGAGGTTTGCTCCGGCAGTCATCTTTGCAAAAAACCTGATTGACTCCGGAAAACTCGGGCGAATATTCAACATCCGGTGTTGCTACATGAACATCGAGACAGGGCTGAACGGCTATCTCGATCCGAATCTTCCATTTCACTGGCACTTTGATAGAACTATCGCCGGCAATGGTGCGATAACCGATCTGGGTTCGCACGTCTTGGATATGGTGTATTATCTGTTGGGGGATGTTACCGAGGTGTGCGGAGCCACGGAAACGATAGTTCACGAAAGACCATTGCCGGACGATCCAACGAAAAAGAAAGCTGTAACCGTTGACGACGTAGCAGTAGCTGCCCTAAAATTCAAGTCCGGGGCTCTCGGGGTTATTGACTCTAGCTGGATGGCGGCAGGGAAGAAAGATTTCTTTTACTTTGAAGTTCACGGAAGCGAAGGATCAATCAGATTCAATTTTGAACGTATGACAGAATTGGAAGTGTACTTAAGGGACAGCTCGCCCGAGGTTAATGGATTTAGAACCGTTTTTGTGACGTCAAAAGATCATCCGAGGATGGACAAATTCTGGGTCGACCAAGGTGGAGGCTTTACCTGGAATCATTTGTTTGTTGTGGAATTGAAGGACTTTTACGACAAGATTGCGGCGGGAACTTCTGGCGGTCCTGAAATACCGACGTTCAGAGACGGATACATCAACTCGTTGTTGATCGATTCAATTGTTGAATCCAACAGGACCAAGCGTTGGGTCAAAATCGAACCGAAGCCGTAAGAGGAAAATCAGAGTCTAACTAGACTGCGCAAAAGGACGTATTGAGATATGCCGAAAGCGGCGGTGCTGGTAGGGAAGCAAGATTTTCGATTTGAAGAAATTCCTATTCCCCAGATATCCGAGAACGAAATTCTGGTAAAGCCGAAAGCTGTCGGCATTTGCGGTTCGGACGTCGACATGTACAGGGGCGTCTACTCCGGTCTCTGGAAATTACCTGTAACACCAGGACACGAGTTCGTCGGCGAAGTTGCAAGAGTGGGCGCTAACGTCAAAGATCTCATGCCAGGAGACAGAGTAACATCCGAAGAAATACTGTGGTGTGGTTATTGTAGGTCGTGCAAAGCTGGCTTTCCCAATTTTTGCCAGAACCTGCAAGAGCTCGGCTTTACAGTTCCGGGCGCGCTGGCTGGATATTTGAAAGTAGACCGTAAATACGCGCACAAACTTCCACCAAACGTGAGCTATGAAGCGGGATCACTCGTCGAGCCTACTTCGGTCTCGTACAACGCGATCTTCGTGCAGGGAGGTGGTCTATCTCCCGGTGATTTCGTGGCGGTATTCGGCGCGGGTCCAATCGGTCTTCTTTCTATGATGGTTTCAAAAGTTGCCGGGGCGCAGGTTGCGGTCATCGAGATCAGTGAAAAGAGGAGAATAATGGCAGAAAATTTTGGAGCTGACCATGTTCTAAATCCGAGAGAGGTTGACGTGGTTAAGGAAATCAAAAATCTGACCGAAGGGTACGGAGCGAACATGTCTGTCGAATGTACCGCAAATGAATCCGTAGTTTCGACCGCTATTGAATGCCTTCGATTCAGAGGCAAGGCGGTACTCGTCGGGATGCTGGAAAAACCCTCCACGATTAACGGGATCACACTCGTAAGAAAGGGGCTTTCTCTAGTTGGCAGTCTCGGTCATTCAGGCCACGATACCTTCCCACACGTGATAGACCTGATAGCGAGGGGCGTGATCGATCCGACGAAATTGATTACTCACAGGTTCGAGTTAAACAATGTAAAGGATGCCTTTGAACAAGCTTCGCGGCGTGACGAGAGCATGAAGATAACTATCTTTCCCTGATTCGGTCCAGTTTTGCCCCTTGCGTTCAATAGGCTTATTTTACAAACTAGGTAAAAGCCCGTTAACAATGAGTAATGCATCTCTCGGAACAATGGGCAAGCAATTAGGCGTAGGAATAATCGGAGTGGGTCTAATGGGCAAGACCCATGCTACCAATTTACGCACGCGAATACCGAACGCTCGCCTCGTAGGTATTTCAGATGCAAATCTAGCACTTGCACAGAATGTCGGGAGCGAGTTAGGCGTTAGCGAAACGTATTCCGATTACAGGCAGATGCTAAAAGATGAGAATGTCGAGGCGGTCGTCATCGCCACGCCGAGTTTCACAAAACTGGAACTGGTGACCGCTACTCTCGAAGCAGGCAAGAGCGTGTATTGCGAAAAACCATTGTGTGTAACTCTTGAAGACGCGGACAAATTAGTGCAGGCTGCGGAGAAGAGTAACGTGGTCTTTCAGATGGGTTTTCAGAGAAGATTCGATCCCAGCCTGATGCGGGTCAGGGACGCTATCAGTTCTGATACCATCGGAAGAATTCTCTTGATAACTTCCAAGACGAGGGATCCACCGGGCTCGATAGCTGCCTGGGAGGATGATCCGAAGCTGAGTGGCGGGATTTTTAACGACACTTGCAGCCACGATTTCGACATCATTAGGTGGATATCCGGATCTGAAATGAAAAGCGTGTTCGCAATTGGAAAATCCAGCATGAATTCCAACAGAGCGCGGGTGGGGAACTATGACACCGTCGTCGTGTCGTTCACTTTGTCAAACGACGCCATCGGCCATGTGGACTCTTGTGCGCACACTCTGTATGGCTACGATACCAGGGTTGAGGTCATTGGAACCAATGCAGACATCCTCACCTCGATCGGCGACAAGAGCGAGTGCCACATCTTCACGAAGGAAAACGGATCTAATGATTTCTCGGATTCATACTTCCAGCGGTTCGACCAGGCGTACAGGGACGAAGTCGCTGATTTTGTGGATTGCGTCCAAACCGGAAGGGCACCCAGGTCAAACGCCAGAGACGGAAGAGCTGCAGTTGAGATTGGCATTGCTGCGGCGAAATCTGTTGGAGAGTCGGCTGTAGTTAGTCTCCCACTCCGTTGATCGGAAATTTCCGCGAACGGCTAATATACATTCAAGAATATTGTTCCCCTAGAACAAGATTTGCGAAATATACGCGTCGCCGGCGTGCAAATGCGCTGCGAATTAGGACAGAAAGACATCAACCTCAAGAATACAGAGTGGTGGGCGAAGAAGGCGAAAGATGCAGGTGCAGAGCTAGTTTGTTTTCCTGAGATGAGCATATCCGGATTTTATGCCGCCGGAGTCGACTCAAAACTTTCCGGAGATCAGATCTATCTTGAAGTGCACAAGATAGCTGAACCAGTGCCTGACGGACCTTCTGCAAAGTCCATCGGAGATCTTGCAAAGGAGCTGGGAATCTATATTTCCGCCGGTATTTTTGAATTTGAAAATCACATCGTCTACAACTCCTATTTCATGTTCGGTCCGCAGGGATTCGTGGGCAAATACAGGAAAACGCACATGCCCGCATGCGAGTACCCATATTGCAAGTCCGGATCCGAATTTCCAGTGTTCAATGTTAGTGGTTGCACGGTCGGCATCGCAACGTGTTTTGACAATACGATGCCGGAAGCAGCGAGAATCCTTGCCCTAAAGGGAGCTGAGATCATTCTTATGCCTCATGCATGGTCCAACGAGGATGTTTTCGGACCACCAACTTCTGGAAAATCTGAGGATCGACGAAAGGAGGTTCTAACATTTATCCCCAGCAGGGCCTACGACAACAAAGCCTATGTGGTATTCGTGGACCAAGTGGGAAGAGTGTCCGATCAATACTCTTATCCGGGATTCAGTGTGTTATTGGATCCGAAAGGACAGATTCTGGCGGAGTCTGGCGCCAAGGAGGAAATGATCGTGGCGGACTTTACCAAAGAACTTCTGGAAGTAGAGCGCGGTCGGCCGGACTCTGGATTGAGATCCCGGCGCCCCGAAATCTACTCGGAATTAGTCAGAAGCGCCTACCCAATTTAGGCGATCCTGCTAATACTTCCTTTGACTCTAACTTCCCACGAACTGAACCGTGTTGAAGACGCTGTAACCCTGACCAGAGAAGTCTGGATCTATCAGAAGGCTCTTGACAACTGCTTTGTTCCACGCAACTGACCCGCCGCCGAAGAGTAACTTCACTGTGCCAAGGTAAACATAGGGAGCGTCGTGGTAAACTTGCGCCTGTGCGGTGGTACAAAGGCTCTTCAGAGTAGTATTACTCGCTCCGTTAGTCCAGGCGTTAACACACGGCTGTACGTTGGGATTGGCATAGAGTGCATAGTTTCCTGCAGTAGACTGGTTATTGACGGCTAATAACCATCCGTCCGCTGGCGTGGGCTCGTCAGGCGCCCAGGTAAGGCTGCCGTACCATGTCAGTTGCGATATGGTCTGGTTTGCCGCAAGGTTCTGCGCATAGCTGCCACCGCCAATATCAGGTACACCGTAACTAGACGCCGGAGTAACTTCGATATTGACGTTTATTCCGATGACGGAGAGATCACCCTGCACAACCTGCGCAGCATTCAAGCAAGCGGCGCAGCCGGCTTCAATGCGAAATTCTAGAGTTGGAAAACTTGCCGTGTTGACGCTTGCATTCTTCAGGATCTGTTGCGCCAAACTTACGTTGTACTGGTAGGGCGGAAGATTGCCCAGGTCATAGTATGCCGACTGGGCAGAATACTCTGGTCCTAAAAATGGCGCGAGCTCTCCAAAGAAGGCCTTCGTCGCAACGTCAGAATAGTTGATTGCATGCTCAATCGCCTGTCTGACTGCAGTGATGTTTGTCGGATATCTGTGAGTATTCAGGGCAATTCCAACGAACACCATAGAATTATTCGGCAACAAGGTGTACGAGTACTTGTCCGGATTTGCTACGATCAGCGGCCAGTCCTGTGTCTGAATCCCAGATATCTGAGCCGTGCCAGAGGAGAGATCTACGTATCTGCTAATATCGTCTACTTTCGCCTGCACGAGGACATTCTTAACATGCCCCGGATCCACGTACGGGTTTGCCTGAACCTGAGCAGCGGTTAGATTCTTTCCCCAATAAGTTGGATTCTGAGTAAACTGCACTGAGGTTTGCTCGACAACATTTGTGACCATGTACGGACCGGTGCCGGGGATGGGATGGGTATTGAAGTAAGTGTTAAGCGAGACCGGCGTACCAAAGCCTCCGTGCTGAAGTAGCCACTGTGTGTCAAATAGAAGACCGGTGTAGACCAAGAACACACTCGGGTACCAGGACTCTGCAGCCCGGAAGTGGAACACTATTGTGTTGGGACCGGTAACATAGATCGGCCATGACGTGTTGCTCATAATGCTCATTAGTTGAGCATTGGGATTGATGAGCCCACTCTGGTTCATCAACGCGATCGTCGCGGGACCAAAGTTCACGTGGGACATGTCGAAAATGTTGTAAGAGATGTACCAGTTTGAGCTATTATCGGTTAGATAGTAAAAGCCGTACTCTTCTCCCCAGATCTGGTACGCGTTGAATGGGTCGCCATTCGAGAATGTAACGCCCGGTCTTAAGTTGAAAGTGTACGATGCACCATCGGGAGACACGGTCCAGTTCTTCGCCAGCACCGGAAGAATTTGCTGCACTCCCTGACTGTACTCCGCGGACCCGTTAAACGTCACCAGAGGCTGATACACTGTGTACGAGAGCCAGTTAGGATATGGCACACCGGAAATGGAATTGAGCTGGTTTAGCTCGCCCGCTGGCCATGAGAAATCATCAATCGTCAAAAGCGAAGGAGCTCCGCCACCGCTCGAACTAGAGCTTGAAGATGTGGAGCTAGTCTGCTGAGAAGAAGAGGATGAAGAAGTTGATTGTGATGAGGACGAGGATGTTATAGTTGAAGATTGAGATGACGAAGAGGATGAAGAGGACGAAGTAGGCGGAGCGGAAGACGAGGAAGTTGCAATGGAGGAAGAAGATGACGAGCTAGAAGAGGATGATGAACTGCTACTGCTGGTGGATGAACTGCCTGATAGCGACAGGGCAGCCGCAGCCGCAATTACGAGAACTACTATAACGATTACTACAATGACAACACGGGATATCGCGGTAACTTTTCGAAAACGTAACTTTTCGCTCAAAACTGAGTCTGGATTAGGCCGGCAATAAAATCCTGCTTATATCATTTCGCATATCTACTAGAATAATAAACAAGGTATCCTGACTACAGGCAATAAAGCCCGAAATGCCGCCCCTTACATAGGAATATATCCGAACTTTTGGGCTTTGTCACAAGCGAACTCACGTGAAGATGGGCTTATTCTCGATAATGTACGACGATCTGCCGCTCGAAAAGGTGCTTCCTCATATCTCATCCATGGGGTATGAAGCGGTAGAGCTCGCCACTTGGATGGGGACAAGACACCTCGTTCTTGACAATGTGCTCAACGGCGAAGCACAGCAATTGAAGAATCTTGTCTCCAAGCACGGCATCACCATTTCAGCTTTGAACAATTCTCTGGATAGTCAGCTAGTACTGGGACCATACGACGAATCGACCGATCCGATCTACAAAGGGAGTGCAGCGGAAAAGGAAAAATTCGGCACGTCCCAGGTCAAGAAAACTGTCGATGCTGCAAGACTCCTAGACGTTCCTGTCGTGAACGGCTTTATCGGGTGTCCCAACTGGGGAGCTTGGTACCCATTTCCTCCGCTTAACGCCAAAATCTTCGAGAGTTTCTTTGCTACCTTTGCAGAAAGATGGAACCCGATTCTGGATTATTTTCGGGACAGTGGAATCAAGTTTGCCCACGAGCCGCACCCGCAAGAATTAGCCTACAACATAGAAACCGCGTCGGAGGCAGCAAAAGCCGTTGACGGCAGGAAAGAATTCGGCTTCAACTTTGATCCCAGCCATATACTCTGGCAGCAGATCGACCCCGTACTTTTTATCAAACAATTCGGCGATCGAATTTTCCACTTTCATCTTAAAGACGCCGAACTTGTAGAAGAGAATCTTCGCTACTCCGGTGCGACACCGCATGGTTCACCATTCAGGTCGACCAGAGGGTTCAGGTTCAGGGTTCCGGGCTGGGGTCAAGTTCCCTGGAGGCGAATCATCACTGCACTTTCCGAGGTCGGATACGACTATGTGCTAAGCTACGAACACGAGGATCCGGTGATGAGCCAGGACGACGGCGCGGAAAAGGCAATCGCGTACATCAAGCCGCTCCTGATAAAAAAGAAGCTTGAGAAAATCTGGTACCAAGTGTAACTTTCCACTTTCAGAAAGAATAATTTTTATCGCGAAATGGATCGAGTTTTTTGATTTGGTCGCACGTGATCTAAAATTTGGTTTTATTATTCCACAGGGTGCACTCCAGGATCTTGAAGATACGACTCCGGATAAACAGTTTCAATCGATCAGGGAGATCGTGAAAGAAGGAGAAGCACTCGAGTTCGATTCCGGGTGGCTGGTCGACCACTTGGAAACAATTCCCCTCTCGCACGGATCCTGCTTTGAAGGCTGGACTCTGCTCGCCTCCCTGTTCTCCGAAGTCAAGAAATTGCGAATGGGACACATGGTAACGTGCAACCTCTTTCGCACCCCATCATACCTTGCAAAAATTTCCTCTACAATTGATGTAATGTCAAACGGCCGCCTAGAATTTGGAATTGGTGCGGGCTGGTACGAGGAGGAGTTCAAGGGATTCGGTATTCCTTTCCCCAGTGCAATGGAGAGAGTTGACAGACTGGGAGAAGCTCTGCAGGTCATTAAGAAAATGTGGAGCGAGGATAAATCGAACTTTAGCGGGAAGTACTATCAGCTCGATGGAGCAATAAACTATCCAAAACCGCTGCAGAAACCACATCCGCCAATATTGATCGGTGGGAATGGAAAGAAACTGCTCAGACTGGTTGCGTCGCATGCTGACCGCTGGAATCCTAATTGTCCCATCGCAATATTTCCTGAAAAACTTCAGCTTCTTCGAGAAGCCTGCGATAAAGTCGGCAGAGATTTTCACACAATCGAGAAGACATACGCCCTAAATACCCTCGTTGGAGACAATGACAAGACGAGTGGACTGTTAAAGAAAATTGAGCAGGAACACTTGCTTTTCGATTTTGAAGCAGGTATGATAGGAACGCCTGAGTTTTGTGTCAAGACCGTGCAGAATCTTCGAGACATGGGAGTAACCTACTTTATTTTCGTCTTGCCAAACGTAAGCGAAGTGGAGCCGTTGAGAATTCTAGCAAAGGAAGTCATCCCGAGAGTTTCATAATCATTTATTATGAGACGATAGACGCACCTGCTTTCTGGTAATGTCACCCATCAAAGTGGGTTTAGTAGGCGGCGGAGCTATTGCCCGGGCTCACGCTATAGGATTCAATAACATTTCCGTATTTTTCGGGGACAAGCCGGGCTTCGAACTTTACAAATTAGCTGAGGCAAACGATTCCCTTGCAGAAGCAGCGGCGAAAAGATACTCCTTTAACAATTGGACATCAGATTGGAGAAAGGTAACAAATGATCCAGACGTTACTCTCGTTGACGTCGCAACTCCCACTTTCCTTCACAAAGATCCTGCCATTGATGCGCTTGAGCACGGCAAGAGTGTGATCTGCGAAAAGCCACTTTCGTCCAACGCTGCTGATGCCAAAGAGATGTACAGTGTCGCCAAGAGGAATGGAAATGTCACCATGGTAGGATTCAACTATAGAAGGGTCCCGCTCGTCACTTTTGCGAGGGACATGATCCGAAATGGTCGACTGGGCAAGATTTTCCAGATAAGGACTCATTTCATCCAGGACTGGGCGACTCCAAACTTTCCACTGACCTGGAGATTCAATTCGAAGCAAGCCGGAGCGGGAGCTCTTGCCGACCTCGGATCTCACGCCATTGATATGATCAGGTACCTCGTGGGTGAACCTACGGCAGTTTGTGCACAAACTGTAACGATAATCGAAAACCGGCCGTTGCCGAATGAAAAGGACGTCAAAGGGAAATCTGACGTGGACGATACGACTTTCGCGCTGCTAAGGCTCGAAGGAGGGATCGCAGCAGAAGTTAACGCTTCGTGGATTGCCTCGGGGAGAAAGCTGCAGATGGGCTTTGAAGTAAACGGAAGTGAAGGCTCCGTCTATTTTGACATGGAGAGGCCCAACGAGCTCCGGTACTACTCGTCCCATGATTCCGAAACCGAGCAAGGCTTCAAGACCATCTACGGTGGACAGCGCCATCCTTACGGGGACGTGCTTGTATTCGGAGTCCCATCTATCGGAATGGGGTATCTCGACTCCCTGACAAATCAAATGCGCGATTTAATGGCAGGCGTCGCGAAAGGTGAGCAGTTACAACCATCATTCTACGACGGATGGCGCGTCAATCAAATTATGGAAGCGATTTTGAAATCAGCGTTGACTGAAAGATGGGTAAGCGTGGAGTCCTAACACTGAATCTCTGAAAGTTTGATTCTACTTTCTTGCAGTCTAAACTGATAAATAAAAACCCACGCGCTTGTTACCAAGGAAATGCAAGCCGAGCAGTCTTTCAAAAGATCGAAGGAGTTACTAACTAGAGCCCGGGAAATAATCCCGACCGGAACAAATAGCGGCGCGAGGTCCGGGATAGTTAATGGTAATTACGAAGGATTTCCGCTGACGCTTCCCTCTTTCATCGCAAAGGGACACGGTCCGTACATCTACGACGTGGATGGAAACAAGTTTACAGATTACCATCTGGGATTCGGCGCGATATTGCTGGGACATGGACACCCGAGCATTAGCCGGGCGGTCAAGGATCAGGTCGACAACGGAACGTCATTCGCTTTGAACACCGAGGGCGAGGTGAAGCTCGCAGAGAAATTTTTGAAGCATGTTCCCTGCGCGGAGCAAGTTGCCCTAACAAATTCTGGATCGGAAGCCTGCTCGCTTACAGTCAGGCTTGCAAGAGCGTACACGGGCAAGCAGAAGATTGTAAAATTCGAGGGGCACTACCACGGCTGGCATGATTGGAACATGGTCGGAACCACGGTGACGATGATGGGTACTCCGGCGAGAGGCTTCGGGCACAAAGCTATCAGCGCCCAGGGCGTCGCCGAAAGTGTTTACGACGACATTATCGTGCTGCCGTGGAACGATCAGGAAGCCCTGGAAAAAATTATCCAGAGACAGGCAAATGAAATAGCTGGAGTGATCATGGAGGGATACCAGTCCAACTGGGGCCAAATCCCGCCCGAGAAGGGTTACCTCGAGTTTGTCAGAAAAATAACCCGGGAGAATGAGATCACTTTTATCATGGATGAAATTATCAACGGATTCCGACTCGGTTTAGGCGGAGCTCAAGCTTTTACCGGCGTAGTTCCAGACCTCTCACCATTCTCGAAGGCGATGGCAAACGGCCTACCAACCGCGGCTGTCGCAGGAACGAAAAAAGTCCTTGAACCGCTTGCAAGTGAACATACGTATATGGCTGGAACATTCAATGGTAATCCCATTTGCACGTCCGCGTCGCTCGCGACGTTTGAGGAACTCGAGACTCAAGGCTATTCAAAGATCTATGAAAACGGCAAAGCAATAATGGCTGGAATGAGCGACGCCTTAGCAGACAATCATATTCCGGGAGTGGTTCAGGGACCGGGACCAATGTGGTCGATATTCTTCACCGATCTGGAGAAAATAACGCTGACAAGGCAGGTATACGCAATACCGGTGTTACCGCACATCAGGAGATCGGCAATATTTTTCCAGGGCCTCGCAAAGCGGGGAATCTTCTTCAACCCCGCAAGATTTGGGCGCATGTATCTCTCAACTACACACACTGAAGAAGATGTACAGCATATGGTTGAAGCCTGTCAAGAGTCAATGCAAGAAGTTCGCCGCGAAGAAGTTCCGGCTTAGTTTACAAAAACTACGACAAGGCGCGTGCCACAACCTTGGCTACGGAGAAAATGAAAATAGGCTGCCACGTACTAGAGTGGGGAATAGCAAACAACAAAGAAACTAGGCATACTTGGGACGGGAAGATCTGGAATACCAGTTTGCAACAGGTCTTCTCGGAAATGTCGAGCCTGCATTACGATGGCTTTGATTGTTCCGACGCTGACGTCGTTCCGTATTTCGCAAATCCAAGTGAGTTTCTCCACATGAAGGCGGAAAACAAACTGGAATATGCCTCGAGCTGGGTTACTCTTCTTCCAAGAGCGGCAAAGACATTCACGGCGGACGACAAGATAAATCCGGATTTACCGATGAGCGATCCACGGCAGTTCATGCCGCTCGCCATTGACGAAATAACTCCTGAAAGCATCCGGAACGATTTCATCGATAAGATCGAGTTTGCCAACAATTTCCGGGGGCTTGAGGGACAGATCATTACACTAGGAGGTCCGTTCATGCTCCGTGAAGCCATCCGTCCATCCTATTACCGCATGGTCGGCGAATACATGAACGATCTCGCTGAAGAATTTAGGAAACTCGGAGTAAAGACTGTCTTTCATCCACATCTGACAACACTAGCTCAGAATGCAGAAGACATCGATAGACTCTACGAATACGCCGACAAGAAATTGATCGGTCTCCTCCTAGATACTGCTCACTTGCTAGCAGTCGGTGAGGACCCCGCGAAGATCGTGAGAAGATATTCAACGAGGATTTCGCACACTCACATGAAAGATCTCGGAAAAGGGAAATTCCTCGAGCTAGGCGATGGAGAAGTAAACTTTCAAGAAGTTATGCAAGCTTTGGTCGATGTCGGCTATGACGGCTGGTTGATCGCGGAACTGGACATCCCTTGGAAAACTGCCTACGGAAGCGCGAAAGCGAACAAGGCGTACATGGATCAGCTTGTCGCGGGTCTTGCGTAACCACAGCGAAAAATTTCCGGTGCGCATGCGGGCTATTTCCGTTTGGATTACGCAATGAATTGCTAAATATGTGTCTGCACATATCACACAAACAGACCAGATATGCCAAATATGACCCTCTCTATACCTGAAGAATTACACAGAAAAATGAAGCGCCATACTGAGTTGAAATGGAGTGATATCGCTCGTCAGGCCTTCGAAAAGAAATTAGATGAAATTGAATTTACTGAGAGGATCTTGCACAAAAGTGAACTTAATGAAAAGGATGCCGAGCGCATTGGTCATGAGATAAAGTCAAAAATGAGCAAAAGATTTCAGCGATGAAAATAATAGTTGATACAAGCAGGATCATCGTGGCTCTCATAAAAAATTCCTACAGGAGAACAATTCTGTTCTCGGACAAATTCGAATTCCTGACAGTCAGCATAGCAAAATCTGAAATCGAGAAACATACACCCGAAATATCAGAAAAAGCACGAATTACGAGAGAAGAGTTTGATGACATTCTTTCCGTAATATTGCGACACATTCAGGTCGTAAGTGACTTGGCTATTGAATCAGAATTTGGAGAAGCCCGAGATATAATGCAGGCCATCGACCCTGGTGATGCGATGTTCGTAGCTGCAGCTTTGGCTGTCGAAAATGAGGGCATTTGGAGTGATGGTAGACACTTCCAACGTCAGAAGAAAATTAGAATATTCAGTACGCCTAGAGCTGTTTGATGTTGTTAAAAGATAAACAGACCCGACGGCTTTGCGATCCGGCATACTCTCAGCTACTTGTTGGTGCTTGAGAGGTTGAAATCCCGAGAGGTTTTCCCGATGGACCGTATCACTCACATATGAATTTACTAGTAATGGAAGCAATTCCCGGCGTACCATGACTTGCATACAATCTGTTGGCAGCTTATGTTTACCGAGTAACTCATCTAGTCAGCGCGAATCACTTACAATTAGGTTCTGCTATCTTGACATCCGTCTTCCAATTTCTTCTCTGAGACAATCCTGCACGATGATGAGCTCATTCATTACCTCCATCTTTACATTCTTGACGCCCTCAAGAGTTTCTAATCCAATTTTCGAATTCGCCTGCCTTGCTAGATATTTCCTTGGGTTTGTTTGGCAGAGATTTGAGCAGAAATTTACACTAAAAAGAGATGTTATTCAAGCAAATGGATTCCATAGGATCTACATTATGCTCTAAACAATCGCATATTAAAAAAGAAAAGACTGGATTTGGATTTAATGAAAGTTATTTCCAACTGTGTAGTAATTTCTCCGAATAACAGCACGTTTTAATAAAACCTGACTCGCCTTTAACGCTTAAATTATGCTCTCTTCCTCGAAATCGAGTGAAAATTATGATGATGCATCAATTCTCCTAAGTCTGGAGGTCAATGGTCGGATCCATACCTTCGAGGCGGATATCCGTACCACATTGCTCGACGCTCTCCGCGAGCGCATCCATCTCACCGGAACGAAGAAGGGATGCGACCATGGCCAGTGCGGAGCATGTACAGTTCTCGTTAATGGAAGACGAGTCAACTCATGCTTAACATTTGCCATAATGAATCAGAGAAAGTCGATCTTGACAATAGAGGGCCTTTCAAAAGATGATGGAAAGCTCGATCCGCTCCAAGAAGCATTCATCACCCATGATGGTTTCCAGTGCGGCTACTGCACGCCGGGGCAGATCATGTCGGCCTACGCTCTCCTGCAAGAAAAACCGAATCCCGAGCGATCTGAAATTCGCGAATTCATGAGCGGAAATATCTGTCGTTGTGCCGCGTACCCCAATATTGTTGCCGCAATCGAGCAAGTTGCCGCTGCTCGTTTGAAGACTCAAAGCTAGGAGAAATTTAGTTGATCCCCTTCGACTTCACTCAACCAGACGACGAAGAAAGTGCGATCGCCCTAGTCTCTGGAAACAAAAACGCTTCGTTCATCGCTGGGGGAACAACACTCGTGGACCTTATGAAACTAAACGTTCAATCCCCCTCGAGTCTCGTTAGCATTACTGCTCTGCCACTGAATACAATTGAAACGCTATCAGATGGTGTTTTAAGAATCGGTTCAATGGTGCATATGAGCGACGCCGCAATCGATCCGCTGATCCTCGACGCTTATCCTGTAATTTCCGAAGCTCTGCTCGCCGGTGCATCTCCGCAGCTCCGGAGCATGGCTACTATAGGAGGCAACTTGATGCAGCGTACCCGCTGCTACTACTTCAGGGATACTTCGTTTGCTTGCAATAAGAGGATTCCGGGCTCAGGCTGCCCTGCGATCGAGGGATATAACCGAATGCATGCCGTACTCGGGACATCTGACAAATGCATAGCAACACACGCATCAGACCTATGTGTTGCTCTTGCCGCCCTGGATGCAGTAATCAGAGTGGAAGGTCCACAGGAGACAGTAAGGAAAATTCCGATCAACAATTTCTATCTCGAGCCGGGGAATACGCCCGAAGAGGAAAACGAACTCCAGCATGGAGAACTGATTACTGCCGTGGACTTACCACTGCTCCCCTTTTCAAAGAAATCTCACTACCTAAAAGTGAGAGATCGTTCTTCTTACGAATTTGCTCTTGTTTCTGTCGCCACGGCTGTCGATATCAGGAACAACTCAATCAGGTCAGCACGAATTGCCCTCGGCGGAGTCGCGACCAAGCCCTGGAGAGCTTACGAAGCAGAACAAAGTCTCTCGGGTAAAACTCCGAATAGAGCTAGCTTCCGGTCCGCGGCCGAGATAGCCTTGCGTGGAGCAAAACCACGTGGCGACAACGCGTTCAAGATCGAACTTGCCGAGCGCGCCATAATCAAAGCACTCACTACTGTATCGCAAAAAGAGGAGTGAATAAACCATGGCAACTCTCGTTGTTTCGAAGGAAATAGACAAAGCCCCCAGCCTAATTGGAAAACCAATTGATCGTGTAGACGGGCGACTTTTGGTTACAGGAAGTGCTCAATATACCACAGACTATGATTTTGAAAATCAAGCTTACGGAGTTATCGTCCAAAGTACAATTGCAAGCGGTCGTATTACTACAATTGATTCAAAAAAGGCAGAAAAGGCGCCGGGAGTTCTAGGAGTAATAACGCACGACAATGCTCCCAAACTTGTCAAGCCCAAAGTTGACGCGTTTAAAGAAACGTGGATGATGGAGGATTTCATACCACTACAGGACGACACAATCTACTACGCTGGTCAGGCTATTGCCGCAGTTGTAGCTGATACCTTAGAACACGCTTTGTTTGCGGCTAGCTTCGTCAAGGTCACTTACGATGAAAAAAAGCCAATCATAAAGACCGGCGACGGTATGGCTGGGGCCTACAAACCAGAAGTATGGATTGGATTCATTCCTGGCATGCAGCTCAGCCGAGGTGATGTCAAGACAGCTCTAGAGAAGCTGCAAGAAAATGGGGGAACGAAGGTCGAACAAACGTACACGACTCCAGTTGAGTACAACAACGCGTTGGAACCCCACGACGCTATCGCATACTGGGAAGGAGATCGCCTAACAGTCTACAATGGCTCGCAGTGGGTCGGAGCTGCTCGGACAACTCTTTCCTTGATTTTTGGAGTACCGCGAGACAATATACGTGTAATCTCTTACTATACTGGCGGTGCGTTCGGCTCCAAGGAGACCGTCTTTGCGCCGGAGATTCTTGCCGTTGTCGCATCCCGGATGCTTGGTCGACCGGTGAAATTTGTGCTGAGTCGTCAACAAATGTTCAACTCGACTGGTCATAGAGCAGCGACCACGCAACAGATTTTGCTCGCTGCAACCAAGGATGGAAGATTGACTGCGACGCGCCATGTCGTCATAAGCCAATCTTCGGTTGTAGGAACTTTCTTTGAGCCAGCGGTCCTCTTCAGCCCCACACTTTATTCCTGTCCTAACCTAGAAGTCTCCACCCAGGCTGTTCCACTGAACACGTCCAGTCCGTGGTTTATGCGAGGTCCCGGAGAATCCACCGGCGGGTTCGCACTGGAATCAGCCATGGACGAGCTGTCCTACCAGCTCGGTATAGATCCACTTGAGCTGCGAATGATTAACTATGCTGACGCGAATCCTCAGTGGGGTCTACCGTGGTCGGGCAAGAATTTGAAAGAGTGCTACGAGTTAGGTGCAAAACAGTTCGGATGGTCAAAAAGATCCCGGGAGCCACGATCAATGCGAGATGGAGGATATCTTGTCGGATTGGGAATGGCGACAGCCACCTATCCTGGGGGCCGTCAACCCGCATCAGCTAGAGTGAGAATACTTCCGGATGGAAGTGCAGTAGTCTCCAGTGCTACCCATGAAATGGGAGGCGGAACCTACACTATTCTCGCCCAGATCGCGGCTGATACTCTCCGATTACCCATTGAGAAAGTGAAAGTGGAGATTGGAGATACAAACATGCCATTCGCTCCATTGAGCGCTACCAGCATGACC
Source organism: Nitrososphaerota archaeon (assembly GCA_013288145.1). The sequence goes on along the minus strand of JABDCJ010000009.1, from coordinate 21,005 downwards.
GCCGCTAGCGTAGGGACAGCGGTAAAAGAAACCTCTGAAGCATTAATCAAGAAAATCATCCTTGCTGCGACAAACGATGCGAGTTCGCCCATTCACGGAGCACCTCCGGATAATATTTCTGTGAGAGAAGGTGGGCGGTTGTCAAGACAAGACGATCCCGGTGTGTCTGATTCATTCACCGAAATAATTAGACGCAACAACCTGCCTAACATCGAGGCAGAAGTCTTTGCATCCCCTGGCGAGGAAGCGCAAAAATTCTCGTCCCAGTCTTTCGGCTCGGTTTTCGCCGAAGCCAAAGTCGATCCAGAAATCGGCGAAGTAAAAGTCACTCGAATACTCGGCGTATACGACGTAGGCAGAATTCTAAATGCAAAGACAGCCAAGAGTCAGATGATTGGAGGAATCATCTGGGGAATCGGACAGGCGTTGATGGAGTTCTCCGCTTACGATAATATTCATGGTCGCGTTGTTACAAACAATCTGGCCGACTACTTGGTTCCAGTAAACGCTGACGTGAAACAAATCGATGTCGCATTCATCGACAAACCGGATCCGTACAATGGCTCCCTGGGAGTGAGGGGTGTGGGAGAAATCGGTATAGTAGGTGCTCTCGGATGAGAAAGAGCTTGATCGAACAACCATCAACGCTTGGGAGGACAAAGAATTCTTGGAGGCTGTCGAAGCAACTGGAAGGAAGAAGCTCATCATGTGTGCACTGTGGACCGAAGCATGTTTGATTTTTCCCTCGCTGGACGCCCTAAGAGACGGCTACGGCGTCTATCCGGTAGTTGACGCCGTTGGAGGAACTTCTCTTGAAGCTCACCAGTACGCATTGCAGCGCATAGCTCTAGCTGGAGGAAAGTTCGAGAGCTGGGCACAATTAACGTGCGAGCTTCAGAGGGACTGGAGCCGAGTCGAGACGATCCAAGCCGTTCGACAGGTTGCCTTCGATCCAGCTTCGCCAATAGTCAAGAACGAACAACGACCTTGGGATATCAAGGGAGTACCTCCTCCTTAGAAATCGCAGCTTCTGGTCGCTATATCCCGGGAGCTTCAACGTAGGGAATTCCCTAATCATTGTTTGCCCCATTTGTTCACGCGTTGGCGACCAAAGGCCAGGTACAAGAATAGATCTTAAGGTGCCCGGTGCAGGATGAATGGGCACCTGGGGATTCGCATACTATATCTCCAAAAAATTCGTCGGTCTGATCCATATCTGGAATTCGTGCACCTGTTCGGGAGCTGCTCTTTTCTCCACTTCCCAAGTATTATCATTGGTTCTGAAACGGATTAGCACACGAATCTCTGGGGGGATGCGAAAAAATATCGATGTTCGTGCGGCGCTTCGACTTAGGACAAAATACTTTGGTATTCAATGTCTTGCTGGATCGGAGTTACGTCTTCCGCTTCGTGATGACGTCTCGGATTGAGACTGTTTGAACATATCTTCGAGCAATTCTTGACAGTCTTTGGTCCTCGGTGACAAAAGTCATTTTCTCTCTTTTTGCGACGTAAATGTAACTAGAGTCGTAGAACGTTTTCCTTTCTGATTTTGCGATAGTCAACACACGAGAAAATTCGGACGGTGTAACAGATAATTTTTCTAAACTTCCTAAGACCAAGCTCATGCTGTTTGCAAGATTATCAATCTCATCTACGTTAAGGGACTTTATCAGCTCTGATTCCTTCCAGACTCCATTTCCAAGTTCATATAGTGTAAGATCCAGGATCTTCGAATCCTCGATTATCGGGGATTTTACAGTTAGTGCTTCTTCATCGGATCTTATCAAAAGCATAATTGAATTCGCATCGAGAGATAATTGCTCATCATCTTTCTTCTCTAGATTCTCTCATCACTCTAACAATCTCTTTCTCGGGAATCTTGCGTAGAATGCGACCGGCTTCATCAAGCGCTCTCTTAATATTCTCCTCTTCTTTTCTTGAGATTTCCTGCTCCAAAGCTTTCCTAACGGTCCTGCTAACATTGATTTTATGCTCTTTGATTTTTCGCTCTTTGATTTTTCGCTTTGTCTCGCGATCCACACGGACCGTAATGATTTCGGACATTACCCAGCCAGTCTGTACGATTTCTGTATGACAATTTGTGCATATCCAATATAGGTTTGAGAAGAAAAAGCGTCGTGAAATGCATTCCCAAATGCAAAAGTGAGCCTCTGGGGATTCGACCCTGATTAGGTGCGAGTATTGCTGGAGAACATTCTGAATTCGAACCAGAAATGGGATTTGGATACGGATCTACTAGCAACCAATGCTTGGATTCGAATCAGATGATTTCCATTCCATTTTTAGAAGTGGACGAGGTCATTTCCTAGCCAGCGCCCTTAACGACCTGAGGAGCATGCATGACGATGCCGCTCTAGCCGTTGGTCATTCAGCTGGCATTCGTGCAACGATTTCGCCAGCTTTGCTGCTTTGTATTGAATTGATGCGTTCATGCGGCAAAGCTTCAATTATGCTCCTGACTAGCTTCTTGATTTTCGCAAGAATTTCTGGGTCTGATAACTTGCCGTATTCATCAAATCTTTCGTGCGCAAGCTGCACAATTACCGGTTCTCCCACCAGCTTCGCGTCCAGATAGTCAATTATTAGAGCCAGGTGATTCAAGGCTGAGAATCCTCCCCTTTTTCCAGAAACTGCAATCATTACTCCCACCGGCTTTCCTTCGAATGAACTCTCGCCGTAGGGTCTCGAAGCCCAATCCAGCGCATCTTTTAGGACCCCAGTAACTGACCCGTTATACTCAGGCGAAGCTATCAAAATCGCATCTGCATTTTGCAACTTTAGCTTGAATTCTCTAACCACCTCAGGGATTCCTGATTCTTCTTCGTCCTGATTGTAATGAGGGATCTGGTCAATGTCAAAAGTATCAAACTCGACCCAGCTTGGCAACAAGCTCGATGTGGCCTTTAGCAATGCCTTGTTGAGAGAATTACTACGCAAACTGCCCAGAATACCAAGCACTTTCGCAGTACCGTTTTCCGAATTGAATTCATTCAATGGGATAATCGTAACCTCGTAACCCACAGTCCAGGCGCAATCAAGAATATATACTTGGTAGTTATCGGCAACTAAGTAGGTTAGAAGGAGGTGACTATGTCAATCCAGCCTGGCCAAGGAAAGTCACTTCAGGTGTGTTATATTCAGCGATTCGCGTGTCTGTAAATGAAGGTACCCGTGCCGACCAGCGCTTCCTCAGCAGCGACTAGCACACCAACGTTTTGAGGAAAAACATGTGACATTCTCTCCCAAATGTGAGGAGTAATGTCGCCACCAGCCCGTTCCGCGAAACGACGCGAGTCGTCTAGTAGTATCTCGTCCTCACCAACGTGAATGCTGATAGGAGGTAGTCCGGTCAGACTAAAAATTACACGTTCAAGAAAACATCTATCGCTCCTCCCAGTTCTACTTCGAGCGGGCAGGCGCAAGGAAATCAAGCAGACTGAGCTATTGTGGTGAAAGGAATCAAGGGCGCATGACTTTAGTCGACCTTGAGACCGGCTTTCTCAAGCAGAGCGATAAATCTTGGGTCAGAACGGACGCTGTCCCACTCGTATGCCACGTTTAAGTTCGTGATAAAACCCGGGTTGTGCTCCTCGATAGAGGAATCGTGACCATCAAGACAGTGGACGACATGTTCCAACCAGTGCTGGCCTGGAAGACAATGAAGCCCTTCCTCGATGGTCTAAAGGACGAGTCTGGAGGCGAGGGATACGTCTTTTTCAACAAGCTTAGGTCCGAGATTGACAAGTACCACAAGCAGCCTCAGACGGCTAACGCTCCGTCCAGCGACAACTTCACGTGACAGCTATAAGTCCCTCACTGGTTCCCGCCCATTATCTTCGCCAAGATATCCTTGGTCAGATAAGGGTCCCCCTTCCAGCGATCTGCTTACGTCAAACTACTGACGAGTTTCGATGATGATGCGAAATCCTCATACCGGAACTTGAATTAATCTCTTTTTTGAAAAAAATATGTCTTCTATCTCTTCTGAAAAAGTTCAACTTCGCTTGGACGAAGTCATCAAAGAGCTTCAAAGTTGAACACCGATTTCGAAGTACTGATTGATCGCGGATGCTAAATCGAGCGAATTAAGAAAACAATTCCGAGTCTGAGTCTCTGGGGATTCGGACCTTACCAGCGCGAATTCTAAAGTCATACAGTCTTCGCAGTCGATACATACGTTCTGATTGTATCATCTTCGCCTTTTGGAAGAGGAGTGCCCAATTGTGCGATAAATTGCAAAACATAAGTAAGTGGCAGAAATTCATCCCAGCCGACATTATGGAAACTTCTACCATGTTCAAGAGATCAAGGGAGCTACAGGTCGAAGCAAATGACTTGCTTCCCGGCGGTACAAACAGCGGCGCCCGCGCGGCAATTACGAAAGGTTCGTACGAGGGTCTATCGATTTCCACTCCGGCTTTCTTTGACAAAGCAAGCGGTTCGCATATCTTTGACGTTGATCAAAATGAATTCATAGATTACCACCTGAGTTTCGGTCCGATAATCCTTGGGCATTCTCACCCAACTGTTGTAGCTGCGGTAAAAGAGCAGCTAGAAAGAGGCGCGATTTTCGGGGGCAACAGCGAGATCGAGCTGAAACTTTGCAGAAAGTTCAGAAAGTACGTGGCGTGTGGCGAGCAGGTCGTTCTTTGCAGTACTGGATCAGAAGCAACTTCAGTTGCCCGCAGAATAGTCAAGGCGCACTCCAAAAAACGAAAGATGCTAAAGTTTGAGGGGCATTATCACGGATGGGCTGACTGGAATATGGTTGGAGCGGTCGGCTCGGTTATTGGGTCATTCGCCCGAAATATGGGACAGAAGGTAGTGTCCGCGGAGGGAGTTTCAGAAAGCGTAATTGATGACATCATAGTACTGCCGTGGAACGATCCAGGACTATTGGAAGAGACAATTAGGCGTGAGGGCGATCAGATCGCGGGCGTCATTACCGAGGTCTACCAGGCGAACTGGGGAGTCATTCCTCCCGAGAAGGGATACCTGGAACTTATGCGAAAACTGACCAAAGAGAATGGAATCGACCTGATTTTCGACGAAGTCATTACTGGCTTCAGATTGGGCCTCAGGGGCGCTCAGGAAGCGACCGGCATCGTGCCGGACGTTGCTACTTATGCAAAGTGTGTGGCTAATGGGTTGACAATAGCTGCCGTTGCCGCTACCAAGGAAATCATGGAGCCGGTAACATCCGACAGGACATATATCGCCGGAACATATAATGGCAATCCACTAGCAGTTGCAGCTGCTCTCGCGACGGTAACTGAGCTCGAATCGTATGGTTCTTACTCAAAAATCTACAGCCGCGGAAACGAATTGATGAAAGGGATCAGGGATGGTTTTGCGGATGCTCACATACCCGGAGTCGTCCAGGGACCGGGTCCCATGTTTTCGGTTTTCTTTACCGATCTTGAGAGCGTTGGCAGCACCCGCGACGTCTACTCGATTCCAATGCACCCGCACATCCGAAGATCCGCTGTATTCTTCCAGGGTCTCATAAACAGAGGCGTGATGGCAATGCCGACCCGCTATGGAAGGCTGTATCTTTCATTCGCCCATACCGAGGAAGATATTCAAAAGACCATCGAGGCAAGCCACGAAGCTCTGAGAGAGGCTAGCGCAATCCGCTAGAGCCTCTTCACCGGGATTATTGTTCGTCCAAGATCTTCTCTGTGCTTCGCATATAGTTGAGACTATTTCGAAGAAGCAAATCCACTTTGGGACCAATCGGCATGCACTCCATTCCCAAGAAATTGTCGTACTGACTTTGTTTGAGTTGCATCAGAATCGATCTGAAATCGAGGGAGCCATATCCCGGCGGAAGCCTCTGATTGTCTGCGACGTGCACGTGCCTTAATAGACTCCGGGCCTCTTCTAGTGCGTCAACCAGGGACACTTCTTCGATGTTGGAATGGAACGTGTCAAGCATGAGATAGATGTTTTCTTGGCCTACCTTTTCGAGTAATTTTAGTGACTGCTTTACGGTACTGTTGACGCCGTAATATCCCTCGAACCTGCACTGCGGTTCGAAAATTATGCTGACCCCTCTTTCTTTTGCGTAGCGAGCCGATCTTGCGAGGACGTTTGCCAAGTTGTTAAATGCCTTCTCGATTCCTTTCTGCGAGGTGTCCTGCTCCTCCAGCGAACCCAGCGAGATCTGAACATACTTTGAATCGAAAATTACTGCAACATCCGCAGATTTTTGGTTGTACTCCACGGCAGTCTCTCTTTGCTTTTCATTGACGCTTGTCGGATCCTTATCGGGATAGGTACCGATTACCTGTCCGTATCTTCCCGAGACTCCGGCAACCATTGGGACTTTCATTTGATGCGAAACACACGATTCGTGCATCGCGCGCATATCAGACATTCGTTCAGGAACCGAAAGAGGTTCCACGCCATCAAAGCCCATGTCATGTAACTTCGACACTATCTTTTCAAACTGAATCGGATCTGTCGATTTGTAACCCGCCGCATCGTAAGTTACCATGTGAACAGAGTATTTCAAATTCGCACTCGACTCTAATGCCGAGCACGATGTTTATTTGAGTTTTGTCAGTTTAGCTACCTGTCCAGAAAGTCCAAAACCAATAGAAACTTCACAGACGGGGCTTTAGAGCAAATAGTTAGAGAAAACGATTTTTATCGAGACTCTTATTTACTTTCAACCCGGGCAGTGCAGTTCAGAGAAAAGATATTTCTTGAGAATAGCGATGGAGACAACGCTTTTCGGAAAGCTTCCACTTGCCAAAGCCCTGGAAGTCACCTCAAGCCTAGGTCTGAAGGAGATGGAGATCGGCCTTTCGCATTTTGATGCCTGCAGATCGGGTCAGAAAGAGTACAAAAAACTGAGAGAGCAGCTCTCTGAACACGGGTTGAAACTTGGTGCCCTCTTTGCTCTTGCCGGATTCGATCCGATGACCTGGTCGAAATTCTCTCTAGGGTTTTCATCGCCGAAAGAATCTGATAGAGAAAGTGGAGTCACCCAAATGAAAAATGCAATCTCTCTCATAGGCGAACTGGACTGTAGATTGATGGTTTCAGAACTTACCGGAGATCGAAAAAATTACCAGGGCTCTCTCGACTCTTTCAAAAAATCAATGGAGCAGATAATTCCTCGACTGGAGTCATCCGATGTTACAATATGCTTTGAAGCTCACCCCGGCGATTTTATTGAGGATTCTTTTGAAGCTACAAAATTGCTCAGGTCGCTGGGTTCCAAGCACGTGAAATACAATTACTGTATACCACATACTTTCGTCCTGAGACATTCGTCTGACGCGATCTTGGATGATGCTAAGGATCTAGTCGGCTATATTCACATGGCAGACACCCTGGATCCGCAAAGAATTTTCTTCTGCCCGACATACTCTCCAGAAGTCGTACCCCATCTTCACTCGACGCCAGGCGAGGGAGACATTGATTTTGGAGCAGTAATTTCCAAATTGAAGACAATAGGTTTCGATGGAATTCTGTCGATATGCAATTTTTCACATATGGATCTGCCCGATGAAGCGGCGAGTAAAGCCGTGTCGCGTGTTCACGAGATGCTGAAATAGCACACCTAAAGGCTGAAGATTCCTACAACGAGTTCGGTAGGCAGATATTTACCGAAGTACCAACGAGATTTCTAGAAAGAATCTTCATTTGGCTTATTACAAAGAATGAGCGTTATGATCACTCGTTCTCATCGGGTTTTTGTCTGGCGTTATTCCGAAAGGAGAACACAGACAGGTCGGAAGACCAAACCCATGAGGACGTTTTTCATTCTAGCTCGAACGACGTATGTTCTTTGCTCACAATCTGCTCTCGGCGGACAGGAATTCTTTCTCTTCCCACATGTCAAAAGCAGTTGCAGAAGAAGACGCTCACCACGAAACCAAACGGATCGAATCTACTAAGAGCTACATGGAGGTCACAGAAAATCTCGTTTGAAAGCGTATTCATTCTTACCGTGTCTTGTATTCATCAAGATTTTTTCTTTCTGATGATTATCAATAGAGAAAGCACAAGAAGGATTGGTAAAAGAATGTCGACTGCGTAAGGAAAAGCGGAAATGCTCGAGGAAGATGAGTCCGGGATGACAGAGACAGAGGAGGAAGAACTTGTAGCATTGTTTGACGTACTTGAGGTAGTCGAAGAAGCCTGATTTGAACTGGAAGTAGGCACGCCTTTAGAGCCACTTATTGACAAGTTTGCGTGGCTTGTAGTGGACGAAGTGAATGCAGAATGTGAAGTCGTAATGTTAGAATTCTGTATGATCGAAGTAGTAGTCTGTGATTGAGTTGCCTGATTCGGGCCTGTCATCGCAAGTATCGAAAGCGACGTCGTTTCAACATTAGTCAAAGTTCCAACAGTGGAGTAGCTCGCATTGTAACCTGTGAAAAATCCTCCGTTGATTCCTTGCATATTGAGAAGAGTTGTCTCAGCAGATGAAGAGTAATTTTGGCCCAAGACTTTGGCAGCATAGATATAGAGGGCGAGCTTGTACGTTTGATATACCCCACTAAAGGGAACGTCTTTCATCCCGATGCCGTCGTACATGGTGGCGCCTGTTTGAAAGACAGATAGTGCACTGTCTTCCTGTCCTATCTCATTGTAGTATAATGCTTCAAGGAACGCGATGTCAGCATAGTTTTTCGGGTTCAATTCAGAAGTACCGTTGTTTAGTGTAACCGCAATGGTCCCACCGTCGATGTTAGCGACATCATAATTCTTCGAAGTGTTGAATGCGAACAAACTGGAATTGAGAATCATGTACTGGTTAATCGGAGCTGGGACGGCCACCAAATACCTTGATAGGCTGCGAGAGATATTCTGGGCTATTTTCAGCTGGGTAACATTTGAAGTATTGATTTTTTGCAGGACGTAGCTAGCTAGAAAATTGTCGGAATACAACCAGTACATGTTGGAATGGGGATATTCGGCGACGAGACCAATCGTCCTATTGTACTGATTGACGAGGAAATTTTCTGCTCCCGATAGAATCTGCGAGGGGCTTGAATGTTGTGGATCGGCGAATGAAACACGAGCTGTTAGACTCGGAAGCGGTGAAATCAAAAGAATAATTGCCCCAACAACAAAAATTCCTGTTTGTAATCTACTCACAGAGTTCTTGCCTGGATGAATCAGACCGCAAAGTCTCTCACATTTAAGAATGTAAATTCAAATAACAGATTATCGAGAGGCTCTAAATGTCACCTGTACCTTGCGGCGCGCCATTTCATCCTCAGATTCAATGATAATTGCTGTCGCAATCATTTCCATCCTCGCGGCGCTTGCAGTGGCGTATGCCCTGACATTGACAGAATCCAGTACAACCACGTACTGCTGCACAACTGTGGTTAGAGGTCCTACCAATAACAACTTCGTGAAACTGAATGGTAACTGCAGTTCTACGGATTTTATTCTTCCGGATAACTTGCAGCTAATCCCCGTTACAGTGACCAAAGTGCATAACGGAACTACAACCCGCTATATCTCTACGAGTACTTCCTCAGCCACTACTCAAATCATCAACAGCACTTTCTACATTACAACACTGTTGACAGACATTTCCACAAGTTTTGCATCGACAAACACAACAAATTTGGATCCTGAATCGCCATCTTCGGAGTGGGCTGTCTCTGTTTGCACATTTGCTCCTTGAATTTTGGCAGCGCGAACTAGGCGCCCGGTCATTGATTTTTCAATGCTCGACGTAATTCTAATCATAAGTCGACTGTGATTTACCAATCTTCGATTGCTTGTGCGACTCCTTCCTGAAATGCTCCTTCAATTCTTCCTCATTTGAAAATCGCGCTGAAACATGCTGACTGCAAATAAACACCCATTGACCGTTTTCGAAAAGTCCGGATACGAGGTCGGAATAGCCACGGATCTCTGGATCGAGCTTTATTTGCGTGATTCGCTTGAGGAATTCCGTAGTTTTCTTTGTTTCATTGAAAGAAGCTACTTCTTCCGGAGTCTTAGCGGGACGAGTCAAGGTTTCACTCCTAGTTTCTCCCCTGACATTAAACACCTTTGGTCTTAATTTCGAAACTACCTCGGCTTTAACGAGGGGCGGAGACGCTTCAATAGGCTGGCATAGACCGAATTCCTATCTCCAATGTATTTTGGGAGTTCTCACATATTGGTATAATGTAGTTCAGACTTTGGGCGAGCTTCAATAATTCCAGTGTCAGAAACCGTGGGATAGTAGCAACTCAGGATATGGATCTTCGCGCGGCATCGAAAAGTCCATTCCAGTAATCGACTTTGCAGATTGTTTCAGCCATACGTCAAAAGAGTCTTGAGACTGGGCAAATTCACTGATTGATTTGGCCACGTCATCCGCCTCCATGAAGATAATCAGCGTGCTACTTCCAGGAAGCTGTTGAAGGAACCATGCTTCCTTCTTCACCTTCCGGTTCTTTGAACTTTTTTCGAACTCCTTATGCCTGTTTTTTACATCACTTACAAAGTCGCGGGCTTTTCCTTCGTTGCCCGCTATAACAGGGTAAGCCAGCGCGACAAACTGCGCCATTTCACTCTTTCACTTCTGGATTTGTTGCTGAGGCATCATGTCGGGGTGCTCAGAAGAATCCTTGTGCTTGTTCCGAATTGAGGCAATCCGAGATTCAATCTTTGCTTTCGCGTCGCCCCTGGCTTTCTTAGCTTTCTCTTCTAGTGCGTGCAGCTTGGATTCAGTCTCCTTCCTGTTCATGTCGGATTGCTCCTTGGCTTGCTGCATTTTTGCTTGAAGTTTTGCCTGGAGAGCGTTAATCTTTGTTTGAAGCTTCGCTTTATCTTCTTCCCGCGCCTGAGCTTGCTCTTCTTTCAGTCGACTGATCTCAGCATTTAGGGCAGCTTGATCTCTCGCGTTCTGTGTTTGTTCTACATCCTCGCGCGTTGCTCTAAAAACAATACCACCCAGTGCTTCCATTCCCGAATCCACCGGAATCTCCCATTCTTCGTCGAGATCAGAGACCAGAGCCCACTTTCCTGGGGTAAGTTTTGTGGCCACATCAGCAAGATAATCTGAATTCACTCCAGCTCGATCCATGTCAGCGACATAACCAACAAGTGCGCCAGTAGCTGCCCCAATTCCAAAGCCTATGGGTCCTCCCAAAAGTCCGATAAGCGCGCCGATTGCTGTTCCACCTGCCGTTCGCACTGGAAAGTCACCATCGAGTTCTTTCATGGCAACTGATCCGTCCGGATTTTTCTTGATTACCGACTCTGCATGGACTGAAACGCTTCCTTCAGAATCGAGTTGGCTTAGTTTTCTAGAACCCTCGTACGCTTTTGTCTCGTCATCGAACACGACTACTAGCATTTTTTCGACCATAGATCATAGCCTCTGTTTTTCTGAGAAAGACAGACTGTTAATAAACACTACTTAGACGAAAGCTCGGGTTCGATATTCCGGAGATTCCTTTGCGTCATCTGTGCAATTCAGCATCAAAAATGCAGCAAGCTCGGAAGGTTGCCCAGCGATAGTTCTTTACGATTGTTGTTGCGACTCAAATGGATGCGGTTAGTATAGTATTGTAAAACATCAACTCGTACTCGTGGCTCAGACGTATCGCCCGGACAATGAGCTTACGTTCAGCGGTAGATGCGCCATAGCGAGCCAGCAGGATCTCGTCAACTGGAGTGACTTTTGCACCGATATCGTCATGGATCGTGAAAAATGCGACCTGTTCCGGGCTCAGTCCATAGTTGCGCTGGAGTGCGGGACCGATCCGGGCGCAAATCTGGACGAAGATGTCTTCGCTTGCGCTGACCGACGCCAGCTTTTCGCCCGGTTTGCCATAGGCAAGCATCCAGTAAAAGTAGTTGGTGAGTGCCATACAGCCGGAAAGCGGCTCAACTGAGTCAAAATCGGTTCCGGATAAACCCAGAGCTTCTCCGAAGCGCAAGAGCAATTTGTATCCGCCGATTTTGGGGACAAGCTTGGAGATCAGCAACTCCTGCACTTCCAGATGACCTGTCGCAGCGATCGCGAGGGCATCGAGACGATATGCTTCACGTACCAGCCACCAATCTTGAAGGGCGAACAGCTGGAGTCGGGAGCGTTCTAATGTTCCGGCTTCTATGCCGTTCCATAGCGGGTGATGCAGTATTTGCTGGCGCAGGTTTCGGATGTCATCGGTGACGATCGAATCGGCGAACACTTGGGAATCGATTCATCAAAAGATGGAAATGGACATTTCAGTTTAGTGCTAGAAACACGTCTATTGCATTATCCAATCTAAACTAAGATATTTCGAATCTAGTCCGGCCACTGACACAAATGCCCGGCACAGGTTGATTTTTGTTTCTGAAGAAGGGAATGACCAGATGCTTTCAATATTCAACAAACTTTATTCAACCTGACGCTTAGTCTCAACTCCCGGCAAGGAATTCAAAATGGTTGACGCAACTACCCTAATTGTAATCAGTACGGTGGCTCAGACTCTCGTGATAACTTTCACTTTGATTGTCTTTATCTTGCAATTTCGAAGCCAGGAAATGGCGATCAGGGAATCTTCGTACCAGGGCTTGATGGGTAGATACAACGATTTCATAAGTACCCTCGCTCAGAGCCCGGCGATCGGAAGGATGATGATGGCACGATTTCCCGGCGGTAAATCAGGAGAAATAACTGCCGAAGAGGCCTCTGTTTTTGGTCATCTTCTGGTCGCCTATGGAATAATCGAAGAAGCCTTCCTGCTATACAAGAAACATTGGATAGATGAAGACAACTGGCTCCAGTGGTCGGCTTTTCTTGAATCAATTTCAGGATTCCCAGAGTTTGAATTGCTCCACTCCGGCACCTCAGGCACTTTCGACGGAGACTTTGAGGACTATGTCACCAAGCTGCTCTCAAAACGGAGCGGTGACAAAAAATCTGTAGTTGTAAAGAAATGATGGGTGTAACACGGAAGATTGTCTCCAAAGTCCAAGCCGGACCGTTCCTGGGGAGTATCGGGATTCGGTATACAAAAAATGGAAATGGCAAAAATGCCTAAAAATGGAAAAGTCGTTTTATGTAGCCATGATCGTTTCTCCCCGTCCAATCTGTCCAGAGTGTAGTGGCTCTTGTCATTGCCGCAACTGTAATGGAAGCGGCGTTATTTACCGGGTCATTAACTCGCAATACGTGCTTGACCTGGTGCCGGGGATAGTTACATGCGAAGAATGCTATGGAGTCCCGCAAAGCGAGAACGCGGGATCAGGCATTTGCAGAGCGTGCCAGGGAACGGGCTACCGCTGATTTACCTGCCAATCGTGATTTCTCGAGAGCTATTCTCGGAAGCTCATGTTAGATCGGCTCTAAGTAGAATTGGTTAAGTTTCCACCGCGTCAAAATTCAACTTACCTAACGAATATAGCAGATTGTTCTTGTTGTGATTACTTGAACAATAAATGGATTCCGAACCTAATGGAATGAATTCGCTCTATCTTCTCGCCATTCGTGGTACTCTATCCAAGGACTCGATCGAGGACTCTCGGACGCTTCATAATGCGACAGCAGGTGCTCCCTCCAGCGTTGCGGCTGCTCAATCTCTTGGCGACTTGAGTCACATGGTATACGTGCCTGTTGAAAGTGCAAAGTCTGGCGAGTTCCTGATTCTGGATATCTGGAACAGCATGGAAGGGCTGAATCAGTTTTTCGCTAATCCCCAGGTTCAACAGCAAGCAGGCCAGATCTTCTCAGCTCGTGATCCGGTTGTCTGGTACGCCGCGGATAACTTTTCTACCTATCACATTCCGTCGCCGTATGGAAAGAACGACCGCTTTGTATCATTCGCTAGGGGGTTGGTTCAATCTAGGGATACCGCGATAACAAAAAACAATGCAATAGTAACGAGCCAGTTAAACAAGATTCGCCGAGCGGGAAATCTATCACATGAAGCTTACTTCAAAATGATGCCCCCGGGCACTCCAGAATCTACGGAATTTCTTGCGGTGGATGCGTGGATGAACGCGTCCCAGATGAAACAGCACTTTCAAGATCCGGAATTTCTCCAAAGCATCAATGACTTTTTCTCGGATCCACCCACTACTTCGATGTGGCAGCATCCTCCTGGCGATTGGGTCGAGTGGTAGAATCTCCATTCTATTGCTGCACAATCCAAGGTCCAGAAGTCGCCAAACAGTTTCGGCGGATTGAGAGAATCCAGCATCCGCTGTGGTAAAAGAGCTACAGGCATTTAGTTCTGGAGTGATTGGACTTTAGTACGAGCCCTTGTTTAGACTCGTTGTAGCTCAGGGCTACATTACCAAGCCCGAAGAGATTGTGTCGGGCTCAGTTTCCTTTTTTGTCTCCTTTTCTAGTTTTAATCGTTCTTGAGCTTCCAACTGTTCGCGCTTTGCCTTGATCAATCTATATCTGTTGCCCGCGTTCATTTTCAACTATTCACTCATCCTTTGCAAATTCATTTGCCTTTTTTGAGATTATAAGTCTAGTAGTATGACTAGTACATTTGAAAACTTCATTCCAGATTAGCTAATAGCTCCCCTATCTCGCGTTCTTCTTTAGAAGAACTTGGGTGACAACGGAATTGTAAATAGAACTATAGAGACAATAGGGGCGAATTTTCAAAAAGGATCTCATCAGAGGGAGGAAAAAAAGCTGATTATTCAACCGAATCTTGTGAGTCGTCCGACAAAACTACTCTCTTTAGCACTAATTTATTCGAAAGCAATTTGAGTGCGAAGCAAGAGGCAGGCGGTCAGAGTCGGCGTTGATCGCTAGTTAACTTTACCGCGAGTGATAGACCTCGTATTCGCTCAAAGATTCCTTTAGGGCAATGCAAAATCCTTCAACGACCGGGTTACAAATGAGAATGACCTAGACTTTGTTGGCTACCTTCCGTTTCACTTGTCGCATGTATTTTACAGCCCCATTTTTCTTATGTGCTAAGAACCGCTTTGAAAGTCGTTCTCTCTCGCTTTCGGACGAATCTTGAGAGTCTCTTATGAAGGCAACATGATGAAATCCTGCCAAAGAGGGATCAATAGGTTCACGTTTGAATAAGGATATTCGGCCGGTTATGACGTCAGCGAAAAAGGATGTTATAGGATTCTTTTTCTTTTCCTCCTCTTCCTCCTTAAATCGCAATCCCGATACAGCCGGATCGGGCAACGAAACCGGCGCATTGTTCCTAGGTGTATCTAGTTTAAGAAGATGGTTCAGGCTGTTCGCGGCTGCGTCCCGTTTCGTTAGACTACCAAGTCCAAACAGTTTTTCGATCGTAGCAAGAACTGAAGTGTGATCGTATATTGTATGATCAATTATTCCCTTTGGAATAAGGGGAGATATGATAACAGTGGGAACTCGCACACCAAGCTGTTTGAAATCAAAGTTGTTGTGGTTGTTGCTTGGATCGGTAATAGAATCCCCAGGACTGACTGCAACTGGCGGTACCACATGGTCACAGAATCCTCCATGCTCGTCATACGTTATAATAAGCAGGCTTGTTTCCCAGTGCGGAGAATTGCGTATCGCTTCGTAAACATCCTTTAGCAACTTATCCCCGCGAGTCATGTCATCCATTGGATGCTGTGAGTTACCTCCTCTGAATTTTCCTGTAAAAGCATGGTAGTCAGGCTCTATGAAAACATAGGACTTTGAAAATTGGGGATCGCTCAAATCCTGCCTAAACGAGCTAAACGGCTTGAAGCGCTTCGAATGTTTGCGCATTCCAGCTATTGAAAGCGCTTGAGGAAACTCATCATCACAATAAATCATCCAATCATGTCTGCGATTTTCGAGCTCGTCGAATATCGTCCCATTTTCGAACTTGAATCCGTCATACAGAATGGACTTGAATTCCCTGGAAAAAGCCGGGCTGTCGTCCAGGCCGCCAGATGAACCCGCATGGATGAAAAAGCGATTTGGCCACGTAGGACCTGGCATGGATGAGAACCAGCGATCACACAACGCAAATTCTTTTGCTAATGTGGCTAGAACTGGCAATTGTTCGGGTGAGAAACACTTCATAATTGTTCCGGGATTTTCGCGATCGTAAAGAGAGTAATTCGAAATGTAACCGCTATTGTTGATTTTTGGATCGATTTCTCCAGGTTGGGGAGTGGGTGAAGAATAGGTTCCTTCCCTTCCGCACAATTGCTCTCTTACATCTTTGAATTCATGACCCGGGCCATAATTTAGTGCGAAATCAGCGGGGGTAGAGACCTTGACTTTACTACCATCAATGGAAACGTTACTTTCCTCACCTGAGAGACCGTCGATCTTTGTCGGGTTTCCGGCGGGATCTTTTCCTTGAATCTGTGAGAAACCCAGAAGATGATCAAAACTTCTGTTTTCCAACATCACTACGAAAACATGGTCTATCAATTCTATTCCGTAGACAATTTAATGCAATTTCAACACTTTGGTTCCGGATGACGTTCCTTATTTATCCGGAGAAGTGCTGATGTTTTTTGCTTCTGTCGTTCGCAGCTCAATAGACTGGCTTTGAGTTTTTTACTTCTCAAAGGTAGACCTCTTGACATACGGAGTAATTTTGATGGACGTCCTTTCGTCAATTGAGCCTTCCCCTTCTTCTGTTATGATCTCAGCAGTTCCTCTAATGATGATAAAGCGCGGTGTCCAGGGGTTTACAGAGACTAAATCATCAATCGCGAGACCGACCTTGTTATTTTTCTGGATATTCTTGAATTTTAGACTCCTCGTAAGGTAGTACCCTCCAAAATAGAAAAACTCGCCGTCGAATTCGAAACCTATCGGGACGACATGGGGCTGACCGCTCGGAGAAACCGTAGCCAGCCTTGCCAGCCTGCTCTCCTTCAGGAACTTGATTTCTTGTTCGTTGAATGAAACTTTTGATTTTGGATTCACATCTCTCTTGGCCATACTATTTCTGAACTTTTCCTAGGAAACCTAAGAGAATCAGAGAATTAATTGCTTTATCGAGTTGTCTGCATCCAAAAAAATCGAGAGCGAGGATAATCGTTATCCATTCGGATTGAAGATAACGAAATTGAAGACTTTCAGCGATCTTAGACGAAGTATTGATCAAATTCTCGACATAGGCGTATAAGCAAGTTGACCATTGTAGCAGCTGAGAAAAACAATGCAAACTCAAACACAAAAAACAGGCGAACTAATGGGAGAAATCCGCGGCCACATAGTATCAAGATCAATCAAGGACATTACGCCCTCGGGTGTAAGATTCGAGCTAATCAATGAGGCTCAATTCGTGGGAAGCAAGTATTCTGCGACCCATTTGGAAACCGTTAACATGTTCCAAAAAATTGATGGAACTCTTGAATGGGAATCTAAAGCTGTACAAACTACAGTTGACGGTGACTTTGTCGCCATTAACGGTAGAGGAAACGGAAAACTTTCGGGTCCAGCGAGTGTATGGGCTGAAGGAGAATTTGCCTACATGTCTAAATCTCCGAAGCTATCATGGCTGAATGGGACCAAGAACCGTCTCGAAGTCAACGCCAATATGAAGACCGGCGAGTTCGAGCTCAAAGTCTACTCTCAGTGAACTCAAACTGGGCTGAATTAGTTTCAGCCCGTCCGACTTTTTTTCCACAGTTCTTTGTTTTGTCGCGTGTGACAAGAACCATTGATAGAAACCAATCACGTTTAGCGGACTTTACAATAGTCAACAGAAAAAATTCTATCCATTATTGATTGTTTCTCAGAGGGGTCATTCTTGGATCCCTTAATTGCACTCATTTAATGCCCTTTTCCGCCATTACTCTTGAATCAGTTCTTTCACGGCACTGGATGGCGACCCTACCAACACACCTTTGTTAAATTAAAAGCAAACTAAGCCGAAGGGTTAAGGTCCATGAAAAATCAATCAACATTTGAAATACCGCACATTCGAACTCCACTTGTGCCGATAGTTATTATCTGCGTCCAATCATAGTATTCCGGCATCTTCGTACCATCGCGCAACGGAATAAACAGCGAATTTACAAAAATCACTTTATTGACGCTTTAAAATCAAAACAGGCGCCTAAAACTTGATCGGAAAAAGTAGGAAAACGCTGCAGAAATAGAAGGTACTGGTCAATTCCAAAAAGGTGAAGCAAGGTAGAAGCCGGCTCTGGGTTATGGAGTAAATGAGGATCCCAGAACAACGCACTACTCTTTGCGAATCACCAAGTAAGTTTCAAGGGTCTAAAATCCTATGACGGACAAGAACTCTGAAACGTCATTCACAGATCTAGAGCATATCTGGAATACGCGCTGCTTTATAGTGGTTATCGGCCTGGTTGGTGTTAATACTGGTGATGGCAATGATGTTCTTGTTTGCAATGTGATTCACAACCATGTAACGATTGTGTCGTACTATATAGGTTTATGTCGCGCGAGTAATAGGTCAGTTCGTCTCCAATAGACCTAGGTAAAGATCAATTTTTCAGATTAGAGTTATTTCCTGCGTCTGGGCCTTGGAATCGGGACTATTTGCTTGTTCCGGATTATTTCTTGATCGAATATCTCGTAAGCTCGAGGAGCATCGGCCTTGTTGACCAGGATGACGGTATCTTCATCAATATACGAGTGAACTACTTCGATGCCTTTTCGATACAACAGCTCCGAAATGAAAAGAGCAAAACCAGCGTCCTTTTTTGCCAAAGGGGAAAGGTGGAGAGTCAATTTTGACAACCCCATCAATTCTTTTTCAATATCAGATTTTTTCAATTCTCCAAAGATCACAGATTTGTACTCTTTTTCACCGGTGACCAATTTGATGAGGTTTGATGATTTGAAAATATCCGGTGCCTCGTCGAGTTGGGATGATATTTCAACAATTTTCTTGAGAACACCTAGAAACTCTGTTTTTTTCGGTCTTATTGTAACATCAGCAACATCGCTGGTTAGCGTTATCGTGGCATCTTTTAGAACACCAAATGGAGCTGGCAATTTCTTGCTCTCTTCTGCCATCGTATCTGAAAAACGCTTGATTGCGACGACGAGGCTGTTCAGAGTTGTAGACTTTCCTGCCATCTTTTCGACCTCCGGTTTTATGACCCCGGCAAGAGCGTGATAGTTGACTATCCGCAGTTTGAGACACATATGGATCGCTGGATTGCGCGTGACTAGGGATTCAACTGCAATCCGGACCGATGGGTTGCTGTTGTAAGCCAATTCCAAGTCAATACATGATGCATTCACGTAATATGTAAGGCTTGTTCGACATAGACGTATATACTGCGTAATACCTATTACATAGGTAGTGGAAATTCAATGAAAACAGTGCAATCTAAAAAAATCACAAAAGTAGCAAAACCGACCAATAATTCCGGTCAAAAGAAGAAGTTTTTGAAAAGTAGCAAGTCCATGGGACACCGAGTAAAGTAGTTACTGGTTGATTGAAATTGGCACAACAAGCTTCATACGCCACAACTGAAGGCGGTCAGCGCGTTCTGATTCTAAAACAGGGAACTTCCGAAAACCGCGGTAGAGATGCTCAAAGGAACAACATCTGGGCAGCTAAGGAAGTCGCGAATATTGTGAGAACTACACTCGGTCCTCGCGGCATGGACAAGATGCTAGTGGATAGCATGGGAGACGTTACAATCACAAACGACGGCGCAACCATTCTGAAAGATATTGATGTTCAGCATCCGGGCGCAAAGATGATCGTTGAAATCTCAAAGACGATAGACAATGAAGTGGGCGACGGGACCACATCTGCAGTGATATTAGCAGGTGCGTTGCTTGAGAACGCTGAGGATCTAATCAACAAGGATGTTCACCCGACAGTAATCGTTGATGGTTACAGAAAGGCTGCAATTGAAGCGCAGAAAATCTTGGACGAGATTGCAGTGAAGGTAAAACCCAACGACAAATCAACTCTCGTAAAAGCTGCAAGGACAAGTATGGCGTCAAAGCTCATTTCGAATGATAGTCTACAGCTAAGCACTTTGCTCGTCGATGCTCTACTACAAGTTGCAGAAAAGACCCCGGCGGGAAACTTCACGGTCGACATTGACAATGTAAAGGTCGAAAAGAAAGCTGGAGGCTCAATCCAGGATACGAGTTTTGTCAAAGGTGTCATACTGGATAAAGAAGTAGTTCATTCCGGGATGCCAAAGAGAATAGAGAATGCAAGGATTGCTCTCGTTAATTCGCCACTCGAAATTGAAAAGACCGAGTTTGATGCAAAGATCGAGATAAAGGATCCAAAACAGATCCAGCTATATCTCGACGAAGAAACCAGGATGTTGAAGGACATGGTTTCAAAGATCACAGACGCAGGGGCTAACGTTCTGATCTGCCAGAAAGGAATCGATGACATTGCGCAGCACTATCTTGCAAAGGCAGGAATCTTGACTGTAAGAAGAGTCAAGGAGTCCGACATGACCAAACTTGCAAGAGCTACGGGAGCAACTGTTGTAACCGGTCTCGATGGTCTAACAAAGTCAGATTTGGGAGAAGCTGGTCTAGTTGAGGAAAGAAAGATCGACGAAGACAAGTGGACGTATGTAGAAGACTGCAAGAATCCAAAGGCAGTAAGTATTCTCGTCAGGGGAGGAAGTCAACGCGTGATTGATGAAGCAGAGCGTGACGTTCACGACGCTGTCATGGTAATCAAGGACGTCTTGGAGAAACCTGGAATCGTCGGAGGAGGCGGTGCAGTCGAGGAAGAACTTTCCTACCGCCTGATGAAGTGGGCAAATACTCTCCAGGGAAGAGAACAGCTTGCGGCCGAGAAATATGCAGAAGCTCTGGAATCCATTCCAATAGCTCTCGCTGAAAACGCGGGCTTTGATCCATTGGATATCAGGGTAGAACTACGTGAAAAGCATGCAGATCCAAAGAACACATGGTTTGGAGTCAATGTTCTCGGAAGCGGAGTGGTAGATCTCTTCAAGAGAGATGTTATTGAACCGGTCTCAGTCAAAGAACAGATGATCAAATCGGCAACCGAATGCACGTGCATGATACTAAGGATAGATGATGTAATCGCGGGAAGTAAAGCTTCTGTGCCACCTCGAGGACCTGCTGG
>JABDCJ010000008.1 GCA_013288145.1 Nitrososphaerota archaeon | reverse complement strand
GGCGATCTACAAAGACGGTACAATCAGTCCTGGACGCTAGACTCGCTCCTTTGGGAGCTTCGGTGGTTCGACAGTGAGTTCAGAGGAAAAGCGGATCTCGGAACAGCCCCAAAGGCTTGACCTCTATGTGATTGCCCGGATAGTGGTAGTACTCAAGGAGAAGGGTTCGATCAACAAGACAGGCGCTTGCAACATCAACCGGGCTCGCTTACGACAAACTCGCAAAGTACATTCAGTGGATGAATGAGAAGAATCTCATCTCCTCAAGTGAAAAGGGAATCATTTCGCTTACTGAAGATGGAGCCAAAACGTACGACGAGCTTGTCGACTGGATAATGCGCTACGTCGGTAGAGTAAGGTTTCCGAAAATTCCTTGATAGAAAGTCGTCTACCAAGGCAGAAAATTCCAAGCTTCTAACTTCGATATTATCGGCATGCGATGTACTCGGCTTTAATACGTGATTCATGATCTGTACCACCGGTCTACTTTTTCTTGGCAGTCGCTCCCGACGCGCAGCTTCTCGTTACAGTTGCGCTGATGATCGACGCTTTCATTCTGGGAGCGATGTGGCAGCTGCTAAGTGATCCGAGGCGAAGGCAGAATATTCTGAAAAGATTCTATTCGACAAAGCCGAGTTGAACTACTAATTCGCCGCTGTCAAAAACCTGGAATGGATAAGCTTCGTATACCCTTCCCTCAATTTGTTTGAGACCGGCCACGATCCATCGCCAATCTTTCTGCCGTCAATCTCCCTTACTTGAACTATTCCGTCTATTCCTGTCCCTGTGAGAAATACTTCATCTGCGGTATAGAGATCCTGAGTGGTCGTCTGCCTTTCAGAGATTTCTATGCCCAATTCTTTCGCCAGCTCGATTATGGTAGCCCTGGTAACTCCCTCCAAAGCTACAGTAGCCGGCGGAGTAAACAAAGCTCCCTTCTTAACGCCGAAGATATTGGCGCCGGAAGCTTCAGCAACATAGCCACTTGGATCTAACATAACAGCATCATCATAGCCACCAGATTTCGCTTGTATCTTCGCAAGTATGTTGTCGATATAGTTGATCGACTTGATTTTGGAATCTACGGAAATTGGTGATTTCTTGCGTACCGTGGAAATTAAGAGACGAACCCCTTGGTGACCAAGCATCGGAGGAACAGGTACCGCACTGACGATAAGTGACGCCTTGGGACAGAGGGTCGGGTCGATCCCCGGAGGTCCTTCGCCTCTTGTGAAAATAATCCTTATCTGTCCATTGCTGATCGCATTTCGTTTCACGACTTCAATCACGATCTCCTTCAAGGCGGTGAATTCCGCTGGAGGCTTGAGGTTCAGACCTTTTGCGGAATCGAACAACCTGTCGAGGTGTTCGTCCAGTTTGAAGATTTTTCCTTCGTAGATTCGCGCAGTATCAAACACTGCATCTCCATAGAGGACCGCATGATCCCAAACCGAGATCTTTGCCTCATCACCCTTTAGAAATTTCCCATCTACGAACACAATGGCATCGCGATAACTCATTTTAGCAAATCCACCACACGAAATTCATCTAATCCGCATTCGGTTTGTAGTGTTCGAGCCACCACCGGGCAATGTCTTCCCTGCGAGCAAACCAAACATCCGGAAATCCTTTGATGTACCTTAGAAAGCGATCAGTTGCGGTGATCCTCCCGGGTCTCCCGGATGCCCTAACGTGTATGCCAAAATTCATCATCTTGGGATTTTCGAGACCCTCCTCGTATAGCGTATCGAAGGAATCCTTGAGATACTTGAACAGGTCATCCGAGTTTGCAAATTTGCCGGTGAAAAAGTAAAAGTCGTTAATGTCGGGTGTGTACGGGATGAGCAAGAAATCTTTCCCGGCTGCCTTTACATAATATGGCAGGTCGTCATTGTAGATGTCAGAGTCATACAAGAACCCTCCTTCCTCGGCAACAAGTTCAATTGTGTTCTCACCCGGCTCTCTACAGTACCATCCTACCGGGCGTTTTCCCGTTATATCTTTGATAATCTCGACGGCCTTTCTGATATGCTCGCGTTCTTCGTCCCTTGTCAGGGTAAAGTGCTCAACCCACCTGTAACCGTGGCTGCAAATCTCGTGTCCTCTTGCGGCAATTTCTTTTGCAGCTTCGGGATTTGCCTGAAGAGTTTGTGCAGTCGCAAAGAATGTAACTTTGACCTGGTGTTTGTCGAACAGACGGAGTATTCTCCAGATACCAACCCGCGTCTCGTACTCGAATATTGACTCTATTGCCAGATCCCTTTTTGGTGCCGCGCCATACACTGGAAACTCGCCGAGCATCTCCGAAGTCTGGTCGCCAGCCGGGACGGATCGCTCGCCTCCAGCCTCGTAATTTACGGCGAATGTTACTAAGAGACGGGCGTCATTTGGCCAATGGACTTTTGGCTGCTTTCTGCCGTATCCAATAAAGTCTCGTTTAAGATTCGAGGTCCCACTATTCGTTTGCATTTAGTACACTTTTCCTCTGGCAAGCACTTTAGAAATCTTTTCTATGCGCCCTCTTCGATAAAAGAAGACTTCGTCATGCAGGTTCACGCAGGGACAAACGTGGTAGGGCAAGAATTCTAGCTTTTCACCAATTCTAAACCTGGATCTCGTGGGCTCGTCCTCCAGAATTACAGTCCCATGTTCTTCCGAGAGGCCAACAAATTTCACTTTAAGCGACGGATCCTTTGGTCCGGGAAATCGACACTCATCAAAATCAAAGGTCTTGCATCCGGCGTCGAGGATAGCTCTCTCAGGAGCTGGCCGGCTTACAACTGTTGAAAGGACTGAAAGCGCGCACTGCCTTATTGGGACTAGACCACTGCTAAGGTGCTCATAATCATAGAAGATGTACTCTCCGGGAGTAATTTCGGTTACGTCTGGAAAAGTTGCCACTATCTTGGCAGACGGAGTACCTCCAACTACCACATTCTCAACTAGTATTCCCGCATGTTCAATTTCCGACTTTGCTTTAGAGACAACGTCCATTGCCTCTTTCACAATGGGCGGCCACTCGTTCTTCGGGAAGTTATTCACCTGGCCTTCAAAACCCATGATGCCATCGAAAATCAAACCTTCTGATTTTGCGATCAATTTCGCAAGTTCTGCTGCTTCCGACGGAGTAACTCCGCTACGGTGCATTCCCGAGTCAATCTCAATCAAGCAGCGTAACTCTACATTATTATCACGGGCGGCATTTTGCAGTAGCTCTATTCCAGGCACGCCGTCCACGCACACACTGACCTTTGCTTTCTCCGCAAGTTGCGCGAGAACTTGCAATTTTTCCTCTGCTATGACTTGATTTGTAATCATTACATCCTTCACGCCATTGTCGATCATAACTTTGGCTTCGCTGACTTTTTGAGAGCATACACCAACAGCACCGTAGTCAATCTGTTTTAGGGCAAGCTCCGGAATCTTATGCGTCTTGGAATGAGGTCTCAGCTTCTTTCCAGCTTTTCGGGCAAAATCGGCCATGTCCCTCAAGTTTTCCTCCATAATTTCAGAATCGATGATTATGGAGGGAGTCTCCAGATCTTCCACGCTCGTTCCGATCTTTATTTCCTGCAAAGTCACGCTTGAAATCACCTATTCCGAGAGCCTATTCAGACTGAGACGGGAGTGGGAACTACTTCCGTCATTACGCTGTCGCCTAGTTTTTGATACTGGTAGGAAAAGGACTCTTTGGTGCTTGCTCCTCCGACCCGACCTTGTTTATCCAGCGCGATCAGCGCCATGATCAAATCAACCTTGTCGCGCTTTTGCATCTTCTTCAAAGCGCTCTCGCAGGCTTCTGTGGGCGAATAGTCCTGCTCCAAAAAATCGCAAACGCTTCTCGTCAGTCCATGTCTAATCGATACTTCGCCCAAACCGGTTGATGAGCTTGCTCCCGCCGGAGTTGCGTAAGTTCCAGCGCCAATGACCGAAGAATCAGCAACGCGTCCAGGCAGTCTTAACGCCCATCCGCTGGTCGATGTGCCGGCAACGATCTTCCCTGTTGAATCAAGGCACAACGTACCCACAGTGCCTAACTGCTTGAGCTGCCCGGCCTTGGTCATCATTTCGATACCACGAGCCAGTGAATCAAGGTCGCTATCATATCCAACAGCGGCTTGGTATTCCTTGAATTTTGATTTGTCCTTCATTCCGGCGTAAAGTTTCTCTCGAAGGTCTTTCCATTTCTCAGATGCAGCGGGAGTCACCGGCTGATATTCTTGAAAGCCAACAGCTCGCGCGAACCTCGTCGCTCCTTCGCCGCAAAGCATGACGTGTGGACAGAGCTCCATTACCTTTCTTGCAACGGATATCGGGTTTTTGGTCATCGTAAGACAGGTAACTGCTCCGCATCGGTAGATATTTCCGACCATGAAGCTCGCGTCAAGCTCAGACACGCCTTCGATGTTGGGAATGCCGCCTGTTCCTACGCTGTCGGTAAGGGGATCATCTTCGACCGCTCGAATGCCAAACTCTACCGCATCAAGCGCCGAGTCAGTTCTCTTTAGCGCCTCCATTCCGGTGGACACGGCACTCTTCCCATAGCGCCAGTTTGAGATTATGACGGGCTCGATCAATTTCTTTGGTGACTCTTTGATTTAGCGCAATAGAGTTTCCCTAGTTTAGATTTTTGTATTGTGCGCGAAACAGGAATCCCTCTCAAAAGGGCCGGACCAAGAGCGGTTAACATTACCAAAATCAAATTGCCAAGTTCTAGAAGCATAGCGCAGGAAATTTGTTTGCTAGTGGAGAAATTCCGGCCGGCTTAAATAGCAAGATGAATTATTTTTCCCTTTGATTGGTGAAAACGCAAACCCCGGAAGAGGAGAATATTGCAATTGTGATGTCTGACACAAAGGATAATAAATCGCCTAACCCCGCAGTCTGGTGACATAATAGTTTGACCGCTGCCGCTCCAAAGTTATTCGTCCGTAATGCTACGGGATTGGTGAGGGATTATGGTGCAAGAGACGTGTTGCTGTTTGCTTCAGCAATGGTTTTTGCCCTAGTTTACACGACGGTGCAATTCGCATGGTTTTACGGCAACACCCAGGGGGCGGATTTACCTTCTTCGCTCCTCGTCTCTTCGATCCCGTTCATTTTCCTCATGTTCACGTATTGGGCGATCTCTCTTGTAATGCCTAGGACTGGGTCAGACTATGTTTGGGTGAGCCGGATTTTTTCTCCCTCGATCGGGTTTGTGTGGTCGCTAATCTACATGCTCATGGTCTTCATAACAGGTTTCTGCGCTCAGGTAACTGCCTTTACATATGCGTTTTCCATTAGTCTGACCACCGGCGGTCTCATCAGCGGGTCGCAATCACTGACTAATATGGGCACGTTCCTGAGCTCTGGGAATGGAACTTTTCTCCTCTTCATTGCATTTTCGATCATTTTCGGCCTATTTGCAATCTTCGGTACCAAGTTCGTCAAGGGCTTGCTATACATCTCTTGGCTCGCTGCCATTGCAGGAATCGCGATAATGTGGTACATCCTGGCCACTACAAGCAATGCTACTTTCATCAGTCACTGGAACTTAATGCTCAATAGTTTTGGCACGAATGCATCATACTCCGGCGTTCAGAGTCAAGCTTTGGCACATGGAGCTCAATCCAGCATTACATCAACGACCGGGATCGTGGTAGCTCTACCTTTGGCCGCGCTGTTCCTCTTTGGATCTAACAATGTAAACGCCTTCGCGGGGGAAATGAAGAATATCAAAAGGACTGTACCGATTGCAATTTTCGTTTCGCTCTTCCTAGGAATCGTGTATTGGGCGGTTACTTCGTATCTTACCTTGGGAACAGTGGGGGCGCACTGGATGTCGCAGATTGGCTTTGGTTTCGAGAACCCATCGAGCGGAGGTTACACTCTTCCTTTTGCTCCGTCCCAGCCACTCTTCTTGGCGGTCGCAGCCTATCCTAACTCGGGTCTCATCAGCTTCATGTTCTTCACTTACCTTCTAGGGTCAGTGGCGCCGATCTTCACGTTCTTCTGGATTTCCACAAAGTACATTTTTGCTTGGTCTTTCGATAGGGTTGTGCCGACAAAGTTCTCCGACGTGATAGAACGGTTCAGCACCCCCTACATAGCCATCATCGCACTTTCGATCCTCGGAGTACTTTTCGCCATACCGTTCGTCTATTATGGCTGGGGAAGTACTTTCACCTTCGGTTCAGTCATATGGGGATTGTGCCTGATCATTCCAGGGCTAGGGCTGGCGGTGTTTCCATGGCGCAAAAAAGAGTTGTTTAACAACGGGCCTGGATGGACTTCCAAGAAGATTGGAGGCTTTCCCATTGTGTCGATCTTTGGGATCTTGACGGCTCTTGGCTGGGCTTACCTTGGCTACATTGCTTTCAGCAATGCACTCTACGGGAACGCCGCCGTCGGCGGATTGAACGCCTTCGCTGTTGAATTGGTCGCCGCGATCATCATCATCGGCTTTGCGATCTACGGGACGTCATACTACTATCATAAGTCTAAGGGCATCAATATCCGACTAGCCTTCACAGAAATCCCGCCAGAATAGAAATCTCCAGCAGGAGGGCATTTTCGACCCTCCCATCTTTTCTTTTTCCTCCGGCTTTGCTAGATCGGACTTCGGTCTTGAATCAAAGAGATCAGTCTACTTATATACAAATCTCGCACAAACTCTCCGTAGATATGCCGAAAAAGGTTCGTAACGAGCCCGTAATAGCCTCGAGAATCCCTCGTAGTCTGCACCGGGCTCTGATCAGAATAGAAGCCGCGGATGATATCAGTTTCGAAGAGGCGTGCGAAAAAGCCGCTATTTTGATCGACAGGAACTCTAAGATCTTTGAACAAGAACTCAGTTCGAGGGCAAATACTCTGTACAAGAAGAGGTACATGATCGAGATGAACAAGGCTCGTCAATCGATCTACACAGGAGGGCAGCAGGCATCTTACGATCAGGGGTATAAACTGGGATACGATGAGGGCTTGCGCCTGGGAGACGATTCCGGTTCCAAGCGCGGCGCCAGAGAAGTGGCCCCGCAAGCGTGGGAGTTAGGATACAAAGAAGGAAGCTTCCGCTGGAAGTTCTCCTGCAAGAAGTGTAACAAGCCGGGAACCCTGACAGATAATGAATGGAAGAAGATAACCGCAGGTGTAGATGGAGTCAGCCACGTTGACTGCGAAGCTGCTCCCATTTTTGAGACATTAGCAGGGAACCTAATAGGCCCGCCGCTCACCGGACAGCCATACGATGACCTTAGGGCCGGGGTCAGGGAGCTTCTGACGATGGCCCCGCCAAATCCACAATAAATGACTAGGTTATCTTTCGTCTAGCCTTTTCATTTCACAAATCCTCATGCTTGAGGAGAGATTCATCCGAGTGGTTATAGTTCGAAATACCCTTCACAACGAAATCGACTGTAGTGGGATCTAAGGAATGCAGAGAAGTTCACCCTGTGTGACCACATTGGATCTTTTTCGACCTTCTTTCCCCGGATCCATTGGATCAGATTGCAATCTTAGAAGCCAGCGATTCAGCCCACTGCGCGAATACGCCACCGTCAATCAGAAATGGAGTTCCGGTAATGAACGAGGATCTGTCGGTTGCGAGAAATAGCACCAGCTGGGCAACCTCTTCCGCCTTTCCAATTCTACCCAAAGGATAGATTTTGTCATATGCCTTCCTTGTTCTAGCAGGATCCGGAGTCCTCGCAAACTCACGCGCCTGCATGCTTGTATCTATCGAGCCGGGGCAGATGCAGTTTACCCTGATCTGGTACCTCGCAAGATCCAAGGCGGAGGCCTTTGTCAATCCGATCACTCCGTGCTTAGAAGCAGCGTATGCCGCGGACTCAAGAGCACCGGCTACGCCTAAACTTGAAGACGTGTTTACAATCACCCCGCGTGTCTTCTTAAGGTGAGGAACCGCGTACTTTGTCCCGAGAAACGGCCCGCGGAGGTTTACCGAAATGATTCGATCCCAAATTTCGGTCGGCGTTTCTTCTACGGAAGTCCACTCGTAAATTCCGGCATTGTTGAAAATTACATCGAGCTTGCCAAATCGCTCGACCGTCGAGTCAACCACATTTTTTACATCTTCTTCTTTGCTAACATCTGCTCTTACGAAAGCGGATCTATCTTTACCAAACTTTTGAGAGATCTCTTCTGCCGTATTACTCGCGCCATTTTCTGAAATATCAGCTGCCAGCACTTTCGCGCCCTCACCTGCAAACAAAATTGCAGTTGCCCTTCCAATTCCTGAACCCGCACCGGTAACTATCGCGACTTTGTCCTCGAGCTCTTGCGATTGCATTGAAAACTTTCCCTTTTTTAGAGAGTGTCATTGTTATTGTTTTTCTAAAGTCCACGGAAAGGAACTAATTTACTTCGAGCGTCTTACATGATAGATTGTCTCCGCAAAGCCCGCTTGTGATGACCTGCCTCGGATTTTTGCGAAACTCTCAAGAAGTTCTGAATAATCGGTCTGGGAAAAGTAAAACTTGGACAGCAGAATCTTGCGAGCCAGAATTTCACGAGACAGGGGTCTGAGTTGGAGCTCGATTTGACTTTCACAGATTGATTCAAGTTCACGGATAATCGGAAGTTCGATTTCATCAGGGGAAAATCCAAGTTTCGCTGCGTAAGGCAGATCCTCGTAAAAGCAAAGTTCACAATTCTTGTTCCATCCAATCCACCTCCTTATCGCCCAGTCCCGGACCTGAATGTGATTCTTGTTACCTCCCACTCCTAGCGGGGAATAGATACAGAGAGGTGGGTCGAGCTTAAGATCCCATTCAGCCCTCGGGAATGTATTCTGAGGATTTTCGATCGAAGTGTCCGGGTTGAAAAGATATTTCACTTTGATTCCGAGACTTTCAAGAATGAATTTGTCTTCGAGGGTTCGGTAAAAAGAGATTAATTTTTTCGAGTGGATCGGCCACCTGGAAAACTTGGATGAATTGAAGAATACAATTGCCCGTTTGTCCACCTTCGAGTCCATCATTGCCGAAAAGCAAGAAAATACAAGATCGTCAGGATGCGGCGATAGCATCAAGTTATATGACAAGCGTGAAGTTTCAGGATGTCCACCGAATTTAGGGATGGCGTCGGCGTTCCTCTTTGAAGATTCTTCTGCCGTGGTATAGATACCCGCCGTTTGACAAAACTTCCGTCGGTGGGCTATCTGTAGCTATCTGGGACCTCTGCAATTCCATTCAAGATTCCAAGTTTTCGCTAGAGATCCTCTGTCCACAACTCGACGGCCCTGAAGAAGTGATTGATTCTGCCGGCACTGTCGTCTTGAAAAACGCGGTGGGTACAAAGCTCCTGCATAACAGAAAGCTGGAAGGAAGAGATCTAGAGTTTCTCAAAGGCTATGATTGGATTTTCTCGGTAAATAATTTTGGTGCGAGATCGATTTCAGGTATTAAGGAAAAAGTCGTCAGGCAGATCCATACTGTTGCGCACGACCGGCCTGTCTCGAGCTACGCATCTCTCGATGGAGGATTTCTGGAATATCTCCGGATGACGATCCAGAGACAGAGAGAGATGTCTCAAGAGTCCACACTCTCCGGGACAAGAACGATTTGCGTTAGCAAGTACAATCTTTCAAAGATGATCGATCGGAAACTGGAACTCGAAACTAATCTCGAGCACATTCCGAATGGAATTGACACTTTGCTCTTTCGGCCGACCGGAAAAGAAAAGAAGTATGACATTATTTTCATCGGACGGTTTCAAAAGCTCAAGGGGCTGGACATATTGCTCCGTGCGGTCTCGATCTTGCAACCAAAAGATAAACGACCCAAGCTGGCAATAGTTGGAAACTTTACGGATCGGCAAAAGGAATTCTGCAAGCGACTCGTCCCGTCAGAATGCAGAGAATCACTCGCCTTTGTTGGCACGATTCCGCATGAACAGGTACCCGACCTGATCAATGGTTCTAAAATTCTGGTCGCCCCGTCACGATACGAATCGTTCTCTCTTCCGACGCTAGAAGCACAAGCCTGCGGGATTCCCGTGGTTGCGACTCCAGTAGGAGGCATCCCTGAGCTTTTAGATCAAAACACGGGAATACTGATGAAATCGATTGAGGACGCAAAAGAGCTCGCACAAGCAATAGACCATGCCCTGAACGATAATTCTCTCCAGGAGAAAGCATTGAAATTTGGTCCGGCCCGAGCAAAATATTGCAATTTGCCTACTATGTCGCAAAGGTTGAAAGATTTCCTGTCCTCAGTCGAAGCCCACTAGGATCCGATTCGTGTGCGTGTTTGCCCTTGGCTATCGAGATCCCCGATAATTAACCACATCTGGGACTGGAGATGCAATATTTGCCGAGTGTGCGAGAATCGAGAGATATGAAATATGTCTACAACAGGACAACACTCCTATTGGATATTCTCGACGCCGTGGAAACAATGAAAAAGATTTTAGAAGTCATGTCATTTAGAAGAAAAAGTGGTAATTGAGCTATTAGGCTCCACTAAGAGAAAGTAATCAATGATAAAGAAAGCATTTGTCTCGGTCGATATGGAAGGACTTCCGCACATTACCTCAAACGAGCACATGGGTCCTGGAGACCATCTCTATGACGAAGCTCGCTCGATAATGACAGAGTGTGTCATCGCTATGGTCGATGAGCTGCACAATTCGGGATTTAATAGAGTGGTCGTCGCTGACAGCCACGGTCCGAAGGTAAATCTGATTCCAGAAAGGATGCCTGGCTTTGTTGACGTTGTCCGGGGGAATCCGCGTTCGATTTCAATGGTTGCGGGTGGCAAAGGCTGTCACGCCGCTCTGTTCCTTGGTTATCATGCAAAGCCCGGAACGCCTAATTCCACTTTTGACCATACTATTGATGATCGAATCATTCGGACACTAAAGTACAACGGTCAGGAGTCCAGCGAATTTTACATGAACGCTGCAACTCTTGGCGAGCAGGGCGTTCCTGTTATCCTTGTTGCAGGGGACAAGACTCTGCTTGATGACGATGTTGCAAAGCATACTCCTTGGTCAGTACGCGTTCCGCTGAAAGAAAGTCTAGGACGCTACTCAGCGATTTCTTCTTCGATGCCCGAATCATTGCAGAAAATCCGGGAAGGAGTCAAGGAAGCAGTATCGAAATATGATGGTGACGCAATGGAGCTCCTTAAACTCAGAACTCCCGTCGAAACGGAGATCTATTTCACAAACTCGGCGTACGCGCAAATTGCCTCTCACTTGCCGGGTTCAAGTCTGGTCGGGGGCTGGGGTGTTCGTTTTAGCGCCCAATCGATGGAGGAGGCCTATCGTGTGACACAGCTGCTCGTGTTCGCCGCGAGCGGCGTGAAATCGAGCGCGGGCGAGTAGTTACAGTCCCGGAGACTGTTCAATTATTTTCGTGAGGGCCTTCCCTTGAAAACTATCTGCGAAATGGCACGCCGACCAGTGGCTGCTTTTTATCTCCAATAGCTCTGGTTCAGTCGTCTTGCAGATTTCTTCTGCGTAGGGACATCTCGGGTGGAACCTGCATCCACTTGGTATTCTGACCGCGCTCGGAACTTCACCTTTTACCTGACCTTCTGAAGCTATTTTCCTGTCCGGATCTGGTACCGGAACGGACGAAATGAGGGCCAGAGTGTATGGATGCAGCGGCGTTTCCAAAACATCTCGGACCCGGCCGATTTCAACGATTTTTCCTCCATACATTACTGCCATTCGTTCGGCCATGTACTTCACGACGTTAACGTTGTGGCTGATGAATAGGTAACTCAGCTTCCGCTCCTCCTGGATCCGCCGGAGCAGGTTGAGGATCTGTGTCTGTATCGAGGAATCGAGAGCGCTCGTTGGTTCATCCAGGACGATGAAGCGAGGATTCACTATCAGAGCTCGAGCTATCGCGATGCGTTGTCGCTGACCTCCACTGAATTCGTGCGGAAATCGCATCAAACTATCTTCTGGCAATCCCACGGATTTTAGGGCAGCTTCAAGAAGAGATCTGATTTCGGCAACTGTCAACGATTCCTTAAACGCAAACAGAGGCTCAAGTACAATGTCTTTCAGACGCTGCCTTGGGTCGAGGGAGGACATTGGATTTTGAAAGACGATCTGCATGTCCTTCCTGATCTTGCGGAGCTGCTCACCTTTCAGCTTCGTGATGTCTTTTCCGTCAAAGTAGACGCTGCCTTCAGTAGGCTTTTGGAGCATCAGCACAGTTCGACCCAGCGTCGTCTTGCCGGATCCTGACTCGCCAACCAGACCAAGAGTCTCGTTTTTGCCAACATAGAAAGAAACGCCGTCGACGGCTTTCACCCAAAGTTTCTCCCGACCCATTACTCGGTCCGTAATACCGGAGCGGACGTCGAAATATTTTTTCAAGTCCCTAGCTTCTACGATATGACCGTCCAAACTTTCGATCACGAATACTCTTGCTCCGAATGTCTCAGTTCGATTGATTGGAGGAACTCGGAGATCTCAAAAAACACGCAACCTTGTGTCCGGGCAATACCTCGTCAAGACTTGGATGTTCTACCGAGCACCTTGCGAACGCGTACTTGCAACGCGGGTGGAATCTACAGCCACTGGGGAGATACTTTAGATTCGGTACGTCTCCGCTTATAGCTTCAATTTTGCCCTCGTCTTTGTATCCGTGGGAGAAGGACTTTAGCAGACCTTCGGTATAGGGATGGAGACTCGAATGAAACATATCTTCGACGCTTGCCTGCTCTACTATTTCGCCTGCATACATCACTACGACTTGATCTGCAATCTGCGCCGCGACAGCAAGATCGTGCGTGATGAAAAGTATTGAAGTCCCAATTTCTTCCCTCAGTTCGCGCATGAGAAAAAGCACCTGGGCTTGCGTTGTGACGTCCAGGGCGGATGTTGGTTCGTCCGCGATCACAATCGCGGGCTTTTCAATTAGGGCCATTGCAATCATAACTCGCTGCGCCATCCCGCCGCTGAGCTCGTGGGGATACTTGTCAATCACTCTTTCAGGGTCGCTGATGTGTACTCTTTTCAGCGCGTCAATGGCCTCCTCCGAATACTTTTTGTTTCTTCTACCGATTGAGGAAACTCCAGATCCAGCCATTCTCTGTCCCAAACCGGGGGGCGCGTAACTGGGATTGAGCGAACTAGTATCTACCTGCGCGTGAAAGCCAGCTCTGCGCTTTTTCCTCTTTTCTCGGACGTCAATGGCTTCGTTTAGCTGTTGTCCAACCGAGTAAACAGGATCAAGTGAAGTCATCGGCTCTTGAAAAATCATGGATATTCCGGTGCCCCGCAATTCGACGATTTGGGGCTCGTCAAGCTTCAGGATGTCTTTATTCTGAAAGAGTATTTCGCCGCCGCCAATTTCGGCCGGAGGCCTGGGCAGAAGCCCAATGATCGAATATCCGAGCGTACTCTTACCGCAACCAGACTCTCCAACTATTGCGATTATTGTTGAGCGGGGCACGTCCAGACTAACATTAGTGAGTGCAATAACATCTCGCTGAAAAGTCTTGTATTTTACGACAAGATTTCGTATTCTAAGGACAGATTTTTCATCTGAAAGATCTCCCTGCTCTAAGATCTCCAGTTTTTCGTCGCTCATAATCTAGCTGAACAAGCCCCTGACCTTTGGATCTAGAGCGTCTCTCAACCCGTCACCAAAAAGACTGAAACCGATCGCAACGATAAGAATCGTAAGCGCTGGTGCGATTGGATACCACGGCGCGCTTCTAAGATACTGTTCGCCCTGCGCTGATAGCAGACCCCATTCCGGGATCGGCGGCTGAGCACCGAGTCCGATGAAACTTAAAACCGAGAATACGAGGATTACGTTACCAATATCCAAGGTAGCATAAACAAGCAGTGTCGGCAGAATATTGGGAATAATGTGTCTGAGGATAATGTGCCTGTTCTTTTGACCGGCAGCGGTCGAAGCCTCCACAAATTGCTGTGATTTTATCGAGAGCGTTTCACCGCGCGCCAACCTAGTATAACTCGGCCACCACACAGGTGCAAGTGCGAGAATAGTGTTTGTGATGCTCGGGCCTAGCGACGCAACAATAGCAAGAGCGAGAACAAGCCCCGGAAAAGCTAGGAAAATGTCGGTAACGCGCATGATCACTTCCTCAACGTAACCTCCTACGAAACCCGCTAATCCACCAATAAGCAAACCCAGAATAACGGCCGACCCCACAACAGAGAATGCTACCTCGGCGTCAATTGGGGCAGCGGCAAGAATTCTCGTAAGAATATCCCTTCCAAGATCGTCTGTTCCGAGCAAATGGTGCAGTGAAGGCGCCTGCAGAATGGTCGAAGGCGAGATTGCATAAGGATCGAATGGGAGAATTTTGTTACTGGACAGCCAGACCGCCAATGCGAGTATAATGAAAACTATTGAAATTATGGCCCCGATCAGAGTAATGTAGCTTGATCTGAATATCCTCCAGGATATCCTAAGCTCCTGTGTGTCAAGAAAAGGTACTCTCCTCGTACGCTTAGTAGATGGCTCTTCATTTTTCTTCTCTGGAATTTCTACTTGCAAGTTATTTTATTCTCTCAGACTTTGATTCGTGGATCGATTATTCCGTAAAGTAGGTCTGCAACTAAATTCGCAAAGACAACTCCCAGAGTAAACAAAACAGTAATCCCCATCACAGACGGGAAGTCCAGACTCTCGATAGATTGCGTTGCATAGTATCCAATTCCAGGC
Organism: Nitrososphaerota archaeon; assembly: GCA_013288145.1. The sequence continues at coordinate 54,184 of JABDCJ010000008.1, read as the reverse complement.
CAAACAAAGATGGTTTCAATGACAATCGTCCCGCCCAGCAAGGATCCGAGTAGAAGTCCCAGAACAGTCGTCGTTGGAATCATAGCGTTACGAACTGCATGTTTGTAAACGACCGCCCTTGAACCCAGTCCCTTTGCGAAGGATGCTCTTATGAAATCCTTGCGGAAGACCTCGAGCATGGATGATCGCATAATTCTGGTCACTATCCCGAAATATGTCAGTGCCAGAGCTAACGCCGGCATAATGATGTGCCATAAAGCGTCCCTTAGATCGATCCAGTTGCCGGTCAGCAAACTGTCGACAATGTACAATCCTGTAATTCTGGTCGGAGGCACAAGATTTGTTGAAAGTTGCCCGTTCGTCGGAAAGACATTGAAGTAATAGCTGAACACAAAGAGAAACAGAAGTGCAACAAAGAAAGGCGGCGAGGAGAATCCAGCCAAGTATACGAGTCTGATAGTGTGATCGAGTTTCTTGTTCTGGTGCATGGCGGCAACAATCCCCAGCGGAATACCAACGATAATGGTGACGATGACAGCCGCGATCGCAAGCTCAGCAGTGGCTGGAAAGAACAACTGAAGATCGTACAGAACCGGTCTTCCTGATGTCGGAGAAAGACCCCAGTTGCCTGTAATTAGATCTCTCAGGTAATAGACGTACTGAACGTAAATGGGATCTTTCAGATGATATCGAGCAACTAGAGCAGCTACGGCTGCGGCTGACGCGTGGGGACCTGCCCAAGCTCTAGCAGGATTAGGAACAGTTACCCTTGAAATGATGAAAGTAATGAAAGTAGTACCGAGAAGGATCGGGATGATTAATAGAAGCCGCCTAACTATGTAGGTGACCAGACCCAAACTTGATTCACTATTCAGGAAATTGTTTCTTTAGCAAGTTTTCGTGAGATAACAGTCGTTCGGATATTTTAGACGCTCACTTCTCTCACATTTTGAGTAGATCTGAATCCTCGGATAAGTAAGAAGTTTGTCCGAGATCACCATTATTTGGAAATAACGAAAATGACAATGACAGTCCTCAAAAAATCCCGAATGATTTTTCCTAAAACTCCACTTCGAAAGTGTCTTATTTATCCTTTCGATTATTTTGCCGATTCAAACATTCCATAAACGGGTATATTCGCAAAGTGAAAGCGGTCGAAAGAATCCACAGCTAAACCTGAATAAAACCGCAATTCGAAACAAAATCTAGGTGATTTTCGGATGGGTCTGATTGCTCTCTAATTCTCTTTTATGAACGTCTCTAAGGTTTTGAGATACTCTTCCCGCTCCTCCCACATCGGACAGTGGGAGCTATTTTGAAACTGCACTAGTCTCGAACCTGGAATGTGTTTTTGGATCAATTTCGCAACATTTGGAGATACCTCGTCGTATGTGCTAGTGGTTACAAGGGTTGGAATCCGTATGACTTCGATCTCGGAGGTAATGTCCCAGTCCTTTAGCTTACCGGTCGCCCTGAATTCATTCGGCCCCCACCAGGTTTTGTACACCTTCCTTTCGTCAATGGATTTCATCCCGATGTACATTTCCGGTGGCCAATCTTTGAGTCTGAGGAGGTGCTCATGATAGAAATAATCAACTGCCTTTAGATATTCCGGATTGCTGTAATCGCCGAGTCTTTCGTATTTGTGAATAGCTTGCTTTAGCTCATCGGGAAGTGCTTCAATCCACGTGTTGACCTCGTTTGTGTAGAACGGAACGCTGGAGATGCCTCCAGTTGAAATTAGGGCGTGCATTTGATCTTGATGTTTTGTAGCATAAGCTAACCCGAGCATTCCTCCCCACGAGTGGCCCATCACGTAGATTTTCCTTCCTTCGAGTACACTCCTCCTTAACTGTTCCAACTCGTCCATGTAATATTCGGTCGTGAACCTTGACGGGTAATCAGGAGTCTCGCCAGACTTTCCACAACCATACTGATCGTAGAAAAATACGGAAATACCACGATCAGAAAGTTCCGCCAAGGGTAGATCCATGTCATGTGTTGCTCCGGGGCCTCCATGGAGTACAACTAGAGTCTTTGAAGCGCCCTTGGATTCAAAATACTTGTAGTAGATTGGGACGTCATTGATAGTAGAGTACCCGTCCTTGAAGTTCATCATTCAGTGACCCCAACAGAGATTTTACTATAAGCTTTGCTCAGGTAATTACCTGCGTTTTGAAGCGCAATAGAGCTGTCAAAATCTATAAGTGAAAACAAGTGGCTCTGCTTTCTTGATGTACCCGAATTCTCTTAGACCGCGCTATAGAGTGAAGACCCAAAAGAATGTCATGATCCCTATGCGAGATGGAACGCGTCTTGCGGCGGATATTTTCTTGCCGGATGTCGAAGGGAAATTCCCTGCGGTTCTTGAATACATACCTTATCGCAAAGATGATCGGACAACCCCGGGGCACGCGATTCATCATTACTTTGCTCAGAGAGGAATAGCTGGTGTAAGGCTTGACATCAGGGGGACCGGCGCTTCAGAGGGATTCGTCATTGATGAGTATCCCCCAATTGAGCATCAGGACGGGTACGACGCTATCGAGTGGCTTGCCAAGCAAAGCTGGAGCAACGGAAAACTGGGAATGTGGGGCATCTCTTACGGAGGGTATACCTCAATTCAAGTCGCCCTAACTCAACCGCCCTCGCTGAAAGCCATCGCTCCGATGTACGCGACAGATGACAGATATTCTGATGGAGATCAGTATCGGGGCGGAGCAAAGCGCGGACTGCTTAGCACCGGAACCTATCCCTGCCAGATGATCGGGATGAATGCTCTTCCGCCGTATCCGGAATACTCAGGCGAAGATTGGCTTAAGATTTGGGAGGAACATCTGGAAAAAAACACCCCATACATCCTAGAGTGGCTCGATAAACAAGTTGATAGTCCGTATTGGAAAGAGTGCGTCGGTCGAAGATACGAACAGATAGTATGCCCAACATTCGTTATTGGCGGGTGGATGGATCATTTCGTAAATTCAATGGTCCGACTTTACGCCAACTTGAAGGTGCCCAAGAAGCTTTTGATGGGACCGTGGCCGCATCAGACGCCTGACATAGCAATCCCCGGTCCCAACATTGATTTTGCCTGGGAGCTCGTCAGATGGTTTGCATACTGGCTGAACGGCGAGCAGACTGGAGTAATGGCCGAACCTCCTGTGACAATATACGTTCAACAATTTTCGCGCCCCGACAGAGTAAGAAAGGAAACAAGGGGATTCTGGCGATACGAGAGTCAATGGCCTCCGACAAGAACCCAGTCCTTGACGCTCTTTCTTAGGGAATGCCAAAAACTTTCTCGCGACCCCAGCGGTGAACAGACGGCAGATCAGGATTTATTTGAATATACTCCGGCTGTGGGAATGGCAGGGGGCCCATGGTATGGGGGGCGTCCGTTCGTCATGCCGGACGACCAAAGGACTGATGACGCACTTTCCGTTGTCTATGACACCGAACCATTGCAGGAAGAAGTGGAGATCCTTGGTTTCCCCCAGGCAGTCATTTATGCTTCATCTACTTCAGATGTAGCTTTCTTCGTTCCACGGCTATGTGACATCGCACCGGATGGTACCTCAGTACTCGTGTCAAAGGGAATATTGAATGCGACAAGGAGAAATTCATTTGAGAAACCGGAGGCGCTAATACCCGGAACAACGTATGAACTCGAAATTCAACTTGATGCGACTTCTTGGATATTCGAGAAGGGCCACAAGATACGTCTGGCAATCTCAGGCTCAGATTGGCCTGACATTTGGCCTTCGCCACATCATGCGACTAATTCTATTTTCAGAGACGCAACCCATCTATCAAGACTAGTACTTCTAGCCTTACCAGCTCAGGATGAGAAACTCCCAAAGCCGGAGTTCCAAGCTGCTTCGGGATATCCGATGACAGTCCGTGCGAACGAAACAGGTTCGCGGTGGGATCTGATTAACGATGTTTACGGAAGAACTGTTGGCGTTAAGGCCGGCTCCGGCATCCGCATTGTGCTATCTGAAAATATCGGCACTTACATGAACGAGTGGACAATGGACGGACGGGCTTCGCTAGTTGACTTTGGAGATGTAATCGTCAAGGCCAGTGACCTTACGGTAATCGAAAGGAAAGGAATGAAGGTCGAAGCAGAAGGCAAAGTTGTGACTGAGAGCAAGATAGACTCTTTCCATATTATCGTGGACCTCAACGTAAAATTGAATGACATGCCTCACTTCAGCAGACGCTGGACAAAGTCGTGTCCAAGAAATCTGCTCTAATCTTCATTTGATCCAGGAACATTTCTTCTTTTCAAAGAAATTGGGAAATTGATTACCTCGTCTGACAGTTCCCGGGCATTCGATAGCGCAATCGTGATCTACGAGAAAAAATATTTATAGCTCCCTATGTTTGCTTGGAGCTGTGCAAGTTGAGAAGACTGCCATATCGAGGACTATGGGAATTGTAGCTGCCATTGTAATCATCATAATCATTTTGGGTGGCGCCGCTTATTTTGTGACAAGAGGGACGACGAGCACTTCCACATCTTCATCATCATCGGTTTCAACTTCTAGCACTCCGGGTTCATCTACTATCTCATCCATCTCTTCTTCTGCAAGTCTTGGTAGTAGCTCTATTTCATCGAGCTCGGGTGCATCATCGTCTTCTTCTACACCATCCGCATCGACGTCTTCCGCATCTTCCTCTACGGGAACTTCGTCCGGAGGTCAGGAGTTCATAGTTGATGAACCTGGCAGCCCAGACTCTGTTGATGTCGGTGTTGCAATTAGCGGTGAGGGTGAAGAAATATGCTCTAACACTTACCTTCCTTTGCTCTTCTTCAATCAGACAGGGGGATACAGTGTTTTCGTGCCGGTCCTTGCAAAGTCATGGACGGAAAGCGCTAATGGTACCAGCTACATATTCAACCTCAGAAGCGATGTGCACTACAGCAACGGCGATCCATTCAACGCTTATGTTGCTTGGTACAACATTTACCGGAATCTTTACCTTAATCAGGCGATAGATTCTCCGCTTTACCTCGTGTTCAAGACCACAGGTGTCTCAATCGGGGATGTAAATTCTTTGAACAACCCGCAGAATTCCCCTGGTTCAAACACTACATTACTCAACATTATGCAGAATTCAAGCAACGCTGTGACCGTCCTCAATTCCACGGCAGTGGAATTCCACCTGACTAATCCCTTCGTGTCATTCCTTCAGGTGATGCCAGCAGGCAATCCATGGAATTTCGCCGACCCGTATGTCATTCAACAGCATGGTGGAGTAGTCGCCAACACTCCGAATTCTTGGATGTCTGTTAACGGTAGCAACATTGGAGATGGTCCTTATGTTGTCCAGACGTACATACCAAACCAGTACACCCTATTGGTTGCGAATCCGAACTACTGGGCGCAAAACATTACCGATGGAAACTTTATGACTCACGTGGCGCGTTACTCAAAAGTACTCATCAACTACAAGACAGATGAGTTGACCAGAGAACTCGATGTCGAATCCAATAAAGCCCAAGCTTCCGTCATAGCGTTGAGCTCCATTACCAATGTATTAAAAACCGGAACGAACTTGTACGTGCCTAATTTCGGTACTGGAGGCACGATGGAGTGGTTACAACTGGATACCGAAAAAGCACCGCTAAACAACTCTCTCGTAAGGCAAGCTATTGTTGCTGCCGTTAACTTGACGGAGATTCGCCAAACAGTCTTTCAGGGATATAATACTCCAGTCGTCGGACCGAATCTCAACGGGTTCTTCGGTTATAATAATTCAATAACCCCTCCACCTTACAATCTCACCCTAGCCAAAGCACTCCTCGTGAAGGCTGGCTATCCAAATGGCCAAGGACTCCCGCCGATCAGTTTTGCGTATCCAACTGGAACTGCCTATATTGCAGAAATGGCTCAGATTCTTGTTTCCAACCTGGCCCAAATAGGTATAACAATTCAACCTCAATCCATGTCGGTCGCGAGCTTCATTTCAGCTACCTTGAGTTGCTGCGGCAACAGCACTAGTTTCCCAGACATCGCTGCTGATTCTTGGAGCTACTGGCCCGATTTTAGCGGTTACGAATTCCTAGTCGACCAACAGCTGGGGGCTTTCTTTTACTTGAACAACCAGACAATCCACAATCTGATTATCAAAAGTAACAGCGAACTCAATTCAACCCTGAGAGCTCAAGAATTATCGCAGATTACAATTGACGTGCAGCAAAACGCAGCGACGATTTGGCTGGGTCAAGACAATGACCTTCCCACGACTGGGAATGGTGTTGGGCCCACGGTATTCAACAAGTGCATCACAGGAGATCCGAACATGTGGCAGAACCCCTCATACTGGGTTTTTGTAGGTCTCGACTTTAACCAGATGTATAGCACGTGTTAGGTCGATAGCTTCATCTTTCAACTGAGTTTGAGGATGAATATTCGATAGCTCCGACATTAAATCGGAAGCAGTCATAAGCTAACTATCAAGAACAGATCACCCGGTCACATTTTACCCGGGTTCATTATTCCATCAGGATCGATCGCTTGCTTGATTGCTTGAGCGAGAGGACGCGAATCCCCCATTTCTGTGCCAACCAGATGTCGGAGCATCGTTCCAGTGCCGGTTACAGCTGCTAGTGTTCCGCCCATTCTTTTGTTAAGCATCGATACTCCGTTTAGCCAAAGGTTGAATTGATTCACGCTTTCTTGATCCGAATCATCAAGCAGGACGCCACAGATTGGATCGATGTCAAGCTGCGGAAGAAATACGTAGGATGTTACACCGGCATCTACAAGTTTTCCATCCTTTGGAACCATTTCTCTTTCTTCCTCAAGAAATTTTGGCAAATGAGAAATTGAGACGCCGCCGCGTGAGCTCTGATACTTTTTTGATTTGTAGACGTTTGCCATTTGGAGCGAGACAACTGCTCCGACTTCGGTCAGGTTCGCCCAGTAAGAATTTGTAACTCGAGGATCGATTTCTTCGCCTCGCTTCGATCTTGTTATCATTCCGGTTTGAGCAAGCGAAAATTCGACAGTTTCTTTGTTGCCCGCGTAACCAACTAGGACGTAAAGCTCCTTGCCTTCGAGGACACGAGAAACATCTACGGCAGAAAGTATGGGAAGGAGAGCTTCGTTGTAAATCCTCTCCTTGGTAGGCATCATGACAACTTCGGGACTTAACCCTGCACGATTAATTTCCTTGACAGCATCGCATGCGTCAGCTAGACTCCCAAATCCATAGATCGCCCTTCCACGAGAATCTGGCAACGGATAGATCTTGAAAGTGGCTTCCACTATCACTCCAAGTGACCCGTTTGTGCCCATGAAGAGCTTTGTGAGCTTGAATGAATTATCAAAGAGCGTTTTGTTGCCGACTGTGCAGATCTGTCCGTCGGGGAGAACGATTTTGATCGAAGCGACCTGCTCTGAGGGTCTTCCGTATTTCGTGGAGTAAGGACTGATACCATCATTGCAGATTGCACCCACGACGGTTGCGCTCACATAGCTCTCTGGATGATGAGGTAGCCAGCACTTTCGACTTTCCAAATACGATTTCAGTTTTTGAACTGTAACGCCCGCCTGAACTGTGACGGTTCCACTGATTTCATCGAATTCAAGAATCTTGTCCAATCTTCTTAGATCTATAACTATCGATTCATCAGCGACCGGGACAGGTCCGCCTGAAACAAAGAACGTTGTGGACCCTCCGACAGGGATCACTGCAATTTTGTTACTTTTTGCTTCCTTCACTATCTCCGAGACTTGCTCAGCATCCGCGGGTCTTACAACGATCTTCCTCTTCGACATCGCCTTCCGGTTCGACGTAACGTCTGCATATGTCTGAAGATGAATTGATGGAATTTCAACGAAATCATCTGTTACGCTTTCCTCGCCGACTATTTGCGTTAGGGAAGACCGAACGTCTTCTAGAGCCATGGTACTCTCTAGCGAACCTCGCCATTGAATAATAAATTTGTTGTCCAGAAAAAAAGTGAATCTTGAATTAGAGCTAAGATTTGTATCAGATTGAAATATTTCTAGTTCTCGATTTCATAGAATAGGGCAGATCTCGAAGAAGAAAAGAGAGACACAGAAAACAGAGATAATCTTTAAGAAAATTCTGTATGTTCTGAGCTTACATGGTAGGTCAAGTTTCACAAGTAAGGAGCGACGAGTCCTCGAATGTTCACAAAGAAAGTATCATCGTCGACAACAACCATTACGGTCCTTGGTTGTATTCAGATAAGATGATGCAGGCGGCTGACAGATTGTTGTCCGTGAACACCTCTCCGCCAGAAGTCTGGGATGAGATGATCCATGTGCGGATTCAGGAGCTCGTTTCTAATCCAACCTATCTCAAGGAATATCTGGAAAACTGGGATAAAGCAGGAGTAACTGCAATTTGCTATTCACTGTTTAGTTTCGCTGATCCTTACAGCTTCTCCACAACAATCCGAGAGATCGCTCGTCTGACCTACTTATTTGACAATCTTCCCAAACAGTTTCAAAAGATTCTCAAAGCAGAAGACCTGATCAGGTCGAAGACACAGGGTAGCCATGGAATAATTCTCTACGTCGAAAACACGGATGAGTTTGGAAAAGACCTGGAGAAGATTGATCTCTTTCACGAGCTCGGACTTCGTATTGTTCAGCTTACGTACAACACCAGAAATTGGGTCGGAAATGGCTGCATCGAGAGGGTGGACGACGGACTGAGTTATTTCGGATTAGACGTTTTGCAGCGACTCAACGATCTCCACATCCTTGTAGATCTTTCGCATTGCGGGTACAAGACAACAATGGACGCGATAGCCAACTCGAGCGATCCCGTTGTTTTCAGCCACACGTTCGCGAAAGAGCTAAGTAATCACGATCGAGGTAAGACCGACGAACAGATTAAGGCGCTCGCTGAGAGAGGCGGATTTATCGGGGTAATGTTAATTCCGCGTTTTATCACCAATGAGCCTCATCCTGGCCTTGAACATTTTTTCCGACACGTTGATCACATAGCAAACCTCGTTGGGGTCGAGCACCTGGCGGTCGGCACCGACTTGTATCCTCCTGGCGGTCGGCACCGACTTGTATCCTCCAGCTCACAACGGGTTGGCACAGGCTCTAGAAGATGCCAATTCATGGAGATCGCTCGGATTTAGACCTGAGCATCGTGCAGGAGACGCACGAAACAATAAGGTCGAAGGATTTAGAGACTGGTCTGATTGGCCGAATATTACTTCGGGACTTATAGACCGTGGTTATAGTAAAGACGATGTGAAAAAAATCTTGGGAGTAAATTTCCTTCGAGTTTTCCAAAAAGTGGTTGGCTGATTACTTTCACAAATTGTGGTAAACCCTGAGAAAGAAATCAGGGCCTTCCACTTTTCGGAAAAGTGAGTGGAAGGACTACGTGCAGGAGCCGGTGATTGTGACGTTGTTGAAATCAACGCCGTTGAACGCGGTGTTATACCACATACCCGACGCGCAGTGATTCCATATCGTGGGACCTATTCCAGCTCCGGGGTCGAACACGTCGAGATCCTGCCCGAGCCAGATGAATCCGGCTTGCTGAACCAGGTCACTTGTAATTTGCGAGATATCCTGTGCCCTTGCGGTAGGACTCAGCTCAGTATTGCTCTTGTAAATCAAATTTAGAATAGTCTGGTTGTGGAAGTTCCCGAATGCCCCCAGCGCCGAATCGACGATGAACTCGTACGCGCTAAAGTCCGGATAGTAGGTCCAATTAATCATGACCATGTCAGCAGCAGAGGCATTCTGCCCAGGAGTCGCTTGAATAGTAACCATAGTAGCCTGGCTGACTTCCTGAGTTTGCACGTTTATTCCGATTTGAGCAAGGTCTTGTTTCACGATCTGAACGACAAGCGATGCATAGGCGCTAGTATACCAGTCTAAGGTGATCGTAGGGAATCCTTGGCCATTTGGGTAGCCAGCTTGAGCAAGCAGTTTCTTCGCATTTGTCACATTGTAAGGCAATGGTTGAATCGAACTGTTGTAATAATTGAAGATGCTTGGCATTGGACCAATGACTTTCTGAGCGTATCCGTCATACACCACAGACTGGATCTGGGACACGTTAATCGCTTCAATCATTGCTTGCCTAACAAGAGTATTGTTAGTGGGTGCTTTTAGCGAGTCAATGTTGATCCATTCCATTGAACCCGAGGTCCCGGTATTCGGAATGTAGCAGTTCTTGCAAGCGGTTACAGTACTGTTGATGTCATTAAAAGAAACAATTGATGCCTGCGACTTGCCAGTTTGCAGGTCTTCGGTCCTGGTTAGCTCGTCGGTCTTGTAATTAATTAAGACAGTGTGAATTTTCGCAGGTTCCAGAACTAAATTGCTGGTCATACTTTGGGCCCAGTAATGCGGATTTGCAACCATCATCGAATATTGGTTAGGAACGTAACTTTGCATGACATAAGGACCGTTTCCCACCATCGTTCCATTGACGGACATGTACGAGTTCGGAGTGTTAGCGACAACTCCACCATGTTGTTGGACGACGTAAGGATCGACAAATACCCAAGGTGCTGTGTCTATGCTTTGCAAAAAGGCAACGAAAGCATTTGTCAGGTGGAACTGAACCTCAGTAGCGTTCACAACCGTTACAGCATGATAACCTGTCGAGCTTTGCATTATGGAAAGCAGAGTTGAATTTGTGCCAGGAGAATTCTGAGCATTATTGAGAGAATTTACGTCACCGACCGTAACACCTGATGCATTCATGTAAGCGTAGAAGATGAAATCAGCCGGCTGGTTAATGATAAGATCTCTGTAAACGTTATACCATACAACATATGCGTTGAATGGATCGTTGTTGCTATAGTAAACGCCGCTTCTAAGATTGAATGTGTACGTCAATCCACTAGTGCTTTCGTTCCAGCTAGTTGCGAGTACAGGGATAAGAGTTGTGCAACTTGGGTTGGCACAGAAAGTCAAAGGAACATGTGTGTTTTGCGCAGTCTCCAACCCGTTGTTATCAATCGCGACAGCAGGATCCTCAGAGGACGGCGCGGAACCTTCATCGACTACAAGCTCCTGACCACCGGACGAAGTTCCCGTAGAGGAAGACGAAGATGATGTTGATGGCGTAGAAGATGAAGAACTTGAACTGACTGGAGGAACTGACGATGAAGAAGATGAAGACGTGGACGATGCAGGTGGAACACTAGAAGATTGAGATGAAGACGAAGAACTGGATGAAGTTGAAGTAGTCGTCGAACTTGATTTTGAAAACGCCAGATAGGCACCACCGGCGGCAATAATGATAATGACGATAACTATGACTGCAATTATAGCTCTTGAAATGGCTCGGATATTTCTCTTGGGGAAGTTCATCAAGTATCGCGCTCAAAGTGGTTTATTTATGCTTTCAGCGCATTGGCCCGTTCGAACTTCTCCTTTCATAAAAAATTGGGAATGGAGGTATTTCCTCCGGCCACCCAAAGAAGGATTCAAACGCGCCGTTATAGATCGGCGCCGGAAGAGAACTTTCATCTCAGGATATTGTGTACTTCATGAATTCGCTCTCGCAGGGATTGCCGTGAGCGATCCAAGCTTCTCTTTTCTCCGGAATGTAGATCATTCCATCAAGTGTCCGGCTCCAATGAGCCTTTGAGCGCTTTTCATTTACATGCGAGCAGATCATGTCGGGTCTGTTTTCGTGATCTCTCAGGATTCCTTCAAGCAGCGAGAGATTGAGCTTTCCCTTGTTTTCCTCTATTAGATCTTTCATCCTGTCACATCTGAATCTGCTATTCTCTTGATACGTGTCACTCTTTGATTCTGAAAATCCTTCAACCGGACAGAAGATGTAGTGATTCGCGTGATAGAGGGTATCGTCGGATCGAGTTGTCTCGACTTTTAGTGGATTTGATTCGACATTCGCAATTCCTTCGGGCGATGCCATAATAAAGTTCAGGGCAAAAGCTCGATCAGCTCTTTCTATCGCATCAACTGCTCCATCGATGTCTTTCTGGTTGAAAACCTCTCTCACTACGCAAAGCATCGGAACTCCGATTTTCGGCTCATCAAAGCCGAGTGCGTTTATGCAAACACTCAATCCTGCGGAATTGATGCCCATCATGGCGGGAGCTCCCGCATAAGTGTAAATTAGGGCATTGGGGGCGTCCTTCTGATTAAATCGGGTCAAGGTAGTGCAATCTCCATCTAGCCAAGGATCAATACCTTCATCATTGTTCTGTCCTACGTACGAGAGTCCGTCCGATGTAGCTCCATTCCGAGCGGCGAACGAAGTACAGGCTTTGGCAAGTTTCGGGTAAAATACCTCGTTGAACGCCGCGATCAGCATTACTTCATCAAGCCTCAGTCCTGCGCCCTCCGCGACTCCTTCTAGTTCGTCTGCAACAACTTCAGAATAATTTCTCGTAGGCTGGATATATTTCGAAGACCACTTGAGAGCTTCGTCCTTGGAAGTGTTGAGATACGTATTATAAAAATCGTAATGCGAATTCAAAAGCCGCCTGATTAGCGCAGAATTGTAAGAACCGTACTTGTAGCCTCTTTCATTTGCACTTCCGCTTACTTCAAGGACTTTGTAGGGCTTTACACTAAGAAGCTGGGTCATACTCTTCTTCAGAAGAGAAGTCTCTTGTATATTTACACGTTTCCAAATTTTTGATTTATCTCTCAAATCGCGGCAACAAGACCCTGGACTGGAGCTTTCCAGCTCTAGTTTTCCCTACAATTTTCTTCCATCCTCTTCTAGTTATTCCGAAATCGACGTAAAATCTAGGCTCAATTCATTTCCCCAATGAATTCTCCATCTGAAGCCAGCCAAGAGCTTTACTTGCAATTCCCAATAGTGTTGATTCGTTATGAAATTTGTAGGATTTCACAAGATTTTAGTCCCAATTATGGCATAGTACGATAAAGTCAGCATACAGATGAGTTGACTTTTCGACCGCGAAAAAATTAAATTAAAACCTAAAAATCTGTCGCAGCTGATTTAGGACAAATGGTTACTATACCTACTATTCCTGGCGACGAAGTTCAACTACTGAGAATTCTGAAGCGACAAAGGAGACTAAGCCCGTCGAAGGCATCTGACCTGACCGGATTAGAGACTGAAAGGTGTCTAACGGCACTCGAAGGCTTGCGTGGTAAAGAGTACGTCGCGTTCGAGGCAAACGAGTACTGGATTACCGCAGAGGGAAACGGTTACCTCGCCTTCTCCAAATCAGTCAGAGATCATAATTAGATCAGCACTTAGTGGACTTAACCTACGAGGCGTTGTTTTGTTGCAACGCCTACCTATTTTTTTCAATTCTGCTATCAAAACGGTTTGTGACTTGCGATAAGGTGCGAGTTTCCTTTGCGTTAACAAAGCGGGAAATGGTCTGAGTCTGTGAGAATATTTAGATCGTTTAGTTTCAATAAGGAATTATTAGTGAGTAGGTTCAAACAGACTCCTCAAGATAAACTTCAATACCGCAGTAAAGCCATTGGATTATCAAGACTTCTTTTCTCTTGGAGACGGTTTGGATAATCTAATGTCGCAGCAAAACGAAAAACTTTGGAAAAATGAACACTGGTGGACCAGTTCCTACAATTTTGCAGAAGAGGTTCGGAGAAATTTACATTTTACAACTCCCATAGAATTGCATGACGTGACGCTCCGAGACGGGGAGCAAACGCCGGGTGTAGTTTTTTCCAGAGAGGATAAACTACGAATTGCAACAAAGCTTGACGAAGCGCGAGTCCATCGGATTGAGGCTGGGATGCCAGTAGTTTCGGAGGAAGACAAGCTCGCGATTAAAGACATAGAAAAGAGCACTTCGTTTTCCAAGATCTTTGCGTTCTGCCGCGCAAGAAAGCAGGACATCGACGCAGCTATTTCATGTGATGTTTCCTCGGTCATCATCGAAATCCCGGTTTTGAAAGAACGTCTTGAGGTCATGGGTACCGAGGTTGGGAAGGCATCTGCAGACGCGATTGGCGTAATTGAGTACGCAAAGTCGCACGGTATCTTTGTCGTCTTTTTCCCTTACGACACGACAAGAGCCGATCTCGATTCAATTGCAACGATGATGAAGGCCGGAGAATCAGCTCACGCCGATAGGCTTGCCGTTGTAGATACCATGAGCGCGGCTTCGCCCGAGGGATTTTCCTTCCTAGTAAAGAAGGTCCAGAAAATGGTCGACGTGCCGCTAGAGGTTCATTGCCATAACTCGCTTAGCTTGGGAGTTGCAAACACAATTGCCGGACTATCTAACGGAGCAAAAGCCGCGCACGTCTCGGTCAATGGTATCGGGGAGAGCGCAGGCAACGTTGCGCTCGAAGAGGTCGTTCTTGCGCTGATGTTGCTATACGGGATTGACTGCGGGGTCGATCTGGAGAAGCTTAACGAGGTGTCAAAACTTGTTTCGGAGCTTTCAAACATCCCGATTCCAGTAAACAAACCCGTGCTCGGACGGAATATCTTCAGAAGGGAGAGCGGGATCGCTGTCGAGAGATATTACAAGATGCCGGAGGTAGCAAGACAGCTTGAACTGTTCGATCCTGAATGGTTTGCAGGCGAGACCGAAATCGTGCTTGGAAAGAAGAGCGGCAAGTATTCCATAATGTACCATTTGAGGAAAAAGGGAATAGCAGCAAGCGAGCCTCAAGTAAACGAAATACTTGCAAGAGTCAAGCAGAGATCCATGGAGAAAAAGAATCTTGTCAGTGACGAAGAGTTCAGCCAGATCGTTTCGGCAGTCCTGAAAACCTGAATCGGGTGACTTGATCCCCCCTACCTGATTCGGTTTCTATGGTTGTAACGAGAGTTTAGCAGTTGCGCGAAATTTCTAACTAGGCTTCGGCAGCGGGTTTGAGCCGCAAATATGGTCCGACTGCCTGGAGAACTTTGTTCTCTGCTTTTCGCAGATGGTCGACGAAGCTGGTTCTCGGAACTCCCATCAATCTGGCGATATCGCCTGCGTTCGAAGTCCGCGGCAGCCGGTAATATCCATTGTCCAGCGCGGTCATAAGAGCCCTTGTCTGCTTGTCCGTCAGGGTACCAAAAAGAGAGGCAGTTGAAAGTAGAAAGGTATCGCGGACTGACTCGTCATAAATCGAGCGCCTTGAAATTATCTCTATCGTACTGCAATGTCTGTCGAGATCCTTGAACAGGTCTTTCAGATCTCGTTCAGAAAAAGCTATGACGCGGTACCACTCCCAACCATCGGAGTACACCGCTGGCAGAAGCTCAAGGCAGTTTCTCTTTTCAATAACGGGCAGAGTTGGTGGTGGAATCGAGTCGCAAGCGCAGTGCATGAAAACTACCTGGACACTCGAGCCCGAAAAAGATCTGCGGATAATCTTTGCCCCGAGGGCCTTTGTGAGTTTCTGCAGGTCCTGCTTTATCTGCGGATCGCTTTGGATCTCTCGGTGACTTATCTCAAGAACATCCTTGCTCCAGTTGCACCAGTGCGAAATAATCACTGAGGGATTGTCCTTCGAAAACTGATTATAGTGACAGTTATCATGCTGGAGCTTGAACGAGACTTCGTAGTGGGTCATTTTTGCCAAATCTTCTATATTTGCCAATAAATGGCTATAGCCGACGTTTGACGGTAGCAAGTATCTTGCACAGCGAATAGGGATCGGATTCAGGAATGAGGATAAGAGACGCAAACTCGGACGACGTGCCGGAAATTGAGAGGATCATAAATCAACACTGGGTTGTTAACATCGATCACAACAAGGAACTGCAAAACCCGAATTCAATATTACTTGTAGCCGAAGAAGAGTCAATTGGGAAGTTACTAGGTATTGCACTGATGTGGATAATTTCATGGAATAAAACAGGTTATCTCGTCGAGCTCGCGGTTGAAAACTCTATGAAGAGAAAGGGAATCGGTTCCAAGATCGTGATGGCGCTTGTCGAAAGGGCAAGGCAAAACAGTCTGAGGTCGATAATTGTAGAGACTCAAATCGGAAGAAAAGAAAGCATCGATTTTTACCTGAGCCAGGGTTTTAGAATGAGCGGGTACAGCGACAGATATTATACTTACAGCCCAGAATCATCCGACAACATTCCAATATTCTTCGCTTTGGATGTCCAAAGTTAGGCTCGGAGAATAGTCCGAGAATCAGCCCCACATCCCCTTCTTAACTTGAGTGAGGTACATCGGATTTCCGTCCTGATCTCCGAAAAAAGCCAGCCTGACCGGGCCGTCGTCGACGACATTGCCAAGAAATACGACACCTTTCTCTTTCAGTCTGGTAACCTCGGAATCCAGATCGTCAACTTCTAGTCCAATCGAGATCGCACCATTTGTACCCGGCTTTGGACCGCTTTTTGTTGCGGGATGTAGTCCGATGATTCCGTTCATTTCGACTTCGGCAAATTCCTTTCCCCAGTGAGACTTTTCTCGCATGCCCAGAGTTTCCGTATAGAATTTTAGAGCGCTATCAACATCGGAAACGTATATTGTGGCGTTGGCCTTCTTGATCATTGGATTTCCCCGCTACTTGTCCTTAGAATTGAAGTTTCTCAACACTTTCTGGGCAAAGTCTTCCATCTGGTTCTTGTCATCGCCGACAAAATGAATCATTGCATCAGTCGCCCCAGCTTTTCCGAACTCTTCTATTCGCTCGATAATCTCACTTGCAGATCCCGCGGCAACAACCTGTTCAACGAACTCATCGGGCACGCTGTCTTGAACGCTGGGAATTTTCATTGCACCTTCATCCGAAACCAGCATGTTCTGGTATGTTTTGCCCAGCCCCTCGGGACGGTGAAATCCCATCATCTTTAGGGTCTGGCCTTCGGCGAGTAGTCCGCGTTTTGCGCGGTTCATCGCTTTTCTGATCTGGGTAGTGTCAGAGGTAAGTACCGTATAGACCCAGATACATGCCCTAAAATCTTGAATTGATTTTTCGCTCCTTCCTAAAGACCTCGCGGCATTCTTTGCAGTGTCTAGCTTCTTTCGAAAGGTATCTGCGCTGTTTAGCCAGGAGACCCAGCCATCGCCAAACTTTCCTGCAACTTCAAGCGCCATCTTGCCACCGAGAGCTCCAACTATTACGCGAGGGACACCGGATGTGATCGGAATATCCAGCCAAGCACCATCTAGTGAGAAATACTTACCCTGAAATGAGACTGGACTTTTCGAGCTCGAAGACCACAGGAGCTTTGCAATTTGAATCGCCTCTCCCAATCTTTCCACACGCTCCTTCGGCGCACCAAACTCGATGCCAAATGGAACGAGATTCATTGCCTCACCAGCACCTATCCCGCACAGAGTTCTCCCGTCGCTCAAATCAGAGAGAGTAGCAACCATATGCGCCATTTTTGCTGGATGGATACGCTGAACATCGCTAACCGCGGGGCACATTTCGATTTTTTTCGTACTTGCGGAGATCGCGCCCATGGTAGTCCACGGATCAATCCTGATCCCGCCTGTGTCCATCAAGTGATCAGAGAACCAAAGAGAATCGAAGCCAAGCTTCTCGGCTTTGATTCCCCTTTCCAGAGAATCCATTGGCGAAATGTCGTCGATGATGGCTCCCAGTTTCATTTTTCAAAATCTCCTAGGTCTAGAAAGTTGTTAGAATGAACTGATCAACTTTATGCTGCAGCCAAATGGACGGGTGTCCGGTACTCTGACCTTCTTTCCCGACAGCATGTCATCAATTGCGTTCCTCAGGTCACTTGAAGATACCTTTGACGGATCCTTCGAGTCGTCGATTCTTCCTCTGTAGGCTAACTTTCTATCCTGGCCGAATGCAAAAATGTGTGGGGTGCAAACAGCTCCAAATGCGTCAACAACACTTTGGTCAGAATCACGAGCATAGATGAAATTAAAGTGCTTGTCTTTCGCTCGCTTTACCATATTCGGAAAACTGTCCTCGGGGTAAGACTTGTCATCGTTCGAATTTATCGCGACGATCTGGACTCCCTTCGAAGCATAATCCCTCTGGATGGCGACCATCCTGTCCTCATACGCGACAACGTAGGGGCAGTGATTGCAGGAAAAAATTACTATTAGTACGGGATTTTTTTCGAATGAGCTAAGAGAGTACGATTTTCCGTCCGTAGCTTTGAGAGCCTCAAAATTGGGGGCCGGTTTTCCTAGTTCGAGCATAAATTTAACGAGCCAACTTTTCGATTTATGGTTTTGTTAAGAGATCTTGTAGATACTTGATTTCTGATAAATTATCAATTTATTATTGGAGGCTTTAACCCGTTACTGAATAGGCATTCAATAGAATGCTCTAATTTGATAGCCGTTATGGCGAAATTCCACATCGGCCATTGTGCTAATCAATTGGTTACTACGATTTAGCGGGTAAACAAATACAGTCGAATGTACGCGATTGCAAAATGCAATAACGCTTATAATACACGAGTTTGGCGGTTAAAACTGAATTTGAAACTTAACCACAGATCAGTTCTAGCCGTATCACGAACGATAGTTATCGTCGTTGTAGTCATTGTAATAATTATAGCTGGGGCGGCTGCATATTTTGCATCGACATCTGGCACGAGTAGTTCCTCTTCTTCGTCCTCCTCTTCGAGCTCATCATCTTCCCAAAGCACATCAATCTCATCCGCTAGCTCTTCTCCTTCTACTTCTGTTTCATCTTCAACCTCATCGCCACCAACCAGTTCTTCCTCGTCTAGCTCCCCATCATCTTCAAGCAGTTCATCATCGTCCTCTTCATCTTCGTCGTCTTCTTCCGGCACTGGAGGGACGGTAAATACTCTTACAATTGACGATATTGGATGGCCGCTTGCTTCACTAAATCAAGAGCAGTCAATCAACGCGATTCCATTTCCAAACTGGTTGACTTATACCGTGTACCAGTCCCTCGTCACACTTGATGGAAACGCCCTAAAGAATACTGGTGCTATCAACATCGTCCCGATGTTAGCTTCCAATTGGACGATTTCCCCTGACGGACTTACCTACACATTCAACTTGCGGAACGTCAGCTTCACTTCTGGCAATCCAATGAATTCGTACAGCCTTTGGGGCGAGTTCTACGGTCTGTATTATCTGACTGCCAACAATTCTTATTGGTGGCTTGACTACCCGGTTTTCAACATGAACGACTCGAATTTTGGACCTGCGGTCCTTGCCATGATGAACTCTAGCGGAGTCGTGCACCCAAGTCAAGCTCTGCTTTCAATTATGCAGAATCAGACTTGGCCAATCTACGTGACTAGCCCTAGTCAGATTGTATTCCATCTAAAGGCGCCTTTCAACTATTTCCTTGGAACTTTGGTTGTGTTTCAGGGTCTGGTATTCGATACCCAGTGGCTATTGGACCATGGAGGCTTTGGTCCCCCAGGAACATACAACAGCTACTTCAACAATAACCCGATCCCCGGTACAGGGCCATACGTCGTGACATCAGTCTCTACGAATTCATACATCAAATTCGCACAGAACCCGAACTATTGGGCGAAATCAATGTCCCCTGCCGAGCTTGCCGCTAATGCATACTTGGATCCTGGTCATGCACAGAACGTAGTAATCCAAGTAAAAGCGGATGATTTCTCCAGATTCACCGACCTTCAGGGTAGTACATCGTCAAGTCCTGTTATGTCCACTATTTTGGATCAGAACTGGCCTACGGTCATAGGAAACCCCACAAAGTACGATTACTCTCAAGTCCCACAAAAATCGATGTTGATAACTGGCATTGCGTTAAACGTTCTCCGCTACCCTACTAACATCACAGCAGTCAGAAATGCAATCTATGACGCGGTGAACTATTCTGATATCAATCGGACCGCGTACGGTGGTGAACTTTACCCGTGGGTTGGACCAGAGTATCCAGCTTGGACGCAATTCTACAACTTGGGAGGTGCGCCCGCGTGGCCGACAAATGTGACCAAGGCCCAAGATTTGCTCACGGCCGCTTGCAACAATGATTCTGCTGCTTGCACAAAGAACTTCCCCACTTTGGACTTTAGGATCCTTCAGGGATGCACTTTCTGTCTAAACACTGCGACAATTGTTCAATCAAACTTGAAAGTACTTGGGATCAATGTGAATGTCGAGCAGACCCCGTCCGCGAACTACGCCTGCGCAACAGGGGGGGCCCAAGGGGTCGCCGGCCCATGCTCTTTTGCGGCTTCAGCCGCAGGTAATGGTACAGAATCCCAACTGACTTGGCTGGGTGCTTTCACGTTCGCACCTGGTGCAGACACCCCTGCCGACCCTTGGTTGGGTTGGGTGAATGGGTTGACTCCGGCTAACAATTGGGCGATCTATTCAAACCCCGTTGTACAGAAGTGTGATAACGAGTTCACGTCAACGAGCAACAATGCTACATTAATCGCAGATTGTACAGCTGCACAACAGCAGATTAATCACGATACACCCTACGTCTGGGTGGGCTCGCTGAAACTTGTTGATGGCAGCGGTTCAGTTGTGTGGCAAAAGTCCCAGATAACCGGAGGATTACTAGATCCTGTCTATACTGGACAAAGTGATACTGTAATCTTCAACACTGTTCAATTCGCAGGGTCTTAGCAACTTCCACGACCTATGCTGTTAGCGGGGTTCTCGCCCGCTAATAGTACTCATTTTTCTACGCTGTCTTTTCTACAAAGTGGCAAGCTACATAGTGCCCTTTTGCAATCTCTTTCAAGGGCGGATTAATTTCAGTGCATATTTTTTCTGCGTAGGGACATCTAGGATTAAAGCGGCAACCCGTTGGAGGATTTATGGAACTCGGAACCTCTCCTTTAATTTCGATATCGAGAAGGTTTCTGATACGCGGGTTCGGAATCGGGGCCGAGCTGATCAGTGTGATAGTGTACGGGTGCCTCGGCTTCGTTATGACAGTTTTCGTATCTCCGTACTCGACCAGATTTCCAGCATACATGACGGCAACTTGATCTGACAGGTACTGGGCTACGGAAATATTGTGCGTTATGAGCATGTAAGAAAGATTATACTTTCTCTGCAAGTCCAATAGAAGCGCAAGTATCTGCGCCTGGACTGATGCATCAAGTGCACTCGTTGGTTCGTCTAAAACAATTAGTTTGGGCCGTGGGCCGATCGCCCTGGCGATTGCGACTCGTTGCCTCTGACCCCCGCTGAGTTGTTTTGGCAGACGATCACCCTGTTCTTCCGAAAGACCGACAGCGCTTAAACTAGTCCTTACATATTCCCTGACTTGATTCTCGGTCCCTCCTACGAGACTTCGAATTGGCTCTGCTACCGTTTCCTTGATCTTGATTCTTGGGTCCAAGGAAGAATCAGGATCTTGGAATACCATCTGGACGTCCCGGTACAATTTTTTAGGTCGTACCTTCTCCTTCGTTAGGTTGATCCCTTCAAAAATTATGTCGCCGGACGTGGGAGGCGTCATGAGAGTTATCGTTCTTGCCAGAGTGGTCTTTCCGCAGCCTGATTCTCCGACGACCGCAACTGTCTTTCCCTTCCTGATGGACAGAGATACTCCGTCCACGGCTCTTACAAATCTTCTCGGGTTTCTCGAAAATGGATTAAACTCTCGCCGGATGGGGTAGTACTTTTTCAAATCCCGTGTTACGAGAATGCTGTCTTCGGATTCGAATGTTTCAATTCCCATACAGAAAACACGCTACCTTGTGATCTGGTTTTGTCTCAACAAGTTCCGGATCCTTTTGCTTGCACACCTCCATGACGTAAGGACACCGCGAAGCGAATTTGCATCCGGGAGGAAGATTACGCAGGTCTGGAACTGAACCAGCGATCGGCCTTATCACGGTTTCATCCTTGGTCCCGGTTGGAATGCAGGAGAGCAGTCCCTTGGTATAGGGGTGCAGGGGATCTGAAAAAAGTTCCAAAACATTCGAATCTTCAACCACATTACCCGCGTACATCACAACAACCCTGTCAGCCACCTGGCTTGCGACCGCCAAGTCATGCGTGATGAGAAGTATGCTGGTGTTTACCTCTTTCATCAATTCTTTCATCAGTTTCAAAACCTGCGCCTGCGTAGTAACATCAAGAGCTGTCGTTGGTTCGTCAGCTACGAGCAGCGCGGGTTTCTGGGAAAGCGCCATAGCTATCATGACCCGTTGCCTCATGCCGCCGGACAGTTCGAACGGGTATCTTTCTAGAACCTGATCTGGGTCAGCTATTCTCACAAGAGAGAGATACTGAATGATTTCTTTCTGAAGAGCTTCGGTAATTCTCCGCCTGCGAAGACTCGGAATCCTAGATGGCTTGGGGGTAACATTGCTCTTGTAGGTTTTTTGCATGAAATCGCTTGGGAGATCGTCTGATTGTTGCTTTGACTTTCTAAGATCACGAATCATGATCGCCTCGCCGATCTGATCTCCTATAGTGAAAACAGGATTGAGACTAGTGAGAGGTTCTTGGAAAATCATCGCGATTTCAGTTCCACGGTACTGTCTCAATTTCTTAGAGGGTATCGAAAGTAAATCTACGTCCTTGTATTCGATAACACCACTTTCAACCACAGCGGGTGGACGAGCGAGCAATCCTATGATGGAGAGAGCGAGAGTTGACTTTCCACATCCGGACTCGCCGACGACGGCTATGAGCTGCTTCTCCTCTATGTTGAGGTTAACGTGATCGAGAGCTCGGAGCTTACCCATCTCCGTCTTGTAGGCTATGCTGAGGTCTTGGACGCTAATCAGGTTTAAGGTGGCTCAACCAACCTCGAGGGCGTCTCGAAGTCCATCTCCAAAAATGCTGTAACTGATGACTAGGAGTGCAATTGTTAGTCCGGGGAAAAGGGGGAGCCAATAGTATGTAAGAACGTAATCAGCGTACTCGCTTACCATTCGCCCTAAATCGGGAGCAGGAGGAAGAACTCCCAGACCGAAATAGCTCAACCCCGAATAAACAAGAATCACAGTTCCGATATCCAAGGTAGCGTATACAAGAAGGGTGATTGAGATATTGGGAATGACATGTCTAAGAACGATTTTGGGGGCGGGGAGTCCAGCGAATCGTGATGCTTCGATAAAGTTTTGATGCGAAACCTTAAGCGCCTCCCCACGAGCAAGCCTTGCGTACGGGGGCCACCAAATTATCATCAATGCAATCATCATGTTAAGGAGCCCAGGTCCCAGCGCTACGGCTATCGCAATCGCAAGAATCAACGCGGGAATTGCAAAGAAAACATCGGTTATTCTCATTAGGGCTTCCTCTAAGATGCCACCTCTAAACGCGGCAAAAGATCCGATGAACAATCCCACTACGAGAGCAACAGCAATTACAGAGAAGCTGATAACAGCATCATTTGGTATGGAAGCTATGACTCTACTGAAAACGTCGCGACCGAAGTTATCAGTACCCATCAAATAGTGTAATGTCGGTGGGCTGAAATTTGGCCCGACATGTGTTTGAATGGGATTGTAAGGCGTGAGTGGCTTTCCTAGATAACCGGATATTCCTTCCACTATTGCGATTACGAGAAAAATGAACACCAAAATTCCTCCAATGAGAGCTCCGGTGTTCTTTCTAATGAGGTGCAAGAGCTCTCGGGCCCTTGCAACTCCGACGATGGAAGATTCTACTCTTTCAACCTCGTCTGCAGACTGCAACCTTGTTGAATCATCCGAGCCTTATTTGAGGATCAACGACTGCGTACATAATGTCTGCAGCGAGATTTGAGATAATTATGATCACAGCAAAAACTAGGGTAGTAGCAAGAATTCCCGGATAATCCTGATAGAAAAGAGCCTGTACGACATACTGTCCAATTCCTGGATAATTGAAAATGGACTCGACGAACACTGTTCCCGTTATTAGCCAGGTTACAATAAGGGACGAGATAGTAATCACCGGTATCAACGCGTTTCTCAACCCGTGTTTGAAAAATACTGTATTCTCCTCACATCCTTTTGCGCGTGCCGTGCGAATGTAATTTGCGTGCATTGTATCTAACATAGAGCTGCGCAGAACTCGCGTAATCACACCAAAAGTAGTTAGGGCAAGCGCCAGACTAGGTAGTATGACGTGAGAAAGAGAGCTCTGAAAGTATCCATAATCTCCTTCCAGTAGACTGTCAATCATGGGAAAGTACGTAATCGGTTTCGGAATTGAAAGAGTAACGTCGGCAGCGTTGCCCGAGGGGAGTACGTGCGTAAAGTAAACGAAAACGATGATCAAAATTAGTGCCATCAAAAATGAAGGAGATGAGTAACCGGCGAGATAGAAGGTGCGAATGCTTTTGTCAATTGGCTTTTGGTGGTAAAGGGCAGAAACGACCCCGAGCAATATTCCCAAGATGATTGTCAACACTATGGCAAAGAAAGCGATCTGGATTGTATACGGGAGAGTATCAAGCAATACATTAGAGACTGGGAGGAAGCCTCTAGTCGGCGAGACTCCCAAATTGCCCTGAAGCAATCCAATCAGGTAGTAATAGTACTGAACCCAAATCGGGGCATTCAGGTGGTAGGCCCTGGTGTAAATCTGGACAAGGTTCTGATTTCCACAACCCACCCTGCCGAGCCAAGCGCAAACCGCGTTACCGCCCATGTTGTGAGAAAGAACGAATGTTATAATTGAAACGCTAAGTAAGACAAAAATTGCAAGGACGAATCTGCGAGCTATATAGCTGAAGATATTCAAACGTTACTTGCAATAACTCACCCGCCCAGATTATATATAAGCGGTTCTGCGAATTTTCTTTACGAGAGTAGAATAGCCTAGTTTAATCGCTCGTGAATTGCCTGTTGTCTGATTTCACGACGATTAATGACAGATTTCCGTTTCTCTAGATGCCAACGGCAACTTTCATGCTTTCCTCGGAAAGAGCTTTTTCCATGGCTTTATCGATCTGATCCAAGGTAAACGTATGCGTAACAATTTGATCGAATGGCATCGTCGATTTGTACTTTGAGAGGACCCTTAGTGCAGATCTATATGAAATAGCAGTTTGACCAGGTACTCCCACAACTGTCGCATATTTACCGGAAATCAACTTTTGAACGTTAATCGTAGAGCTCCGCCCTAAATCAGTATAGATTCCTGCAATCACATAAGTCCCAAAGGGCTTTACGTATGTGAGCCCTTCTTCGACGACTTCTGGATACCCCGTGCACTCGATGACAAGATCTGCCCCCTTGCCTCCGAGGATATCCATTACTTCTTTGATCCTTCCATCTGTTGTAGTTTGGTCGACGTTTAGGACATGATCTACTTTGAAGGTTTGCTTGAAGTAGTCGACTCTGTACCTTGGCTTGCCCACGACGATTATCCGGTTGGCACCCATTATCTTGGCAGTTATGACATGAGCGAGAGCGAGAGGTCCACTGCCTTGAATAACGACGTCGCCCACCAGCGGGGTACCTTCTCCGTAAAGCTGGGACTGGTGGAGAACTCGCTGGAATGTAGTGATACCAACAGCAAGTACTTCGGCGAAAACAGCGATCTTGTCCGGTAGATCGTCGGGAACCCTTACAAGCTTCGTGTTTGGAAGTACATACATGCTATCCGCAAATCCACCGAATAGGTGAGGAGGATCTTTTGAGGAGATTCCCCAGCCGTAAGTCTCACCTTTTTCACAGACGGGCCATCCCGGAAAATTCCGACATGCCCAACAGTTTTCACAACGGAGATCCACAATTGGAACGACGCGAGCACCTTCCTCGATTTCTTCAGACGGATCCAGTCCCATGACGCGCTTTGCGTTTGCGCCGAGAGATTCTAGCGTACCGATTATTTCATGGCCCGGAATTATCGGGAAATTGGTGGGCAGTCCGAGATAGTGAGATTTGGATTCATTTTTGTAAATGTGTTTGTCAGTACCGCAGATACCGCATAGTGATACTCGAAGCAGAGCAGTATCTTCGTTAGTTTTTGGAACCGGGAAATCCTGGATCCTAAAGCTGCCAGGTTTTTCCATCACGGCAGCCCGTAAACGATTGGAATTTTCATTCAAGATGAGAGTTAGTCTAAATCAAGAATTGGTTTCACTAAATAGGATTTCTCGCGGAGGTTGTTTTGTTCGATATTCCTCGAGCCATCTTTTCCGCCCTAAACAACAAGGATCGAACCAGTATGGAGAATTGTGAGGGGAAACAATCTACCGGGAGGGTTAATAACGGTCGATTTATGCTCTCAACCGCGTGAAATCCTATTTTCACTTCATAACACCTTCTGGCAAATCATCCGTCGTCCAGGCTCCGCCGTATCACTATGGAGCAGATTATATTACAGTATATTTCAAATCTGACCCGGACAAGCTTCAGTACTTTCTTCCGAAGTCGCTGAAAGTCACTGATGGATCGGCGGTTGCGTACGTCAGCGATTTTGTCTGCACCGTCAGTGAAAACGATCTCGACGCTCCATTTGAAGATCCTGCCCAGACAACATATCATGAAGCAGCGGTTGGGATAAGGTGTGAATACAATGGGAGACCGGGAGTTTACTACCCGTTCATGTGGGTGGATCGAGACTGGTCTCTGGTCCGAGGCTGGTCGCTCGGTTATTCAAAAAAGCTCGCAGATGACATCCACATGACGCGGCTTTACAAGTACGTTCCTAAGGTTCCGTTCTACGGACCTGGAGCAAGACTTTCAGGATACTGCTCAAGACACGGGTCGAGAATTCTCTCGTTGAGCCTTGAAATTACTCGCAAGGGCTCGCCAAGTGATATCGTTTCTTCACCATCTGTTTTCGGTCTGAGATATTTTCCTTCAAACGCCGAAGGTCAGAACGAGATTAACGAATTGGTGGAAATACAAAAAGGCAACGCGAAGTTCGGCGAAGAAATCTGGTACGGTAAAGCAAGGCTGAGTTTTCATGATTCCAGAAACGAAGAGGTCGCCAAAATAGAACCCATCGAGCCCTTGTGTGGACTGTGGTACCAATTCGGTTTTACCAACTATGGTTCGAAAGTTCTCGAACGCACAAGTTAGGGTAACGGCAGTTGCGATAGACTTACTTTCGCAAATGCGCCACTGCCTCTATCTCCACGAGCATCTCGGGAAACAAAAGATCTGTGACTATGGTGCTCCTCGCGGGAGGACTCATCGCAAAGAACGTCCTGTAAACTTCATTCATGCCCTGAAAATCCGAAGCTTTCCTCAGAAAAACGGTTGTTTTTGCGACGTCATCCATAGAGAGACCTGCAGCATTCAAAACGATCTGGAGATTTTCAAGGACTCGTTTGGTCTGCGCTTTGATGTCACCCACACCGACCCATTTGCCATTCGATGGATCAATTGCACCCTGGCCTGAAAGAAATAGTAGATCGCCTACTTGAATTCCCGGTGAGTAAGGCCCAACTGGCTTTGGAGCGTTCGAAGCCTCGATTACTTTCTTGGACATTTATTTTCAAAATCCTCTTTGGGATCGCAAAAAAGACTGAACGGCAGATAAGGTTTCTACTTACCACCGGGAGATGATGACTTTCTTGTCCGTGAAGAAATCAACAGTATCGATCTGGGCGTGCAGAATACCGTAGAAGGATTCCCGTCTTCCTCCGAAAGGAAAGTTCCCGGCCGGCGCGGCAACTCCAATGTTGATTCCGATGTTGCCAGCGTTTACTCTTCGCCTGAACTCCCTCGCATTTCGCCCGTTCGTGGTGAAGATGCTCGCCATGTTGCCGAATTTCGTATTCGAATTGATGAATTCGATGGCATCATCCAGACTGTTCTCGGAAATCGTGCTTGCAACCGGACCGAAGATCTCGTTTCTCGAAAGCCGCATGTCGCCGGTGACATCGTCGAATATAGTGGGACCGAGATAGTATCCATCGGGGAATTCAGCAATCTTGATCTCCCTTCCGTCAATGACTGGTTTCGCTCCGTCCTCAATGCCCTGGAGTATGTTTGAAGAAATCCTCTCCCTCGCGCTTCTTGAAACTACGGGTCCCATGTCCGTCTTTTCGTTCATCGCATTCCCGATCTTCAGTTCAGAAGATGCAGTCCTGAACTTTGAAAGCACCTTGTCGTGAACATCCCCGACCGTTACGAGATTTGCACCTGCAAGACATCTCTGCCCGGCGTTTCCAAAGAATGATGAAACGACCGCCGGAATTGTCGAGTTCAAATCAGCGTCAGGCATGACGACTATTGGATTTTTGGCTCCTCCATTAACCAGAGCTCGCTTTCCATGTTCCCCTGCAAGTTTGTAGACTTGCTTAGCCACCGGAGTTGATCCAACGAATGCGACTCCCTGGATTGACTCATGTGATATCAACGCCTCAGAAGTTTCTCTACCACCGTGAACAATGTTTAGGACGCCCGGCGGAAACTTTACTTCCTTCTGAATGATGTCGGTCGCGAGATCCATGGGGACCGGCGTGATCTCACTGGGTTTTACGACTAGAGTATCTCCGAGTACAAGGGCATACGGGATGAACCAGAAGGGAATCATCAGTGGAAAATTGAATGGGCAAATTATTCCGAAAGGTCCGAGGGGCTCTTTCACTAGACTCTCATCGACGTCGTTTGCTATTTGATCGAGAGTCTCGCCCTTTGAAAGTGTTAGGGCAACTGCTATCGCGGACTCGATATTGTCGATCGCTCTCCGGACATCGCCCCGGCTCTCGACGATAGTTTTGCCATGATTAATCGAGTTAATCTGAGATAGGTCTTCATGGTGACGTTCGAACGACTCTTTCATACGGAACAGATACTTTACCCGCTCGCCCATCGGCAGGTTGCTCCACTTTGGAAATGCCAGTTGCGCGGAAGTAGCTGCTTCATGTACTTCCTCCTTTGAAACGTATGGGACGTGTGCTATGACTTCGCCGGTAGATGGATTGTAGGATGGGTGAGACTCGTCGGACTTGCTGTCCTTCCATTCACCGTTGACCAAAATCTTTAGCATGAACGGTTTTCTTTCTCGTATCATCGCTTCTGAAGCTTGATGAGCCATGTCGCTTCGCTTTTATCCCACTTACACGCCGGCACTATTTATGATCTCGGGCAGAAATCGGACAGGAGATGACAATAGTTCCGGTTCCCAATTTTTGGATAGTAAAATGCTTAAAACTAAAGTTGAAAGCCTGAAGAAAAAAGTGCAGGAGCGAATCGTTTTTTGAACAAGAAATTGAAAATTGGAATTATTGGAGTCGGAGCTATCGGAAGGTTTCATGCTGAAAATCTAGCTCGGAACATTCCAAACACTTCGCTAGTAGCTATCGCAGATTCGTACGTCGCTGCCGCAAAAGAAATCGCGGCAAAACTGGGAGTCGAAAAAGTCTACCAGGACTATAACGAGATGCTTGACGACCCGGAGGTCGAAGCAGTTGCAATCGCTGCCCCGACTTTTCTCAAGAAAGAAATGGTACCGGCAGCTGCGAGAAAGGGCAAGCACATTTTCGTCGAAAAACCGATGGGCCTTACTCCTGAAGAATGTGAAGTAATGATTTCAGAAGCAAGAGAAGGCGGAGTGAAGCTTCAGGTTGGCTATCAACGACGTTTTGATCACGCTTTTGTCAAGGTAGAGAAGGCGGTCGTCAACGGAGATCTGGGCAAAATAATGATTATCAATTCCGCGACGCGCGACCCGCCATCGAATCCACAGGGATGGTCAATAGATCCGAAACTGGGCGGCGGAATTTGGCTCGACACTTCCAGCCACGACTTTGACGCGATCCGATTTCTTTCAAAGGCAGAAGTAACCGAGGTATACGCAGAGGCAGCGAATCTGGTTTTCGATCACTTCAAGCCTCTGGGTATGTGGGACACCGTTCTGGTAACCTTGAAGCTGAGCAATGGTGCCCTAGCTCACGTTGACTCGTGCCAGTGGACTGTGTATGGTTACGACGTCAGGGCGGAAATTTTTGGGACAAAGGCGGCAGCATTCATCGGGATGGGGCAAAACTCCGGTGCGAGGATCTTGAAAAGCGATGCAGCGATTGAAGATCTTCCCAAGACATTCCAGGAGAGGTTCGGTCAGGCTTACCGAGACGAGCTCGTGGATTTCGCCGACTGCGTTCTTTCCAACACAAATCCGAAAGTTTCCGGGGACGACGGAAAAAAAGGGGTAGAGATCGGACTAGCCTGCGCGGAATCCGTAAAGCAGCACGCGCCTGTGAAAATGTAAACCTAAAGCTGTATTCAGTTCTGGGAATCGATGGATTCCCAGATTCTGGCTCTAGATTTGTCTGAAGGCGTCTATATATCGTGCAGAGGTGAAAATGCACCTTTGAAGGAGTACCCTTATCGACTTGGAATCCCCTCGCCAGTCACTCTCTCAAGAGAGGACCGAGCAAAGTACAGACCCAGGACGATCGGCTACCCCGAGCCTCTCGGTAAGGGTGCGTTTGAGTTTGCGATTTACGGCGACGATGTTCCGGTATCTATTGTAAGGCTCACAGATCTATTTCTAGAGCACAAAGCCCACCTACTAAATCATCGTCTAGACTGGAACGATATCGACAAGAGTTTTGCCGCTTTTTACATGGTTGATATGGAGAAGGCGGACTGCTCGTCGGCGAAACTTGCAGAAATTCTCCGTTCAAGAGCCGGCGTGGAGGGAGTAAGGGTTATCTCGAGAGCCAGTTCCGTCTTTGGCTACTCTACGTTTCCCATTATTCTTAACGGGTTAACCGCGGAGTGATATTACGAGTCGAGGACAGGATTCAGGTAGAAGAAGACCTTGCTGGGTGGATGGGTACTGCCGGCGAGTCGATAATGTTCAGAGAAGGAGAAACTTATGGCGCCTCAATATGCCAGCGCTATTTTGAGCTCCTTCATTCGTCTGATCAGGTTCTACTATTCCAGAATATCCGGGATGGATGCAAGGGCGAGGGATGGGGAATTCTGGACTACAGAATAAGCGATGACCGCATCTCCTTATTTCTCGAAGTAAGATACCCGGTGACAAACTCGAAGGGAGAAGCCACAAGCAGGTTCTTTCAGGGAATGCTCTGCGGGATTCTGGAAGTAGTCCTAAACGTGAAGCTGGCGGTGCTGGAATCAGTTTTTGACAAGAGGGCTGGCGCATTGAAAATAAAGTACAAAGTTGATTGGCAAAAAGCTCCGCCCAGACCCAATCAATAATTTCGCGGAAACCTATCCGGCGAAAATGCGGTTAGATCAAGATCTGATCTGTCTTCTAGAATCAATTGAGAAATCAGTTCACCTGTCGCCGGGGCGAGACCGAACCCGTTTCTGAAGTGCCCGGTCGCGAAGATTACGTTTGCGAGTCGGTCACTCTTTCCGAGAATCGGAGCGCCACCTTCTGCGTAAGGTCGAAGGCATGCAGCTGCGACGCCCTTTTCTTTGAAGAATTCCAGATTGGGCACCATTGAGACTCCCTCTTGCCAGGCATCGCTGACTCGCTTGGGATTGACATTCGAATCGAAACCGACAGAATCTTCCCCTCCACCGACTACGATGCTAGATCCATTTTGCATAACATAATAATCCGGTCCACTGATGAATGAGTTCACCAATCTCTGATCACCCGCTTCAATGGAGATGAGGTGGCCCTTTACGGGAGACATTGGAAGATTCAAACCGAGGGTCCTGGAGATTTCCCCAGACCACGGACCCGCGGCAACTATTACGGTGTCTGGAATTATCGTGCTTCCCTGAGTCTTTACTTCTAAAACGCGGCCATTGGAGATTTCAAATCCGCTGACCTCTGATCCGGTTGTTACTGTCACTCCTTTTTCCACGCACACTTTGGAAAAGCACGATGCAAGTTTTTTTGAATTTCCCTGGGCGTCCAAGGGATAGTACAGAGCACATCTAAATCTCTCTCTGGAAAGATTTGGTTCCTTTTCTTGCAGCTCTTTTGCGTTCAGAAATTCTACCTGAATTCCATCTTTTACATTTTCGTACAAATGCGCCGTCTCTTCAAACTGCAGCGCTTCCTGCGCGGTCCCGGGTATTATCGTTCCTCCCCTAACGAAATCGAACTCAAAACCCGCAGCATCCACAAGTTCGTCGTACAGCCTTCGACTTTCCATAAACAGCGGCCAGAGCTCTCGTGGCTTATTCAAGTGTGGACTGGCAAGTCCGCCGGCATTGTGGCCGCTCGCATGTATCGTAAGCTCAGATTCTCGCTCGACGATCTCCACATTGCAATAGTTCTTTTTTGCAAGATAGTATCCGATGGCAAGGCCAATGATGCCGCCGCCGATAATCAAAGCACCTACTTTGCGGGAGGTTGATGAGACCATTGTTTCGATATTCAAGCAAAAGCAGCGGTACAAAAAGGGATTGCCTACGTGGATAGCATGAAATAGTTGGCGGAAAGACAGGTTGTAGAAGCGTGGTCAGCGATTTCCGAGATTTCTCCCGTTGTCCAGAAAAAACAGGTATCTGCAATTTTCTTGTTGTTTCCGGTTTTGCTTGCAGCGGTATTTGGCGGATACCTCTATTTCGATTTCCGATCCGATTTTAGCAATCCTTGTGCTAACCTAGTGCCCCAGTCGAACAACATTACTTTTTTTGCAAATTCCACGGTTTCGGGAACGGTGGTTAATGCGACGAATAGTGGACAGAATTTTTATCAAGCTGGTGCCTGCCCTCAGCCGGTTCACCAAAACCTATACCACGCAATTTCGGTGATAAGCCAGGATCCGCGTTTTGTCAAGGCCGAAAATGGATCGCAGTTTACGATCGATCCCATTAACAGTCTAAATGGGAATGAATCGCTTCTAAATGGAACAATGGTTCAGGAGCTGATATTCAACCACTTGAACCTCAGCGATCCCATATACCCATGCAACCTGAACTTGATATACAGTAACCCAATTTCAGCGATCTATGTTTTCGTCCCGGTGCTCCCCAACGGTACCGAAGTATTTTCTAATGACTCAATTGCTGTCTACCCCGGTAACCAGCTTCGATTTTACTGTCCCGCCGAGACGGGCGTAACAACCTTTGTAAGGTCCCAGATACCCGGACATTTCGACGTCGGAAATTTTTCGTTTAACCTAGTTTCAAATCAGACGAACTTCGTGGGGGTAAATGGAACCAGTTATCCTGGCTACGATTACGCGTTTAACGTGACTTACCAAAATTTCACGGCGCAAACCCAGCAAGCAGTATTTTCATGGCCATCCGCCACGGCACTTTCCAGTGGCCAGCTTCCCAGTCCATTCATTGCCACACCATATAGCCTTCCTAGCGCCATCTTTGTCGTCATGCGATGGTTCGCAAACTCTACCGGGACTTATCTCACTATAACTACTCTGGCTTGAAGCAATACTTCCGGCGCGTCATAACAGCGACCTTAGTCACCGCGTCCGAAATTAACCATAGTTAACCGAGTTTCCGAGAGAAAAATTATTACAGTCTCTTTGTCGCGCTGATCAAACATGAAAATTCCCAGGTCCGACAAAAAACTCGAAGTCTTCTTCAAGTCGGTGATTCCTGAAGACAGCTCGATTAACATTCGGCCAATGTTTGGTAATCTGTCGGCGTTCGTTAATGGGAATATGTTTGCGGGGGTCTATGGCGACTCGCTCTTTGTACGTCTTTCAGATGATGATCGCGCTGACCTTCTTGGCAAGAAGGGTGCGAAGCTGTTCGAACCCATGAAGGGGCGACCAATGAAGGATTACGTCTGTCTTCCCCAAGTGCAGGCTTGGAAAGCCTGCACTTGTTAATCCCTGGATTTCAAAATCGTTAGATTGGTCCGGTAAACTAGCTCCGAAGCAAAAGAAAAAGAAAACTTCCAAAAAGTAGCAACTAGGTACTACATTGAAAGATCGGCGTATTTCTTTCTCAGACGGACGAAAAAGTACGATGCTACGAATCCCACTATTAGTGAGACGAAAGCGTACGCGGGCAAAGTAAGGTTGGGTACTGAAGGAAATGAGAAGAGATAGTACGACCCTAGAACAAAAAGTAAGAGTCCGAGCGCCAAGACAATGAGAACGAAATAGTTAGAGTTCCGTGACTTTGACTTTGCAGGTCTTCTTCGCCAGAACTCACCCAGTCCATAGAAGATTGCAATTCCGCCCAGTGAAATTAGCGAGCGAAACTGGAAGCCGGAACGTGAAAAATATGCCGGAGAGGTTGCATACATGAGCCCAAGAAATATGAATGAAGCAAAGAAGATTCCCCAGTCTACGACGCGGCTGTTTTTGAACGGCCCATACGAGCGACGCCAAGGCTGCTCAGCTGGTTCCTGGAGATCTCTGTCGGTAGTCTTCTGAAGAAGTTTCCAAGGATCTTCGACCCACCATTCCGCTCGTTTCGGATGATCAAGCTCATTGCCTTCGATTTGGTAATGAAATGGCTTTACAATTCGTGTGAATGGGAAAAGTACCTCTGAACCACGATCAGTCGCGCTAGTCAGCATATCCAAAAGAGAGTGACTCAATGCTCCGAGAGATAAAAGGGGGTTCAGAAAGTACAATCCGCCAATGAACAGGAAGTTATGAAACAGGGATCTGTGCAGTTGATGCTTTCCAATGAAATCCTTGGCGACGAAGAAATACTCTCGGTCGAGATCGGGCATCAAAGCACCAATACTGATTATGAGAGCGCTTTCGATGTTGTGAAAGACTGCAATGCCAAGGGCGATTGCTAGAACCCAGTGCGTGGTGAGATTCATTTTGGACCTTACCTCGATCTGAACCGCGTTTTGCTGATCAAACGGATATAGGTCTTAGCTACCCTGTCGGATTAGAAGGAAGAGGGTGAGGCAATGCAACCTCACTCCTGCTCTAATTTTCTTGTTATCCATCATGCAGCAGAGGAATTCATTTTCGGTTCCCATCGCTTCATTGTCCAAAATTCAGAATATTCTGGATTCATGATTTCTTGTAGCATGAGTCTTGAGGGATAATCCTTGTTATGGTAGACCGTTTGATTTGCGATGATCGGTTTGTCTTCTGCCCAAACGCTTCCTCCAGTGTTGTAGTTTGGTGCAAACGTTGGAAAGGCACTTGACGTTACCTCTAGTCGCACTCTATTCCCGGCTTTGAATTGGTGTCCTGTCGCCCACATGTTGATATTGATTTTGAGGATTTCTCCCGGCGTTACCAGTTTGATTTTGTCGTAGCCGTCCCGGTATCGCAATCGAAATATCCCGTGATTTAGTCTCATCGCGTATCCGTCAGGAGAAACGTCCGATAGTCGGCCGACAAAATCAGTATCAACAGCTGAAGTACTGACGTACAGCTCAAGAGAGATCATTCCGACTATGTTCAGAGGAGAACTCAAGGGTTCTGAAGTGAAAACTAGTACGTCATCTCTTCGCTGAATCGATCTTAGATCTTCGTTTGCACCATTTTGAAATTGTTCTTTCCAGAATGGAGCTGGCGCGGGTCGCTCGGGGTTGTAGACGAAAGTTGATGTCTGTGCAGATCCGAAACTATCAGCCAATTTTCCATCCCCTATGAGGGAATTGGATGACCTTGTAGCCCCAAGAAAGTATGATCTGGGAAATGCGTTATTGAGTGGGAACGAGTCCGAGTTGATCCAACGGTTTTCACCCATGAGGAAAAGATTCACGGGTGGTTCCTTCATGATGCCATTGTCGATCCCCTTCAACCAGTAATCAAACCAAAGCTTAGCTTCCTTGTAAAGTGGAACCATAGAATTAGGACCATAGTCGAAATCACCCATCTTGCTCGAATCTGTCGACAGACGATGCGGCCAGGGACCGATTAGCAATTTGTGGCTCTTCCTGACCGTTTCATCAGGATGCTTCTTTGTCAATTGTGGAAAATGTTCTAGCGATCCATTTATGCTGTCATCAAACCATCCTGTCACAAAATAGCTGGGGACTCGCATTAAGCTGGACGTATTATCTTCGTCCCAGAGCTTCCGGCCATAATCGTCATAAGTCTCGTGATCGACAAATGGGTTCAATCTTGAATCTTCAGAAGAGATTCCAAGCTTTTGCATAGTATCCTTCAGCGGCCGCACGTTAAGCATCGATTCCCAGTCGAAATCCAAGTCACTCACCTCTTCCTTGTTCGTCCTTCCGTTGACGAAGAACGACCACATCGCCATTATCATGCTCGGGACTCCGGAAATGTACGCAGAGCAGTCGTGAAACGGGTGCATCGAGGGAGCACACTGAACGAAAGCTGCCTTATGATACTTGGATTGTAACCGCATGGGAAAAAGCTGAGTCCACCCTTCGTAAGATCCGCCCCAGGTACCGATCTTACCATTTGACCAGGGTTGAGTCCCTGCCCATTCAAAACTGTCGTAGCCGTCCGCTATCTCTTGAAAATATGGAACGAAAGTCCCCTCGGAATCACCTCTCCCCCGGACGTCAACGTAAATTACCGCGTAACCGGAATCGGTAAAGAGTTTGGTGCCGGCGCGAGACGGGGCCTTCCCTGCACTATCTTTGATGTACGGCGTCCGATTCATCAAGACTGGAAAGGGTCCTTCATTTTCGGATTCCTTTGGAAAGTAAACATTAGCAGAAAGCTTGATGCCGTCTCGCATCGGAACTTTAACATCGTACATTACTTTTGATTTGTACATGCCAATCACAAATTCTAATGCAAACTCGTTTCGAAAGTGAATAATAAAGAAAATGCCACGCAAGGTTCTAAATTGCGAAGGAAATTTCCGCGTGCGAAAAAGGAACCGCGGTTAGGATTTGTTTGGATAAAGATGACAGGCGGTATAGTGCGGGTGCACGGATGATTTTCCTTCGTTGGTGAGTTCAGGTTCAACTTCGGAACAGATTTTCATTACGTAAGGACATCTTGTCCTGAATCGACAGCCTGAAGGGAGATTAATGGAGCTCGGAATGTTTCCGGACAGAGGAGTACGGACCTTCACATTTACAGGATCGGGGATCGGTACCGCGTCCAGAAGCGCCTTTGTATATGGATGAAGGGGACTTTCGAAAAGTTCTTTTGTTTCACTGAACTCGACTATCTTGCCGAGGTACATAACGGCAACTTGATCACACATGTAGCGAACCACGCTCAAGTCGTGCGCGACGAAAAGATATGTCAGGTTGAATTGGGCTTGAAGATCTTTTAACAGATTGAGAACTTGCGCGCGAACTGACATGTCAAGGGCTGAAACCGGTTCATCAAGTATTACCAACTTGGGCCTAAGAGTTAGAGCTCTCGCAATGGCAACTCTCTGTTGCTGTCCGCCGCTTAGCTCGTGTGGATATCTGAAGTAGTGTTCCCTTGATAATCCGACGGCCTCTAGCATTTGAAGAGCAATCATCTTCCGCTCGCCTTCTATCCCGTCTGAGTGGATTTGGAGCGGCTCTTCTACTATGCTGCCTATTCTCATGCGGGGATCGAGAGAACCAGCGGGATCTTGAAACACAGCTTGAATATCGCGATGTATGCCACGTTTAACAGTAGTTGCAAGTTTTCCATGAACATTGCTCCCCTCAAAAATTACTGTGCCGGAAGTAGGTTTGTATAATCCCAAAATTACCTTGCTGGTCGTCGTCTTTCCGCAGCCGCTCTCGCCTACCAGTCCAAAGGTACTTCCTTCAGGAATAGTGAAACTGATGTCATCTACTGCCTTGATGTACTTCCGACGACTGGGCCGAAAGTAATCTCCTCCAGCCGAAAAGTACTTTCGCAAATTCGTGACTTTTAGTAGTGTCTTGGATTCTTGCTGAGTTGATTGCATTCGACCCCTTACCTCGTATCAGACTCCAGAAGCCAGCATTTGGAAAATCCCCCACCTGGAAGAGGAAACTCCCTGGGTTCTTCGTTCAAGCATTTTTGGAAAACATATTGACAGCGCGGATGGAACCTGCATCCATTTGGCGGCCGCATTAGATTTGGAATCTCGCCTGGAATGGAGTTCAGCCGTTTGATGTCTTTGTCAACCCTCGTGATTGATTCGAGCAGTCCTTTTGTGTAAGGGTGTTTTGGGTTTGCGAAAATTTCACGAGTAGTTCCGCGTTCCATTCCGGCGCCGGCATACATTACGAGCACTTGATCACAAAACTCTGCCACGATTCCAAGATCGTGAGTGATCAAAATCACCGTCATGTTTCGTTGTTTTTGCAAGGCTTTGAGCAGCGAGAGGATTTGAGCCTGAGTGATCACATCGAGGGCGGTAGTCGGTTCGTCAGCGATCAGTATTTCGGGATCCGTCGAAAGTGCCATCGCAATCATGATTCTTTGTCGCATTCCCCCACTGAATTGATGTGGAAAAGCCTGGGCCCTTTTCTCTGGCTCGGGAATTCCTACTGCCTCCATTAATTTGATCGCTGTGGCATAAGCCTGCTTTCTAGGTATCTTGTCGTGGACCATTATTGATTCTGCGATCTGAAAGCCTACACGAAGAACTGGATTGAGAGATGTCATCGGGTCCTGGTAGATCATCGCGATTCTTTTGCCTCGAATATTGCGCATATCGTTTGGCGATTTCCTGAGCAAGTCCTCTGAATTGAACATGATCCGTCCCGAATCGACTCTCGCCGGTGGAATTGCGACCAGTCCCATTATCGTCAGTGCCGTTACTGTCTTTCCCGATCCGGACTCTCCAACAATCCCAAAATTAGTTCCTTTTTCTACATCGAATGAAAGATGATTTACGGCGCTAACAACCCCGGATTGTAAATAGAATCGCACAGAAAGATCCTGAACACTCAGGACAACTCTTTCGCTCTGGCCTAATGTTGCCGCGGAAAGTTCATCGATCGAACTACTTTCTTTCTGCAAGCTGAACTACCAGA
The DNA here is from genome assembly GCA_013288145.1 of Nitrososphaerota archaeon. The sequence continues at coordinate 15,648 of JABDCJ010000008.1, read as the reverse complement.
GAATCCCGTTTTCTTTTGAGCGTTGGAGTGAGAACCTCTTTCAAGCCCTCACTCACTAGATAGAATGCGAGCGATGTCATGAAGATCGCAACTCCGGGGAAAAATGACATCCACCACGCGCCTGCGATCCAGTAATGCGTTGAAACGTTAAGCAAGAAACCCCAGCTTATCGAAATTGGGGCGAGGCCGAGGAACTCGATTGCGGCCTCGGTCAGAATTACCAGCGGCAGACTGAGAGAAGTATAGACAAGGATCAGGCTGAACTGGTTTGGAAATAGATGTCGAAATACAATTCGCCGGGTACTTGCACCCATCACTTTCTCTATCTGGATGAACTCGCGTTGAGTCATGGATAGAACGTTTGATCTTACAAGACGCGCCATGAACGGCCAGTTCGTGATTCCTATGATTAGCATAATATTGAGCAGGCTGGGGCCGAGAAGAGCTGCCATAAGAAGAATCAATGGCAATGTAGGCAGAGTGAGAAAAATGTCAGCAGTGCGCATCAAGCCTCCGTCGATTAATCCACCATAATACCCCGCGACAAGACCTACCACGGTCCCGAGAAGTGCCAGGATTGAACCCGCGACGAATGCAATCGTCAGCGAGGTCCTTGCACCATAAACGACGAGTTCGAGAAGATTTCTTCCTACGTCGTCTGTTCCAAACGGATATTGCAGGGTTGGAGGCAAAGGCCTTGGTACGAGAAATGAAGTGTTAGGATTGCCCGGAAAAATGTAATTTGCAAAAATCGCAGAGATTGTCAGAACGAGCAGAAATACCAGTCCAAATAGAGCTCCTCGGTTCCTGCTAAAGTCTCGAAAAAAACGAAAAGCTTCTTGGAGATAATTTCGTTCCTGAACTAGAGCCTCTGCAGAATCCTTCGAAGGTACTCGTCCAACTTCGAGCTGTTCTTGTTCAGTCATATGATATCCTAGGATCCAAAAGGCCGTAAACAACATCGGTGATAAGGTTCGCGACGATTATCATAATCGAGAAAATGAAAAAGAGTGAGAGAATTATAGGATAATCGCGACTTTCAATAGAATCAAAAGTCAACAGACCAAGTCCGGGCCAAGAAAAGACTGACTCGGTGAGTATGGCTCCAGTTAGCAGAAAACCAACAAACAATCCCGTCATTGTTACAGTGGGCAACAGCGCGTTTCGCATTGCATGTCTGAAGAATATCAGGCGCTCGCTCAAACCCTTTCCTTTTGCTGTCGTTATGTAATTCTGGTCCATTACCTCCATGAGGCTTGACCGCATTAAAAGGGAAAAGTTTGCTAGATTGACGAGTGTTAGACTTACTACCGGGAGAAAAAGATGTGAAAAAATGTCCGTTACTGACCCGCCTCCGGATATAGATGTCATCCCACCAGCAGGCAGGACGTGAAGGAAAAGCACGAAAAACGTCAGCAAAACGAAACCCAACCAGAATGCCGGCATCGCGTAGAAGAAAAATGCAAACGACGAGAGGAAACGATCAACAAATGAAAAAGGTTTCCTTGCTCCGATTATTCCAAATAGACCGCCAACCAAGATGGTCAGAATGAGGCTGGGAACCATCAATAGTAGTGTGGCTGGAATTCTCTGGGCAACGACCTGAAAGGCAGGCTCGTTGTAAAAGTAAGAAGTTCCCCAGTTTCCAGTAAACATACCTGCAATATAAATTTCGTACTGAACGTAGAGCGGTTTGTCTAAACCAAACTGCTCTAAGACTATTTTCCTTCCAGCGGCGCTAATGTGTGGGTTTAGGAGGAAGATGGTCGCTGGTCCTCCAGGCGTAAGATGGACTATGACAAAATTCAAAGTTGCAACAAAAAAAATTAGGAGGAGCGCTATGATTGAGCGCTTTAAGAGATATTTTCCTAGCCCCATTCTGTTGAACTCTCGCTGCGAACCCGTGATGGGTATTGGCAGGATTTACGCAAGGGATCTCTGCCAGTAAGATGACGAGCTTATGGTGTTGTAGTAGCGGGCGCGGTGCCAGTCGATCTTCCGCGCCGCATCATCAAGGCTGCTACTGCGGCTATGATGATTATCACGACCACGATCGCTCCAGCTATGAGTATTGTGTTGGAAGAACTCGACGATGTTGAGGAGCTAGAGACAGGGGAGCTGCTTGACGAGATTATCACGGAAGTGCTACTGCTGCTGCTAGTAGAGGAAGTGCTCGGGGCAACAGAACTGCTTGAGGACGAACTGATTGATGAAGATGAGGACGAGGAGGAGCTGGTTGCTGAGGAGGATGGGGTTGACGATGTAGATGAAGAACTAGTGGTGGTTGGTGAACTCGTGGTAGTTGAAGATGATCCTACCATGGAGACGTTATCCAAAGATTGCATCTTCAGTGAACCAAAGTAATCATGCCAGGGATTGCCCAGTCCGAGTTGGAAGCCCTGGAATTGGTTGGACCACGCTACGATCTGGAGCTCGTAGTAAATATCCAGAACAGGAAGCTGCTGGTGAATGTAACCGTCGATTTTCTGGAAGATTGCTAATCTGGCTGCGCTACCCGATGTATTTTCTTCTAGTTGCACAAGGCCGTTCAAGGTTGAATCGTTAAAGCCGCCGGCATTGAAGCCGCCCGCTCCTGCATTACTTGGAGTACCAAGAGAACTGACCATGTAATATGGTGCAACGTCTCCGTCTGGAGATTCCGATATTGTACTCAGTGCCATGTTCCAGGTCTTGGGTGGAGCTGCACCATAAACTGCATTATTGAAATCAGTCGAATCGTCTTGAGTCAAGGTTAGTGTGATTCCAACATTGCTGAGTTCTGATTGAATGAGCTGCATCATCTTTAGGGTTACTCCACTACCTGCACTTGCCATTCCGCCGCTAGGAATGATCGCGTTTATCGTGAAACCGTTAGGGAAGCCAGCTTGTGTGAGGAGAGCTTTGGCGCCCGTTACGTTTTGTGGGTACTCCGGAACCGGAATGGTTGTGTTTTGGACAGAAGATCCACCGTAGTACATGTTTGGAACTTCTATCTGGTTTGCGAGCTTGTAATATTGAGAGCTTCCGAATGAAGCATTCAGAATTCCAGGCAGGTCGATAGACATCGCGATGGCTTTTCTAACCAACAAGTTGGAGACCGGGTTTGCTTGGCTGTTGTTCAGAGTTGGATGCATGTTGAAAATCAAGTAGACGTTGGATTGGTCTTCTTCCGTACCGATAACAATACCTGCCGTCTTGCTTAGAGCACTGACGTCTGGAGCTGGAACACCCTGTAGCAGGTTAATAGAACCACCTTCGAGCGCGATTTCAGCAGATGTATCGTCAGTGAAATATTTGAAAATGACGCCACTCAAATGAGGGGCTCCTGCAAAATAATGTGGATTTGGAGCCAAGTCGAGCTCTGTTCCTGGAGTAAAACTCGTCGGGATGAAGGCACCTGACCCAACCATTGTGGATAGATTTGGATTGGTCGCAGTCAAATTTTGGCTTGCGTAATAGTGCTTCGGGTAAATCGGCTGTCCACCCGCATAGATCAAGAAGGTGGCCGCAGGTGAGGCAAGATGAAAGACGACTTGAGTAGCACTAGGAGTGGTTATGGAACCCGCGGTTAGTGACTGCCCAGTTACAGTTGATTTATTGGCGGACTGAAGTGGGGCAAAAAGATAGGACCAAAGGGGAGCTTGTTCTGTAACCAGTTTGAAAGTGAATGCAACGTCAGAAGAATTTAACGGCTGGCCGTCACTCCATTCTAGATTTGGACGAAGATTGTAGGTATAAGTCAAACCGTCAGGCGAAACAGTCCAATTCTGGGCAAGTTCAGGCACATAATTTCCGACAGAGTCCCAACCAATCAAGGAAGCGTAAGTCTCGGCCATATAATACGTGGTAATGATCTTGACCGGATTCAAGTCAGTCGGAGTTGGCGGACTGGTTGATCCGATAACGAGCTCGTTCGAAGAGGAAGCGGCTGCAACGGTGTGTTTGTTCACCGATAAGTGTGCTATCGGGAACATTGAAGCGACAAACATCAAAGCTACAATAACAGCTAGTGACTTGGATTTCACAAGTTGCCCAGCCGTCTCTGGCTATAAAAGGAATTTGCGGAATTGCCGCACGGCATATTTCTCAATTCTATTTGAGCCGAATAGTATACGTGGCCAAAAATGCCCTTCGGGAATAATTTCCCAGAGCAATCCTAATTTCACGAGTACCTCACAAGAAAGTCTGAAAGAAAACGGTTGAAAATTTCTGGCTGATCCATGTAGCAAAAGTGCCCACTTTCTTGAATTACCAGAAATTCTGCCTTTGGGATGGCAAGATGCTGCTTTTCACAGGAAGGCCGCGTGTCATCTCCGGATCCACATACTATCGCAGCCGGAACGGATAATTTTGCAAGCCCTTCGTCAAGAGAACTCTTAGTTTCGTCCAGTCCGTTCAAAATGGAAATGACCGGACTTGAATCTGCATTTAGTCTTGCGTATCTTTCTTCAAACAAATATCTGACAAGGTAATTGCCAATGTTCGTGTTAACAAATGATTCGTGGTAGTTGTTGGACATCAAAGCCTTCCAAACCTTGTTCCAAAAATTCAGGTACCCTTTTGCGAGCTCGCTGGAGTACACTTTCACAAAGGGTACGTTTTTCTCGCCTTCATAGTCCATTACTAGTTCGTTCATTGGGAAGGTCGGAGCGCCAATCCATACTGTTGCCTGCACTCTTCGCGAATGTTCTAACGCAAACTTCTCTGCGACAGCTCCACCCAGGGAATTCCCAACAACGAACGCTTTGTCTATGCCTAGGTGATTCATAAGATCATCGACATCATCCGAGAGGCGTTCAAGCGAGTATCCGATGTGCGGTTTGGCCGATCGCCCTAATCCACGACTGTCAGGCGTGATGATGCGATATCTCTCTGAGAAGACTGGAATCTGGAGCATCCACATGGCATGGTCAGTCGGCCACGGGTGAAGAAACATGAGTGGAAATCCCTCCCCGAGATCCTCATAGTAAATTTTCGTCCCGTCGCTTGCTGAAAAGTACGGCATCTAAATCAGGTCCAAATATTCGGAAATCAATCCCGTATGGATTGATCACCGATGATCGAAAGTAAAAGATGAGACGGATGTTCAGGATCATGATAAATCGTTTGCAGCGCGGTTACCGGTCCACCAGATTCCCCAGCCCGGTTCGTATTGCGATCGAACCTTGGAAAGTCTGCAGAAGAAATATCGAGCCGAAGACAATGACCTGCTTCAAAGCGATTTGCAGATGACCACATATCTATCTCAAGGAGGTAAATTTGCCCTGGCTCTAGAAGTTTGGGAGCACCAGAGGGATCTCTGTACCGCGCTCGCAGTAAGCCGCTTTGAAGCTGAATGGCTCGACCATCCGGGAAAACGTCGCTGAGCCGGGCCGAGAAATCCGTATCGACAGCGCTCGAGCTTACATAGAGCATCAATCGAAGTGGTCCGACGATATCCAGGCTTTGGTCGAGCGATTTAGTCGTGTAAGTTAGAATATCCGGGCGTCTCTGCACGCCACTGACGTCAACGCTTCCGGGCGCGTAAACATACGAGACTATGTTTCCTCCAAGTGTTGGCGTCGCGTCAATTGGATCGTACGTATAGGTATCCGGTTCAGATGCTTTCGGTTCGTGAATAGTGAGCGTCCCTTTCGGACCTAGGTAAAGAGGGAGAGCTCTAGCCTCGTTTGGCGGCCACGCGGATGAGGTATACCATTCGTTTGCACCCGTCAAATAGTAAATTACAGTCGGCCATGAATCGATTGCGTTTTCGCGGCTGCTAGAATACCAGCGTAAAAGCAGATCAACAATATTTGCAGTGCGGAAGTTGCGATCTAACTCAGGATGATTTTCTCTCCCTTCGTGATAGCCCGGTTTGTTATGCGCGCTCGGAGTTATGAGCAGACGACTTTTCGCGGCTATCGATTTAGGCGCTTCCTCCGTAATAAGCTTCCATGTCGCCAGGGTGTCGTCGATACCCCAGTCGTACCAGCCTGTAATCAATAATGGCGGAGCATGAAGACGCTGCAACAACTCTGATTCTCGGGCACTGGGAAACATGTGAGCATCATGAGCAACTTTAATCCCGAAAACAGATGACATGGCTTCAACATCGACTATTGATACGTTCTTGCTCCCGAACGCGAGCTTGACCATTTCGGCACGTCGCTGGGGTGAGAGGGCGCTATAATTCTCCCACAGCCAGCGCTTGCCGTCGTTGTGTGATAGCTTGCGAAGATGAGGGTAACGCTCAAGCAGCGCTTCAGAGAAGGGTTTGTCCAGAGGCTCATTGTAGAATCCGCCGGCGAGAGTCTCTTGTAACATCTCCCGTTCTAGCTTATCGAAGTCAACTGGACCTTTTTTGCCCGAGTTACCAACCGACCTCATGTAAGCATTCATGAACATGTAATAGTGCGCGGTGTGAAACGCGATCCCAAGACCTCCAACCTCGGGAGCAGTTGCAGACATGTGCGGATGCATTGCCATGCACCACTGCGTCTGGGCGCAGTAACTTCCCCCGCAAGAGCCGAGAAAACCATTGAACCATTCTTGCTCGATAACCCACTCCACAAAGTCCAGGCTGTCCTCTCTCTCGTACATGTAGTAGTCCCAGACATCTGGCTCGCTGTCACCAGTACCCCTGCAGTCTTGCGAGATCACAACATAGCCACCTTGGGCAAATGTCATGAAAGTCTCCTTTAGTTGAGCGCGATCGTATGGCGTCCGCATCGCTACTGCTGGAGCTGGGATGACCGGTGGCAGATAGACATCTGTCGCAAGGCGAATACCGTCTCGCATTGTGACCATTACGGTTTTGTGACTAATTTCCGAGGCATCGAAAATTGGGCTGGGAGGTACGCCTTGAGTAAGAATCTTATCGAGTTCGGGTGCTACTTCAATCAGGCGGCGGGGCATGTCTCTGTCTGGAATCGCGCTCAATGAATATCAGGTCTCGACGAAATTGACTTGACAAAATGAAGTACTTTGAGATTCTCCGCACTATCCCAAAACTTTCTTGAATAGACGAAGGAAATTTCCACCAAGGATTCTGGAAATCTCCGCTTCAGAGTACCCATGCTTCATAAGGGCGGCAGTGAAGTAAGGGATCTTTGTAATATTTTCAACGCCTTCAGTGTCTAGCTCAGTCCCAAGCGGATCTTTTTCGCCGAGCAGAAGTTGGTTTTCGGGAAGCCCATAGTCGATATAGTCGGGACCAATCCCCACACTATCGATTCCAATGAGTTTAATCGAGTGTTCAAGGTGGCGGATAATATCCTCTACGGTGGATTCGTCGTTGTCGGTGACGAAGGCTTTGAGAAACGCAATTCCCATTACTCCACCTTTTTCTCCTAACTTCTCAATCTGTTTGTCCGTAACATTTCGCCATGGAACCTTGCCATGATCAAATGGATTCAAGTCTCGGCATCCAGTGTGCGATATGATCGGAGTGCCATCGTAAGCGTCAATCGCATCATAAAATCCCTTTTCGGACAAATGGACGAGATCGAGCACCATGTTGAGGTTCTTTACTTCTTCAACAACTCTTTTTCCAAGATCGGTCAGACCGTAGTTTTGTCGAACGCCTGCTCCATCTGCGAGCTGATTTCGCACGTTGTGCGTGATTCCGAAGGATCTAACGCCTAATCTGTAGAGGCAGTGCAAAGCCTCCAAGCTTCCTTCGATCGCCTTGGCGCCCTCAAGACCCATCAAAGCTGAAAACCTACCACCCTTCCAAGCATTTTCAAGATCAGAACCGGATCTTGCTATGACAAATTCGCCACCACTTTCTTTCTCTTCCTCGTAAACATAATCAATTTCTTCTAGTATTTCCTTTAGGGCACCTGCGTACTGGGTTGCCCATCGCATGCAATCGCAATGCACGGTGAATATTGCTCCGTTGACCACCCCTTCCTTGTGGCGAGGCAGTTGAATTCGTCTCATTACCTGGGTCTCGCCGCGAAGCCTTCTGGGGTAGATGTCTAGAAGCGGGATGTCAGAATGACAGTCAAAAACAAAATGCTTCGATTGCAATCGCCGCGCGTCTTCGATATCATCGGGAGTTATTTTTTTAGACAATTCTGGTCGGCGACTAACCAATTCCTCTGCAATTAACTTTTATCCGTATGTCGGGATTGCGCGGATCAAAAAAGTCTGGGAACAAAATGGCAAGAAGACCTGAAGATGCAATTACTCACTGCTTGTACGACGTGCCTATTCCAATGCGGGATGGTACGAAACTTTCGGCGAACGTTTACTTTCCCCCGGGAAATGACCGCGGACCATTTCCAACGTTGGTCAACGTCACTCCTTACGGAAAAGACAGCTCTCGTCGAACCGAAGTGCGGTCAATGATCAGGTTTTTTGCGAGCAAGGGCTATGCAATCGCTCATGTCGACGTCCGGGGGCGCGGAAATTCTGAAGGAACTTTTACACCCTTTTTTCAAGAAATAGATGACGGGCACGATACCATAGAATGGGCGGGTAAACAGCAATGGTCAAACGGTAAAGTCGGGACTTTTGGTCGCTCGTACGGCGGATGCGCTCAGCTTTACCCGATGCGCAATGGCTCAAAATATCACAAAGCAGCATTTGTGATGTGCTCGCCTTCAATTCATCCGTTCCATGATTGTACGGCTTACACTTCCGGTACTTTCATGCCGATCATGGTTTCCTGGGCAATGTTGCTTACAGGCAGGACGTTGAAGCAGGAGATTTACGACCGAGAAATTGACTGGGAACCGCTCATGAGCGTTCGGCCGTTAAAAGATACTGCAAAAAGACTGGGACTCGCTTCGGATCCTCTTGAGATATATTATTCGCACGAGACTTACGATGACTATTTCAAAAATATCTGGAGCGACGAAATGATCTCCAAGATGAAAGTCCCCTCATATTTTGTCTCTGGTTGGTACGATGACAGCTTACAAGGAGCGCTGGATCACTTTCCTGCTCTGACTCACGATCAATCCGATCCGGATTCGCGAAAGAACCACAAATTACTCATCGGTCCGTGGCCTCATGCACTTTCGGCACCATTCCACAATACCGGAAAACTGGGCGACATTGACTATGGCCCGCAATCAGTTGTTCCACTCCAAAAAGAGGCGATTCGATGGTTTGACTACTGGCTGAAGGGAATCGACAACGGCGTTATGGACGAGTCGAAAGTCAGATTGTTCCTCATGGCAGAAAACAGGTGGATGAACGCCGAGGAGTTTCCTCTCGCTGAAAATCGTCAAAAGAGCATGTATCTAAGTGCAGAAGGAGCAGCGAATAGTCTCGATGGGAGAGGAACTCTCGTTCCAGATGCTCAAGACGGGAAGAGCCAGCAGTCGAATTTTACTTATGATCCAAGAAATCCGGCACCGAGCCCATTTTCGAAAGAAGGATTTCAGAACGGAATGAACGAGGATTTGAGACCAATCCAAAGACGCGACGACGTACTCGTTTTTTCATCACCGGAACTAACAAATGCGCTGAACATCGTGGGCATGATTAATGCGGAGCTTTTCGTGAGCACAACAGCGGTGGATACTGATTTCGTAACGAGGCTGTCCGACGTTCATCCGAACGGATACGCGCAACGCATCTGTCAGGGAATTGCCCGTTTGAGGTACAGGGACGGCTACGAGACAATGAAGCTTGTGCAACCGGGCCAGATAATGAAAATCTCGTTAAGCATGATGGGAACTGGGCAGCAATTTCAGGCTGGACACAAGGTCAGACTAGAAGTAACGTCAAGCGCCTTTCCATCGGCGGCCCCTAACTACAATTCCGGGAAAAGCCAGTGGGAGGAAACCGATCCTATCATTGCCGAACAAACCGTCTATCACTCACGGGAGTACCCATCCCGAGTGCTACTGCCCGTAATCCAGAATCCGAAATTCTCTGATAGCTGGACACATAGTAGATGGTCCTAGGGAGACGAATTAGTTACTATTGATGATACGTGCAAACGTGCTGAACGTAGAACAATCCTGTATAGTTAGCAACCAGAACTGCTTCTGAGGACGAATCTTGAGTCGTAGTCGTATGGTGGACGTAACTCAATGGAGTAACTGTAAGACCCGAAGAGCTCCCTGGTGAATATGAAGTAATGTAAGCCGGCGCGTAGAGTGCAATTCCCAGCATAACCAAAAAGACAGCAACGAGAAGTACGATAATCAGTTCTGGTTTATTTTTTGCTAGGCTCAAATTCAGTCCCAGATTCTAGGTTAGCGTATTACTTTCTAATAAGTTACTCGTATCTCTTTCTTCTTGGCAATTGAAAAAGAATCTCCCTTTTGCCATAATTGTAAAAACAAAAAGGCGATTCAAAAAAAAGAGAAGGTCAGGAGGAGATTGTTGGTCTCGCTCCCAGTGTTACGTTCACGGTCATGTATTTGTCTCCCGATCTTATGATTCCAAGGCTCACAGTCTGACCAGCGACCGTGTGCTCCGAAAGGTATGTGCCAAGAGAGTCGGAAGTAGTGATGCGAGTTCCGTTGATCGAAGTGATGATGTCTCCTCCAATCAGATACTGCTGTCCGTTTACGATCGTCGTTTGGCTGCCTCCCTGGATTCCTGCATTTGCCGCAGGTCCGCCAGTCACGACACTTTCGACAAGTACTCCATAAGTTACGTTAGCGCCAGTTGCTTGTGCTAGTTGGTAGTTCATGTCCACCTCAGATATCCCCAGGTAAGAGTGCAGGTTGTACGATCCCGTTGTGATGAGAGAGTTGAGTTCCATGATTATGGTGTCTGAAGGAATTGCAAAGTCCAAGCCCTGCGAGCTTGTGTAGCCCGCAGTTGTGATACCAACGACCTGTCCATTTGCATTCAACAATGGCCCACCGGAATTTCCTGGATTTATTGCGGCGCTGAATTGGATTACATTAGCTATTGAGTAGTTTCCGGCAGTCTCGTCCTGAATCGTCCTTCCAAGTTGACTAACGATTCCTTCGGTCATGGAACCCGTAAGGCCGTAGGGGTTGCCAATTGCCACAACAGAGTCGCCTACTCGAAGCGAGGATGATGTTGCAAGCGTCAGCGGGACAAATTCACTGCTCGGCGCGGATGGGACCGAAACTATTGCGAGATCGGAGTATGGGTCTGAACCGACGACCTTCGCCGAGTAAGCATCTCCATTGGAGAATGTTGCTGTGAGGTTAGAAGTTAAGGCTACCACGTGGTAGTTGGTTACAATATAATTCGATCCAGAGTATGTTATTGCAAACCCTGAACCCAGTACACTCGCAACCTGGTTTCCAAAGTTAGAGTTCTGAACTTGGGTTCCCTGAAGTGTAACAACGCTTCTGTTTGAGGATGCGTAGATTTGCTCGGCGTTAATTTGCTGACTAGAAACGTTCGACGCAGTATCCGTTATCGTGGTCGTTGATGGAACAGTGGTCACTTGAGTTGTCGTTACGGTCTGGGCTGCATTGCCAATAACCAGAAACGATGCGACCAGTCCGACAACAACGAGGGCTGCTATTGCAGTTATAGTGGTGATTAGACCACGCCTAGAATTTCTCAGAGAATCCGATTTGAGCAATTTTTGATCGCTTAATGGCTCATTTGACATTCCCGAATATTATCCCTTTCCGAGAAGATTCCCAAATTGATATGAAATTAAACTTCGATTCTTGTAGATTCTTCAGTATGAAGCTTTCATACTGATCCTTGTTTCGCTGTATCAATAATTCTCAAGGAGGCTTTCAACTCAAAAAACTCCTTCGCGACGCAGTCATCCATTTGCGCCAAAGTCGGTTCAATTGAATATTGATTATGGAGACATCTTGGAAATTCGATATTAGCTTAAGCTCTCTGTGTAACTTCTCGACGGAGGTGAAGCAAGAAAATGGATATCGGAACAACACCAGTACCAACTACGCGAACTTTCCCGAGCAAAAAATCGCTACTACTCATCGCAGTCATTGCTATCTTCGCAGTCGGAGCACTCGTTGCATACGGATTTGCATCATTCGCGGCGTCAACAACGACAACCACCACGTCTTCCGGCACATCATCGAGCGGCAGTGTAGCAGCAAGTACCACTCATAACTGTCCAAACATGGGATCGTCAACGGGCGGATCCAACAGCGCATCAACCACGACAGGATAGGGTCTCCCTACCGCGAGTCACCGGAGAAATCAGAAACGATCGGATCTGGAGACGACAAACTGTGCCGTCTCCAGATCCCGTCGGTCGTAATTTGTCTGCTGCTTTAGGCGGATTACACAAGAAATTTTTTTGGATTCTAACGTCCAGTGGTGGTTGAGTTACTTTTCAGGGTGTGGCTGCATGAAGTTGTGACGGCGGTTGTTATACCCGAACTCGAACTTGTTGTGGTCGGTGCCGAAGCAGATGTCGTGCAGGTAGTGGTTGAAGACGAGGTCAGCGTTGCTACCGATGTCGAATTTGATCTTGATGTGGATGGAATTTTAAGGGAAAATGAAGATGTAATTGGCACAAGAGTTGGAATGGCCGTACCTGCTAACGTTACTGGCTGTTTGGTGCCATTCAGGCCTCCTGCAACAATTCCAATGGCTATTACGGCAATGATAACAACGATAACAGAACCAGCAAGTATGGTCGAGATACCGGCAACATTTCGATCTGGATTAATTCGGCTCAAGATACCCTAGTTGCTGCTACGGAAATTATTATTGTAGGATGAACTTTGTTAGGGTCTTTTGTTACTCTTTCAGTTCGCCTTGATTACTTCTTCAGGTGCAAACATTACCACGGAGGCCATAGTTTTGCACGCTCCAGCCAAGCCCAAACTACATCCGGAGAAACTTGGATCTCAATCTCATTTCGGACATACACGCTTATCCTTTCGAGAGAATAGCTAAAGGGCCGGTGGATCATAAACTGCAGATTTGGCCTAACTATTTATCATCGAGCGTTCCAATATCATACAATATCAATAACGGCTTTTCCCAGAACTTCCATGCGGGGTTTCACTCCCAACCCAGCTCCGCTTGGAGCTTCCATTCTACCTTCATGTCTGATGGGAGCATTTTCCGCTATGCTCAGCGTGACGTAGCTGTTAAAGTCAGTCGTCGAGAATAGAAAGTTAGTCGGGGTGCTGTGGGCAAGATGCGCAATTGCAGCGGTTACGATGTCGCCTCCCCAAGTATCCTCAATTGTTAGGGCAATACCCTCGCTGGCGCAGAGATCCCGAATTTGTCTTGCCTTCGTTAGACCGCCGACTTTGGAGATTTTGAGGTTGACTACATCCATTGCACGATCAGATATAGCACGTACAACCGTCGAAAGATTATCGATAACCTCGTCCAATACGAACGGCTTCGAGGTGTGTTCCCGCACGGAAAGACACTCCTCATAACTCATACAAGGTTGCTCCAAATACACGTCCACATCGCGGACCTGATCCGCAACCCGCATCGCTCCGTGTCTCGTCCAGCCCGTATTGGCATCAGCTACCAGAACCTCTCCCTTTGATAGAACATTTCGGACTTGTTTGATCCGCTCAACGTCCGTATCCGGAGAGCCACCGACCTTCAGTTGAAACTTTGAGTAGCCTTCCTTACGGTACTTCGATACCATCTCTGCCATCTCTCCCGGAGATTCTTGCGAGATCGCCCGATACAACGGATAGTCCTTGCCAAATCGACCACCGAGCAACGTCACGATGGGTTTGTTGCAGGATTTTCCAAGGATGTCCCAGCAAGCGACATCGAGCGCAGATTTGACGTACGCATGTCCTCGCAAAGAGCGATCCATTTTCTCGTTTACAACAGCGAGTTCGGTTGGATCGGTTCCTATCAGATGGGGTGCAAGGGTTGCTATTCCAGTCCGCGCTCCGGCAGCGTAGGCTGGAAGGTATGCCGGACCAAGAGGACAAACCTCTCCGTAGCCGGTAAATCCCTCATCAGTCTGTATTTCCACGACAGTCGAATCAAACACATTAACAAAATTCCCTCCGGACCACTTGTAAGAGCCTTCCCCCACCGGCAAGTTGATTTGGTAAGCGCGAACTCTTTTGATTTTCATTTTTTTGATCTCGCTAGTATTTGACTTGGTTCTGTTCTATCAAGCTGATATCTGGTTCAATGCCGAGGCCTGGACCCGAGGGCAATTCGATCATTCCGGCGCCGTCTAATTTCACCTGTTGTTTGAGAGCGAGTTTCTGGAATGCTATCTCGGTAAATTCGCAGGCGAGGGGTAACCTTTCCAGAGCTGCGGCTATGTGCAGTTTGGCGGGAAGACCCATGCATGATTCGAGTTCTGTTCCTATCACGCAGGGAAGCCCGTGAGCGGTCGCTGTGTCGTAAATTTCTATCGCTTTTTTCAAACCACAGGTCTTTGTGATCTTAATGTTCACAAAGTCAGCTGCGTCGGTTTCTGCTACTCTCACCACGTCTTGAGGAGTCCACACACTTTCATCGACCATTATTTGCATACCTGTACTCTTTCTAACCCACGCAAGTCCTTGAAGATCCCAGCCTGGCAATGGCTGCTCAAGATATCTCACGTTGCATTTGATCAAAGTTTTCGTCGCTGTCATTGTTTCCTCGCGGGACCAGCCAGCGTTGGGATCTACGCGAAGCTCGATCTCGTCCCCGACGGCGTCCCGAACTTTCCCAACGCCCTTCATCTCGTCCTCAGCATCCGCGCCGGCTTTGATCTTGATCGACTTGAACCCCAACTCGACCAGCCGCATGGCTTCCGAAGCCATTACGTCAGATCTAACTATTCCGATCTCCGAACACGCCTTGATCCTATCTCGCTGCTTTCCTCCGAGCAGCGTGTGCACCGGTACTTTCAAAATTTTGCCCGCTAGATCATAGAGGGCGAGGTTGAGACCGGTCTTTGCGATGAAAGAATTTCCTTGGGCGATATCCATTATGGATGTTAATTTTCGAATGTTCAAAGGATCCTCTCCGATTAACCTGGGCGCAAGCACGCTTCGAAGCGAGCGAGTTACAGTTTCGAGTGTCTCCCCGTAAAATCCCACTATTACTGAACTTGGTGCTTCGCCGTATCCAACAATACCTTCGTCGGTTTCAACTCGAATAAGAGCAAACTCCCCTCGGTCGTAACCCGCGTACGCATCCGTGAAAAGACGCATTGGCAGACTTACCGGCGTCACATCAATCTTTGAAATCTTCATTGATTCCTTCGAATTTTGTAAAAGCGTATTATGTTTTGTCGCAACGCCGCATCTCAGCGGATATTTCGAAAGTCGAGAGTTTCTTAGACAAGTTAATAGAAGCTTTCTTCATAGCGTTTCCCCGCGATGTCCGCCGGAACGCTCCTTAATCTCGGGACGATACTATCGAAGGGCGAATCCAGTCTAGATGCTTCGTTTTTCTTGGACGAAGACGAGGTCGAGCAATTCCAAGTAAATCCGGATCTCATTGCAACCGGACGGACATGCGTTATCGGCAGCAGTGGCAGTGGTAAGAGTTACACCGTTGGAGTTATGTGTGAAGAACTCTGCAAAGCCAAGGTTCCGTTTGTTATCGTGGACATTGAAGGAGAATATTCCGGACTGAAAGAAAAGTTTCCGATAATCTGGGTCGGAAACGATCCCAGATGTGACATCAAGTGGAAAGACAAGATCGACCTAAAAATGTTCGCGCAAAAGGCTCCTGACCTCTCTCCAATCGTTTTCGATCTTTCTGAAGCAAGCAGACCGCGGGAGAAGGTAAACG
>JABDCJ010000007.1 GCA_013288145.1 Nitrososphaerota archaeon | reverse complement strand
AGGATTAAATGAAATTCGTCGAATTCAAGGTTTTTGGAAAGTTTTTTTCTTCCACACGGACTAAAACGAATCACAGTTTGGAATCGGCCTTTTTCTTATAGAGCAAATCGGGATCTTCGCGAAGTTCGACCACGGACTATTCTTTCTATCGAATTTTCGAACTTACATTTCGAAAGATATCGACACGAAATTTAGTAGTCGTTTTTTCATGATTCACAACAAAATTACCGAAATTTAGTAACCCGATTCCAAACGTGAATCGACGAAAACAACTAGCCCGACTTATATGCTTCTCATGAAAGCTGTCAGTTGTCTCAAAATTCCTGTGATAGATTCTCGCAATTGTTGTCAGAAAAGAATTCTTACATATATAGACGGACTAATCTAGAATACTACGATTTCCTGCCAGCAACCTGTCTCAATTCATGAGATTCGTCGGTTCACATTCGAGATACTATTTTCGTAGCACAGTTGTGTCATCCTTTTAGTTGGTTGTCGGCAGGGAGATTGTCGCTACCGTGGAGAAATCTGCGAGCGAGCTCACCATCACTTCTCCCTGCGAGATCGTGTAGAGGTAATTGCCGATGATGATCGTCCTGTATATGTCCAGGTTGTTCACCGGGGAATCAGCGTAGTTCTGGTACTGCGTAACTCGTCCTAGAAGGACAATCCCAGTAGAATTCACCCTAAAGACGTATGCGCCTTGGTAGACTGGATCTCCATAGAGCGGGTACCCATTGGGACCTGTCGACTGGTTGCCGCTCACCTGCGCGAGGAGCACGGGTATCACGGTAATGTTCTTGGTCGGATCGTAGGTGAACGCGAGATGATCTGTCAGGGCCGGGGATTCCGTCCCGCGGTCACCCAAGACATACTTTGAGATCTGTGTGGTTGATCCGTTGCTATACACCTTGAACAGGGACATCTTCAGGCCCAAGTAGTACGAGTAATTTCCATCGGATGCGGGAACTGTGTCCTTTCCGATCCCGAGCAGGTATCCACCTGGAAGGGGCTGGAGGTAGTCAGAGTAGCCATTCATTTTTAGAGCGCTCTCGATCACGGGATGCGTCATGTTCATGAAAGAGATGACAAACAACGGATCTACCTGCTGGAACGTCACGACATACCCTTGGTCCCCGACAAAACGCACTGCGTAAATGTTCTCGCCCGGCGCGATGTTTTTGATCGAGGACACTAGGCTCAAGTTCTCGTTGAGAACATATACGTCGTCGCTTGTCGTGGCAACATTATTGATCGTGGCAAACCGACTTGTAGCCACTCGGAAGTATCCGTTGTACTCGTCGAGCGAGAACTGGTTGAGGATGGTTCCGGGGACTTCGCCCGCCGCCTGCACGACGACAACGCCATTGGAGTATGCTGCCCGGAATATTGAAGTATTCTGACCGCTGACCATGTCAGAGGAAATCATTCCTCCCGTATACACGTCCCCTGGAATGCCGTCCGCGGCCATCATGGGAACTATGTCATAGACCACATAGATGTTTGAGGTCGAAACGTAGATCGTCGAGGATTCTCCGGTAAGGATGGAGATAGTTCTCTCTTGCCCGGTGGTCATGCTCAAGCTCACGACCATGGTATAGTAACTGATCTGCGCCCAGTTGTCCGTGTAAAATACAGAGGAAGGCGCAAGGGTGCGTGACGCAGTGTTTTCCGTCACTACAGGCATTACCCCCGTCAGGTTGCCGTAAGGACCGTACTGGAACGAGGGCTGCTGGATGATCGCATAGAGATAACCATCTGAAAGACGCGCGGATACATAGTTTCCTGCAATGCTCGCATTTTCCATCAGCTTTGGAGAGCTAAGATGCGTCGTGTCGTAGAGTAGTAAATCGATGTATGTAGCATTCGTATTTCTTTGATTGATTACTGCTAGACGATTCGGGGCAATTTCGATTCCCAGTACTTGCTCATTCGGGTAGGACAATGTTGACGCAATAGCAGCGGATGTTGGGGGGTACGCATTGATGATTGTTACAGCTGCTACAGATGCGACGAAGATATGCAGCCCGTCAGTCTTGACGGTATCAGGTTCATCCACTCCAGCGACTTGGACGTTGGTTCCAGTGTATGATGGAGTCGACGCAGAACCGGCGGCAGTACTGGATGCTTCAGACATTGAAGACGACGACATTGTTTCCATCATCGTCACAGTGGCAACTCCATTTCCGTTAAAGCTGCTGGGATAGTTCTGCTGCTGTACGTTCTTTGAGTTTGCCGCGATAAAGTCCTCTAGCTGTGTGTAATTTTTGAACGCACCTACATTTCGCGGGGGTGGGCTGGATGAAAGGAGAGAGGAATTCTGCGAGTCCGCGCCTTGAGGTCCGGTCCCGGTCGTAATCACCGGAGCAACCGTAATGGTTTTCGCGCCTAACAAAAAGGGCGCAGACAGCCCCGTCGCTACCACGATCATTGCTATTACAAAGAAAGCTGCTTCACGTATCCCGAACCGAAATTGCATAATCTGAGAGGAGAAAGTGCGTTTGACTAAAGGCTAAGGAAGCGAACGTGCGTTCGAGCAATCAGAACGCACTATGGAGAGCGCCGAAACACTCGATTTTAGACAGACCGTTCCAGGCCAACTTCTATGACGGCAATTTCATATTATGTCCAAGGGGCCTATAGGTGGTCTTGTCGAAACCTGGCCTTTTTTTCGCAGCGGAAATATCCGGCCGATTCCCCTTTTTTCTTAATCATATTCTCCTTTCGTTCCAAACAGAATCGGCGACAGGATCTCTCTGTGCGTCTGTCAGGCAACGATACGAGCTAACCAAAAGTTCCTAGAATTAACGTTCTAGGCGAAAACTGCTTTTTGGTAACAACTTCTTAAATAATGATTCTCAAGTCAAAATTCGCCTACGGAGGAATTTTGATCTGATTCGTAACCTGATCAATCCTTAGGTCTGTGACGTATTTGATTAGGTCTTCTCTGGAGGCACTCACCAAAACTTTTTCCCCGACCAAGCCAACGAACGAAGATTTCAGAGGCATCTCAGTCTTACCGAATCTTTTCTTGACTCCAATTGCTTCGGCAACTTTTCCATCAAGCGCTACCTGAAATGAGGCTACTTGCCAGTTGTTAGGATCGATATTCACTTCAGTTACTTTTCCTAAGACAGCACCTTGCGGCCCTACGACTTCTTTACCCTTAATTTCGCTGGAACTAATTTCGGCATTGCTCATGTATAGTCATGCTAATGCGTACTACGGCGTCCTAAATCTTATCTCTTATATCTCGAAATTAATAACAGGCAAAGCACAAAGTCAAAGCGTTCTAAGAATTTAAATTAATCATAGAAATTTCGGTTAGAATTTGAAGAAAGTTACCTTTCAGAACAGTTGACAGGGCTAATTTTACTTTAGCTTGGAGCCTAGTAATTGTATAACCGAAATTGTCTAGATGACGATGATAGATTTGGATAAAGAGAATATGGCACAAAATCGAGACCTAAGGATTCTCGCAATCTCCGGAAGTGCCCGGAAATTATCATTCAATACTGCACTCATTGAAGCGGCGAAAGAGGTTGCACCCGAAGACATGTCCATCAGTAGATTCAATGTATCTGGTTTTCTCCTCTTTTCTGTGGACATTGAATTCAATCCTACAAATGAAATTCAAGTATTCAAGGAAAATATCCGTCTAGCGGATGCGATACTATTCGCTTCGCCTGAATACAACTATTCTGTCACTGCAGTAATGAAGAATGCCATCGAATGGGGAAACAGGCCCGAGAACTTTTGGAGTGGAAAACCTGCAGCCATCATCAGTGCAACCACCGGACCCAGAGGAGGAGTCAGAAGCCAGCTCCACTTGCGGCAGATTATGGTAGATCTTAACATGCATCCGATAAACAGGCCACAGGTCTTGGTCGGAAACTCGCGAGAAAAATTCGACTCGAATCTGAATCTCCAGGATGAGGCCACGAGGAAGGCGCTTCGAGAATTGCTGGAAGCTCTCAAAACCTGGACTTTGAATTTGCGTGGTAGAATGGAGAGTACTAATAGTTGATGCTAGCGATTTCGTCAGAATCAAATTACCGGAAGGATTATTCGGTGAGTAGTCTTGATGTTCTCGATGCGAAACCATGTTCATATCCTTACTCCGTCCAGTGTTTCCTTTAACCAGATTACCAGCTTCTGGTACGAATCTATCCCCTTCGGGGTCAGGATTATTCTCTCCGTTTTATCCTCATCAACAGTATCTGCAACTAACCCGTGATCGAGTAGCCATCCAAGATATTCCATAAAACGCGGATAATTTAGACCCAGTAACATCTGAATATTCGTCTTCTTCATTCCCGAACCTCGGCTATACATAATGTCCAGAAAACGAGCCACCACATAGAGGTCCGGTTTTTCCAATCTGACAATCACAGGTTTTCTAGGAAGTCTTTCTTACGCTGCTCGAAGGTTCTCTTTTGTTCTTCCAGTTTTGATATCTCCTGCTCGTAGGTTTTCCTGAACTCATATCTGAAATAAAGCCATACGATTACTCCAACGACGATTGCCGCTCCGGCATTCCCGCTGAAAATAAACGTAAACAGGAATGCAGCAACTCCAAAGATAAGGGAATCCTGATTTCTCTTACGGACGATCTCGGGAACTAGAGTGACGATCTTCTCTGCGAGCGTTAGCGCCGGCTCGGTTATCCCTTGTCCGCCCCCGCCAGTTTCATTTTTCTGCTCTTCATTCTGAATCTTCTTCATCTCGATTATCAGAGATGATAGCGTCTTCAATTGCGCCTCGTGCCTTCTTTTCAGCAAGAAGTAAGTGAGAGCGCCGCAGAACACTCCCACGAGAAACACGCCGGCTGCCAGCGCAGCCGCTTCATTACGACTATTGAAAAGAGCAGTGAGACCCGGCCAGCCTTGCACCAATAAAACAAGACCAAGATAGCTTGCGCCGACTGCGAAAAAACCGAGTATGGTCGTCAAGAATGCAGTAGCGAGTCTGACTCTGAATTCCCGCCGTCTAAGATGCCCTAACCATTTTTCGGAACTCTCAACAATCGATTCTAGGCTAGACTGAATCTCTCGCCGACGGTCGCTATCTCCAGCGGCAGCCATGACCTAAAATCGTCCCCACGATGTATCGTTTCCTTGGGAAATGAAATTTCATTATCTCGTACTTAACGAAAACGTGCTGCTGATACGTATCGATCACACACGGGTCTTTTATCTCGGATCCGGATTTCCCTGTTTTCGAATTGATTCTTTCGATCTTGATGCTGGGAGCGGTGGGCTACTTTTATTGGCTTGTAATCTGGATTATCTCAACAAGGACTCATCACTTTCATGGAAGATTTTCCCATTCTTGGACAATTGGAATTATTTTACTTTCCTTTGGAACATTACAGGTAATCGGGTCTTTTCCGAGCTTCTTTTCATTGACAGGCTTGACTGGCATGATCATGCCGATAATTGTAACTTCTATGGACATCGATGATCATCTCAGGGAGGGACAGGTTTGTTCGAGCATAAGCCTGATTGCTGGATGGAAACGATCCCCCATGTTGATCGTCCATTAATGCAACGGACAGCTGCCAATTAATAATCAGACCACTTACGCCTGTTACTAAATGCAATTGTTTAGGGCATCCTTGAGATATCATTTTTTGTTTACAGTACGGCAATAGCCTTCCCTCGTCTTAAGATCAAATCCTATTCTAAACAAACGTCTCCTCGATACGTCTTCTCGATACGCGGGTCTTTTATTGATCCGGCAAGTATCACAGGGAATGTGAAGAAATAGAAATGACTTCATTATCAGACGCAAAAGTATTAGGCGGAATAGGTTCTCTGCTCGTCGTTTTCTCAGCGGTGCCGAACGTCGGCTGGTTGCTGGGAATAGCTGGATTCGTTATGATACTACTAGCAGTCAAGAATATCTCACAGATTGTCGGCGACAAAAAAATCTACAACAACATGCTGACAGCTGTTATTCTTGGCATAGGAGCAATAGCGGTCGGAACTGTCACGGTTGCAGGGGCAATCGTTCACGTGCTGGGTATGGGATCTTTCGTCGCTTCCAAATTCGTTCTGGCATCAAACGTCACTCCTGGTAATTGGTTCGGACTCGCTGCGTTGGTCATTGCGGGAATATTGGCAGTAGAGGCTTTCCTGATTGCTTCTGCGGTATTCGTTCGAAGAACCTACAGCTCGATTTCATCCAAAATGAATGTCAAAATGTTCGAGACTGCGGGGCTTCTATATCTCATCGGAGCAGCTCTTGCAATAATCGGAATTGGATTCCTAGTGATCTTGGTTGCAGAGATATTGCTTGCAGTCGCGTTCTTCTCAATGACTGACGAGCCCAGAGTTCCTCAGACAAATCAAGTACAGACTATCGCTGCGACGAGCTGAACAGTAATTGATACACATGCGACCGACATACGAGTCGATCGCATCCCGATTTTTTTCCCCAGGCGTGACTTTCTGAAATTCTAATGGGGCTCGCTCTTTTTCCACTTACCCAATAATTTCTTTTCAGATTCAGAAATGCCTTGCTCTCCCTGGTTTTTTGACACGGCGTCGCGCAGGAAGCTTCTGTACGAATTGAATACGTTAACTTCGTCCCGCGTAATCACGCCTTCTTTTTCAGCGGAGCCAAGGTTATCGACCCAATCCTGGCTTTGCTCAACTTCTCTTGGAGGCAACTCTTCGTCTGCCGACTTCAGTAGCTCGGCAAAGGCATCCATCTTTGTCTCGTCAGAGGATTTTGAGAGAGGATCGTCCACTGCTCCTTTTGGAAAATATTTTCCAAAGTTGTAGCCCGTCCAATACATGATCTTGGTCGGATCGACCCTGATCAATCGATACTTGTACAGTTTTCTTTCATCGGGAAGTTCTTTCCCACTGGCGTAAAACGTGAACATTCCCGGATACTTTTTGGCAAAGCTTGCCATTTTCGGTCCAACGGAAAGTATTGATAGAACGGTCTTTGTTATGCTGAAGACCTTCGCCTTGCCCTGAATCATCGCCCCGCAAGCACCCTTTGTCAAGAGATGGTTGTCGACGAGGAAAGAAACGGAAGGATTTCCACGGATGAACTTTAACTTCGCCGCGCTGATTGGAGTCATAAAGTAGACCTTGAGACCGGAGAAATAGAATGCAACCGGGTAAGAGTAGAGGTCACCCTTGCTCGACGTGACTGAAAGATATCCGATGCCCGAATTCTTCAGAACATCCATTATCGGTTCCGGAATGTCGGCCTGTTTTTGACTTCCACTGGACATTGTAGAAATCCTCAGTAGATTTCTTCGGTAGCGTAGACCTGAAGACCATTTTCATTGATCACGTATGGTCTCGCATGCGTGTCGACTTTGGACCCTCTCATTTTCAAGATCTGTATGGAGCGCACTCCTTTCTGTAGCGTCCTCATAATGACGACGCCTTCAGCGAGGTACTCTTCTGGTTGAAGCAACCTTCCCTCGCCGGTCGAAAGTAACTCGCTGGTCATTAGACAGGTAGCTTTTGTGGATTGGAGAGTTTCCACAAGATCAAGGACGACCGGCCTCCGCTCTTCGAGCTTCGGATATCTAAAAACAAGATCTGAAATCGAGTCCACGACGACTCTCTTTGGGGAATATTTCTCGATCCCTTCCTGTATCATATCCATCAAGTTGACTAGACCCAGCTCTCTGCCTCCAACAGGAATTCTGCCGACTTTAGCTTGCTCGGGTATTCGCCTAACTTCTGTTGCATCCACATAAGCGAATGATCCAACCTGTTCAAGTTTGTAAAAATCCATTCCAAGGAGGAATGTCTCTTGCATGAATCTGGATTTTGGTTCGTTCATCCCGATGAATATGCTTTTTTCATTTTTCTGGGTAGCACCATAGTAAAGATATTCCGAGCAAAGGATGGTTTTCCCGCTGCCAGGTTCACCGAGTACCAGAACAACTCGTCCTTCATTGAATCCACCGTCAAGCATGGAATCAAGCCCTGAGATTCCTGTTTCGAGCTTCTCGATTTTCTTATCGGGTTGAGACATTCGAAGTAAACAAATCTCAGAGAGAACGAAGCTCTGTATTTCTGTATTCCTACGGAGGAAAAGCAGTGGAAACTTTCAATGATTTCGCCAATCAAGCTTCGAGCTTTTCTACTTTGCCGATTGGCGATAATGCCATTACGCAAAGATAGAGCCCGTAAGATGCTGAGGCAGCGAATACTGCTGAGATAAAATTACCGACGAATGGAATGATCCAAATTGTAGCGGAAATTACTGCTAAAGCAAGCGCGATTCCGAGGTAACGGACGAAACCTCTGATAGTCCTGTCCGGAGTTCTCCGCGCTCCAATTACTAGGGCAACTGAAGAGTATCCGAGAACCACGGCAAGGATAACGAAGTAATTTGCAAGGATAATGTTAACGTAAAGAGGGGCAGAGGAGCTACCGGCATTAGCAAAAGCGGACACCAGGGCAAGACCGATGGAACTGAGTATCAACGCGGCATATCCAATCCAACGGAAAACCGTCCAGTGAAGTGTATTTCGATGGAAAAAGTCAACTTGCATGGTAATGAGCAGATTGCGATCCACAAAGACATAGATCACAAAAAACGACAATAAGAACAGGCCCTCGTTTATGGAGAACCCATTTCCATTTAGCTGCGGGACATAACTTGAAAGGTTCAGGACTGTGACAATAAGTAACAGAAACGCTAGCCAGAAGGCCCGGCTTCGATATAACCTGTTTAAGAAGGCTCTACCAATAATTAGGGCGCGGTAAATTCCGAAAGCCGCGATTCCCGAACCGATGAAATAAGTGAGCTCTTCACCGATATTCAGTAAATCACTTGGAGACACGAGCTGTTACCTCCATACCGGAGTTCGAAACTGCGAATTTCATGTAACCATGAAGAGGAGGCAGGCCCAACATTTTCTTGACACGGAAAAGAGGAGTGATTGAGAGCCCTTCTTCGTACAGTCGCATCTCAATTACTCCATCGAAAAGCTGTTCCATTGTAGTTAGGACGTTCTGGGGATGCATCCCCTCTTCTGCTAGCGCAAACAGAACGCAATCTTGTTGCTTTAGATCAGAAAGGAGCTGCGACCAGTATCCATACATTGATTCCAAGGGATTCAGGACGAGCAGAGGCGACAAAACATCTGTCGCAATCCGCACTCTGCGAGTCTTATTGTCGTGAGCAGCCTGCTTGATATTGAAAGACAGGGAAGTCGGATCTCGAAGATCTAGCTTGACTTTGGAGCCCGAGCTAGCGATCCAATCCGGAACGCGCTCAACCCCGACGCCAATTCCCTTCATGTCCCTTAGGACATCGGTAACAGACCGGTGCGTCGCATAGAGTACGTAATCATCCTGTATCAGACCGGACCGCACAAACCAGTAACCTAGAGCCTCCTTTCCTATTCCCGGAGGGCCAACAACCAAAACTGCGGATCTATCCGGGTAACCATCATTTCCCAACAACGAATCTAGGGGAGGCACACCGGTTGAAGCCAAAAGCTACACCCGTTGTTTCTACCGACTTGAGTTAAGCTTATCCCGAAAATGGTCTTCACAGTCTATTCCGTTACAAAAGAATTAGGATTTTTCGCCGAGGAAAGAGAATTATCGTTTCTCATTCAAAGAAATTGGCTGAGTCGTTATCCCGGAACTGTGCTATTAAGGCAGCAACAGCTTTAGTCACATCCACTTCAATTGTGATGGGGCAATTGTTTTAATGTTATTTCTTAACTATTGAAAAGCAACAGCTTATTTTTACGGCCACCGGTGAACAATAATCTTCTAACGGTCTGTGTGGAAATGCCCCAAACCGAGGAGGGTTCTAATCCAAAAATTTCTGAACTTACGGAGCCGGCGGAGCCGTTGCAGGAGGCTGGCCAGGGACTGTGACTGTACCAGCAGGTCTCTGCGTTGTTTGCGCAGTTCTAGTGTAGGCCGAGAGGCTGGAAACAATCTCCTCTTTCGTTGTTCGTAATGTGATTACGTCTCCAACTCCTTGCACAGTGGAAATCGGAATTGGTAGTCTATTGTGCGAAAGTGGAGCTGTTGGCATACCTAATTCAGCTTCAATATTGCTTCGGAGCTCAACTTCAAGATGCGTAATCGACCAATTGTTGTTATCGATTATTAATTCTTTGGACTTACCAATCTTCCAACCGTTAGTGCCCACAACCTCCTTGTCCAACAAATCTCGGCCGTACAAAATTATCAATAGCCATTCATAGTTCAAGCTTAAAGATGGCTTGCACTACTTGTTACAGAAAATTGCTCCGGTCCCAATTCACTTTGGCTAACATTTTTCGCTCATAGAAAATGTAGAGTATTGTAAGAAGTATTTGTCGTAGACAACCTGGATTGCGTGTATCAGAGGGATAAAACAAATTGAAAGCTGAAGCGAAACCGACAACAAAGATCTGGTTCTTGATGTCAGCTTTGATTCCACCTGCATTCATTATAGTATGGGGAGAATTAAGCGAATTCGATGTCAATCTTTCATTCCTTCCGACTGTTGCTGTCCCGCCAGTTTATCTAAATTTAGAGCAATTAGCGATAGGTTTCTACTATTTGCTTACGCCATCCCTAATCCTTGCTTTCCTGAGGGGTTTGACTCCATTCCGGGAAAACGACCGACGATTTGTCGTAGTTATAATAGCAACGATTTTTTCGTTTGGACTATTGCGTTATCAGGAGTTCATTTACGACGCAAACGGACCGCCCTTGGTCGATCCATTTGGAAACTTTTATCCACTTGCATTCTGGAGCCTGCCGTTGATTATGACCGCTTCCGCGGCGTTTTTCCTCTCGATCCTGCCTTGATCAGGTGAGCAGCTCGTCGATTGCCTGCATCTCTGACTTTAGCCCTTCCTCCATCGAGCAGAGCTTCGACGTGGAAAGGCCGATCTCTCCCATCGTGCGCGTTAGCTGTTTATCGGCTAAGAGTTGCATCATTTTTGAGGCTAGCTCATCGGTGTTATTCGGATTTACCACCATTCCATTTTTGCCGTTTTCGACCAGCTCTGCAACACCGGCTTCTTTAGTGACTATTGATGCGCGGGAATGCAGCCAGCCTTCTACGACGACCAATCCAAAACCCTCCTTGACAGAGGGAAGTACCGTAAAACTGCATCGTTCATACATTGCATCCAGGTCTTTCTGATTTAGGTGCCCGGCAAAAACAACGCGTTCTTGAACACCCATATCTTTCGCAAGCGTCTCGAGCTTCTCTCGCCAGACTGCTGATTTTGACAGGCCCAACCCGCGTCCGGAGCCAGAAAAGCTGCCGTTTCCAACAAAAACCATCTTGATATTGGGAAAATTCTTTAGAAGAAGTGAAACTGCCCTAATTGCTCTGTCCTGACCTTTCATTGGATCCATTCTCGCGACTGAAAGTACCACATCATCCTCCCGCGAAATTCCTAATCTAGTGCTTGTTTCCTGAACCTCGGTCAGTGAAGGTTGCGAATATTCGGCAGGATCTACGAATGGATAGATCTTTCGCACACGGCCATCGTAGCCAAAAGATTTCAATGACTTGAGATACTTCGTGCTACTGACAATCACCATGTCATAGCTGTTAAAGTAAGAAGCCAATAGTTCCCTCCATTGCGACGGAATCATGGTTTGGTCGAATGGTATGTGCCATCGGAATATCTTCGGCTTTAAAGTACTGAGCAATCTCCCGACCGGCAATTGCTGAAAGTCGTGAATATAGAAAAGGTCGAAATCTACTTTCTGATCCAGTTTCATTATTAACTCGGCTGAAACTCGGTTGTAATATTCGAACTCTGAAAAATCATCGCTCCAGAACACATCTTGGGTCGCGCGCCCAGTTTCAGTTGTTCCGTGGACAGCACCCCAGATAGCCTCCTTCGTATTGCCGTATCCCGCGAGCCGGTCTTTCTCCAAAGAAACGTGATGAAGAACAATTCCACCAACCTTGACCGTCGAGGGGCCGTTGGGATTAAGTGAGATCCAGTGAGCTTCCTCAAGAGTTCCATCTTTCAGCATCCTATTTACCAGCGGGAACACCATTCGAGTTAGGCCTCCAACCGAAAATCTATAATCGGTACCTTCGTTCAGCGTCGAAAGATCTGTCACAGAACTTCCGTTCCCGGATTGAACGTCACTCGGGACTCTTTCGGTGAATTGGACAAGAGGCGTCTGCGTATTGATACAGATCTTCAAATTTCGATTCATTTTATTGCCTCTTTCGCGCTCACTACCTAGTCGAACATTCTTTTAGGAGTTTCCAAATTTGGGAACCGTTTAGTTTTGAGTTTTAGCAAAAACCGCCTAAACAGGAAACTTGATTGGACTTGGAGGAAAGCAAACAATACTCGGTTGTTGGTGTAAAAACTAATGCCCTCGTCCGAAACTATTTCTACTTATCTCTCAGATAATTTAGGGCATTAATCGCAAAGGTGCTGGAGGATTTACAGACACCTCTAGCTACACTTGAGAACTATGAGATAAATTGCTTTTGCGCCTTGAAGGATTTTATACTTGTCCTTTTTGTTGAAAGCATCACTCACTCTCATGTGTTATGCGCAAGACCTATAATATGAGAAAAATGAGCAAAGAATTTGACTATTAATGAACAAGTTATTTGCTTTTGTTCACATATTTGTTGAATCAGCCCAAATGGACGATGTTGTGAACGCATTGCAACGCATACCAAATATTGACGAAGTGTTTCATGTTACTGGAGAGTTCGACCTTGTCACGATCGTTTCAGCTGAAGATGTCGAGCAGTTCAGAGATCTCCTGAAAAACAAGATAATGAAAATAAACGGCGTGAGGAGTACAGTCTCTTCTGTTGTTTTGCACCATCACTCTAGGATTTCTGCACCAAAGTTGACTGCTATGGTTCCGGCCTAGTCGCGATTTTTTTCCGCAAGGATCCTAAGGCTCCAATTGAGAGGAGGGATTCTGCTAGATACCCCAGGATGAGAAGTGGTCGGGAGTGATCCTCAACAACGGAGATTCTCCTTCATTCCAAGGGTTATCTCGATAATACTCGAGACGTTGGTAGAGCACCTTCAGGAGTCTTATGTACTCCCTACCCCTTTCAAATATCTCGACTGTTCCCTGAATTACTATTCCTTTGTTGGGATTGACATCATCAATCAGGAAACTAGCTTTATTGTTTTGCTTCAGTATTTTCAATTTCTTAGTCCCATAATCGGTGGCAATTACAGGGTAAATGTCATCCATTGCATAAATTACAGGGGTCACATGAGGAATTCCTTCCGGAGTAGCGACCGCAAGACGGCCAACTTCGTGAGAATTCAAGAATTTCAACTGATTAACGTCAGGTAGTGCTTTAGGAACTGATTTGCTCATTTCGTCTGTAATCGGGCGAGATTTTACATATTAAGAAATCCTTACTTCGGCAAAGACAACAGCGAAATGAACGCTGACTCGCAATGAGGTTACTTTTTGCTGAACAGGAATCCGTGCAGGACAAGCGCCAGTAGATAAATGCCGAAGACAAACAAGAGAGAAGCGAGGACAGCTTCGATCGATGAATTATGATATGCCGTACCAATTCCCAGAGTTTGGTAATACACTGCATATCCTCCAACAATCATCACACCTACAAAAAATGTCCAGAGTATCAGAATCTTCACGCTGTCAGGACGCGGTGAGCGAGATTGCAACGAGTTCAATGAATCACTTTTTGCAGGCAGCATGACTAACTTTCATCTTTACTGATTTAAGCGAATTGACACTAATCGTGAGAGCGGGCCGCATGATCAAAATCAATCGGGTGGCAAAACAGAGCGGGTGCTTTAGAAAAAAATTTATTCCAAACATGAATTAGGCAGGCACCAGCAGAAAATTTTTCCCGTGCTTTCTATAAAAAAGACTCAAGCTAAACCAGTTAACGAAGAGAAAATTTCTCATAGTTCTCTTTTGTTGGTAAATCAAGTTCTGTTTGGGGATTGCCTTGAGATTCTAGAAAAGAGAATTCCCGAGTCTTCTGTTGATATGATATATCTTGACCCTCCTTTCTTTTCCGGAAGGCAGTATGGTTTCATCTCAGAAGATGGTGAAAATGTTGGCTTTGACGATCGCTGGAACGGAACGATTTCTGAGTACATTTCTTGGATGACGCCTAGACTTCAACAGTGCCATAGAGTACTATGCGAGACCGGCTCATTTTATTTGCACTGCAACTGGTACGCTGATGCACACCTGCGAATCCTTCTCGATGAGATTTTTGAAAGAAAGATCAGATGCGAGATAGTCTGGGACAAGGGTTTCCGCGGGACACGTCGCAGAGCAAACTGGCAGCAGTCTCACGATATTATCTTGTATTACACAAAGAGTGACCAATTTACTTGGAACGATCAGTTCCAGGATTACGCAGATTCGGAAATGAAGCGATACAACAAGAGAGACGCGAAGGGCCGGAGATTCGCCCTAATTAAGAGAAGACGAGTCAATGGTTCAATATATTACGGAAAGACATACCCCGAAGGGAAAACAATTAACGACGTCATTCGATTACCGTTACTCTCTGCAACTTCCCGAGAACGATTAGGTTACCCAACGCAGAAGCCAGAACAGCTACTAGACCTGCTTATCAAAACATCGACAAATCCGGGAGATGTAGTCCTCGATCCTTTCTGCGGTAGCGGAACGACTCTTGCAGTCGCCAAGCGTTTGAGGCGGAAATGGTTTGGAATCGATGTATCAAGATCAGCATGCCGAATCTCAATCAAAAGACTCGCAAATTCACTCTAGTCAGAATCTAGATCTCACGCCATCTGGCCTTCTTGCTAGCAATAAAGAAAAGCGCAACACTTACGGAGATCAATACAACCCAGTCGAGGGCGATCGCCATTGAGGAAAGAGAGATGAAGCCCCCCACATTCTGGGCCAGCTGTGCCGCGTAAGTGGTTGGCGAAAGGTAAGCAAGATACCTGAATGGAAATGGGATGTAAGTTATTGGATAATATACCGGAGGGAGGGTGGAAAACAGGGTCGAAAGTAGTCTTGAGAAGGCAAAACTTTGGACAATATCACTTGAAAATGTCGCAAACATGTACCCCACTGCCATCGAGGCTACAAACATCATCGCAAGAATCGCGAGAAACTCCAAAGCTCCAAGCGCAGTAAAGTGAACGTAGATCGCAGCCAGCACTCCAAGTACAGCAAGGGCTGGGACTGAGTACACCAGCTCCGAAGTCGCCATCCCAAGAACGTAAATGTACCACGGAGTCGGTGAGCTGACGACCATGTCCTGTAGCTTGAAATCATTTTTCAAATGCGAGAGATCTCCCTGCAATGCCATGCCACTTGAAAACATACTCATTATGAAACTTCCCAAGATCGCTTCTCCCAACAAGCTTCCCTGACTTACGAACGTGATGAGGACCAGAAATGAGAGGGGCGAAAGTACAGTATTGAATAGTACAACGGGATAGTTCCTCATTTCATAAAGCGCATTAACGAGGACTGCTGCGAAGAATTGGCTGAATTTGCTCCTCGGCCGACCTCGTGAATGGCTCGACTTACTCTGCGGCTCTGGTTTCTTCTCTTCCGTTATCTCTTCCAATTCCAGCTTCTCCATAAGTACGATTCAAAACGTAAAAGAAAATATCATCCAGCGTAACCGGATTTATCGAAAATTTGTATCCTCCTCTTGAAAGGTCACGGGATATTTGGAAAGCTTCTTCTTCAGTTGTAAGTATTCTGTAGGCGTCATCGCTCTTGACAACCTCACCACTATTCACCTTGGGTTGCGACAAATTTTCTGCGAATGGTACGTTCATTGCGTAATTGTACGGCACACTCTTTCGAAGCTCGTCTAATGTTCCGATTCTGACAATCTTGCCTCGATCGAGGATCCCGATCTGGTCTGCGAGAGCTTCAGCTTCTTCGAGGTAGTGTGTCGTGAGAAATGTGAATCTCTCTTTCCCAACATTCTTGAGCAAATCCCAAAACTCATGACGCGAAATCGGATCAAGCCCTGTCGTCGGCTCATCCAGAAAGATTATCTCTGCTTCTGACGCCATTACGGTTGCGACGAGTACCTTTCTCCTGTTTCCTCCTGAAAGCGTTCTGTTAAGGGCATTTGCATGGGATTCTATCCCAAGTCTTTCGAGAGCTATCATCCCTCGTCTTCTCGCCTCACTATAACTAAATCCTCTCCACATCAGATAGGAAGAAACCGTTTGTAATGGAGTCATCCAGGGCACGGTTCGAGCTTCTTGAGGGACAATTGCAATTCTCTCACGAAGCGCTTGGGGATTTTTCTGAACATCGATACCATCGATAGATGCCGATCCTGAAGTCGCAGCGAGTTCCGTTGCAAGAATCCTGACCAACGTTGTCTTGCCGGAGCCGTTTCTGCCTATCAAAACGAAGATTCCCGACGCCGGGACCGAAAAAGTGACCGAATCGAGCGCTTTTTTATCACGCTTGCCGTAGACTTTCGTGAGATTGTCGCAGGAAAGAAGACGATCCTGTAAATTCATTATTAAGTAGAAACATAATTTGATACCTACTCACCGGTAATTAATCTCTGCTGTTGCTGACACGAGTTTGGAAAGGGATCAATATTTAGTGAATCTCTCCGATTTGGGTACTTTACTCGAGCAGGACGAATTCAACACTGCGCGACTTTCAAGATCGATTTAATTTGGTTTAGTACGAAACTTGTGCCGGCTCAATCAAAATCAGGGCTTGTATCGTCTAGTTGAAAGAAAATCGGGATTCCATAGTAGAAATCCAAAAATCTCCCCGCAATTGTGAAGCGACTCTCGCCGGGCTTTGCGAAGATATTACAAAGACTGATTCATTCTACGTCCGAAATCATTTCGAGACTCCTGAGATCGATTCCGATAGATGGCGGCTCGACATTTACCTGGATCGGTCGAGAATAGGATCTTACAAATACGACGAGCTATCGGCGTTTCCCCATTCAAAAGTTAGGGCAGTTTTGGAATGTGCTGGAAACGGCAGAAAGAATTTTGGACAAAGAATTGAAGACGAAATCGAGTGGGGAGACTGCGCTGTCGGCACTGCTGAGTGGAGTGGTGTCCCTGTAGCAGACCTGCTGAAAAATCTCTCGCTGAGTAAAATAGATCGCGATAATGTAAAGGAATTGCTATTCGTGGGAGCCGATGGATCTCAGGAAAATTCAATCTCACTGAAAAGTAAATCAAAATTCGTTAGATCGCTTCCGTTACAAAAATCGACTAATCGTGATACAATCGTGGCTCTCTTCATGAACGGCAAGCCCCTCTCCAGAGATCACGGATTTCCGTCGAGGCTCATAGTTCCCGGATGGTACGCCATGGCTTCAGTCAAGTGGTTGAAGAAAATAATTCTGTCAACGAGTCCGTCGCCCTTTATGGGTTATTTCAACTGGACAAAGTATGTTTACGAGACTGAGCAATCCGGGAACTTGGTAAAAGAACCCATAAAGAACTTGAGGGTGAAATCGCTGATTACAAATCTGGAAGATGGCGCGACTCTTCAGATCGGAAAGCATGTTGCAGTTAGTGGAAAGGCTTGGTCGGGCTTCGGCAAAATTGTCAAAGTGGAGTTCGACTCAGGCGACGGATGGAAAGAAGTAACCATTCATCCGAACGAGGCTGGAGAATATTCATGGACGAACTGGGAATATGCATGGACTCCACAAACCAAAGGAAAAATAAGACTGAGGGTTAGAGCAACAGACGAAAAAGGAAACGTGCAGCCGGAGTCCCCTCAAGATAATCGGTTTCTCTATGGATTCAACGGTATCCGCTCAATAAGCGTCAAGATTTTGTAAATGTAAATTACGATTCTTCCACTCTCTTTAACACAGTAAGTGCCTTCAGGGTAATCCACTTACTCGGTTTTCCCTCACGTTCAAGAGCAAACCTGTGAATCTTTCCATTCAGTGTATAATCAGCTCCTTCCCCAACATCCGGGTGAACTGCGTCTAAAGCCCACGTTCCATCAGACGACTTTTTCGTTTTCAAATGCTGCAACGCAGAACGAAGCCTCTTGTCCCCGGAAAAACCGAGAGCCGTTAACATGTCGAGCCCAACAAGAACATCGTAATAGTAATGATTGGGATAGTGAAATCTGAACCAGGGTTCGTATCTTTTGCCCTCGCGGTAAAGACCGCGATCCAGATAAAATTCCGCACCCTTCTCTATGGATGAATTAATGCTCTTTGTTCGCTTGCTCTTCGGCAGTGCTGAATATGCCGCGAGCGCTTCCCACCCATCAAGTGTGCCTGAGTCCGATTCAAAGCAGTGCCAGCCTCCGTCCTCCTTTTGGTCGCCAACGAGCCAGTCAAATATTCTCTTTACAATGGGATCGTCCTCATACCCGAATCTTGTGAGCATCCGGGCAAGGTTTCCAGCGATGCAGACCTCATCGACGGATTCGTTGAATTTTTCATCATCGCCGAGCCAGTCGTGAAAGAAAAGCTTGCACGCTCGTTCCAGTCGTTTGTCATCCTGATATTTCAAAGCAAAATCCGAAAGAACAATCATTCGCCAATTCGACGCGGTGTACTTTGGTCTATAGAGATCTTTCTTCGATTCCCAGTTACCTTGAGGTTTTTGGGTTTTCAGAATATCGAAGGCCCAGCCTTTTTTCAAAATGTCGGAATGAGCCTCTTGAACTTCAAGGTCGCTTCCACTTCGATCCAATAGCGTTCGCAATGTGAAGTACTTGACAACAGGTTGTCGAGCATCCAAGAGCCATTTTTGGACATTGTCTTCGATCTTCAAGATTCTGGTTACAACGTATGACGATGACAGGAAAAACGTTACTGATAATCCACCATTAGACGACGAGGCGACACAAGATTGCTTTGGGAGGAAGAAATAGGTGTCCTCCGAAGCAAGTCTTCCATTTCTGCGCCTAAGAACGCGCCCTTATTCCTTCTTAACATCGCAAAAAATTCATTTATTATTAGAGAATTCAGGAAATTTGCCGAGCTGGCGAGCTTTTCACGGGTATAATTGATGGCACATTGTCCGAGTTCGACGAAACACTTCAGGAAATCGAGGCGCAGCTGGAGGATTTACCAGACTACGCGAGGTACCTCAGAGCATCAGGCTTTGGTGAAGGAGATCCTGAAAAATCCATCATAGTCGGTGCAGGCGATTCACTCGCGTGTGCTCAGTTCATCGAACGATTGTTGGACTTTGGTCCAAGGTCGATAGACCCGTATGACCTATATCTGAACCCGGCAATAAGCAAAGGTAAATCGGTTTATTTCCTTTCGGCATCCGGCAGAACGAAGTCAAACGTCGAGTCGGCAAAAGCTGTTAGTGGAATAGCTAGCGACACAATAGCCATTACGGCGAATCTGGAAAGCCCTCTTGCCAGAATCTGTTCGCGGGTTCTCCCTCTCAAGTTCACAAAGTCCCCCGGCCTAACACCCGGGACTACCAGTTTCACTTCATCTTTACTCGCTTGCTATCATCTTTTCTCAGGTAAGGTCCCGCAGCTTTCCAAACTAAACAAATTCTTTGCAAAAGCCAAACAATGGACAGAAAGCCAATCTGAAAACGCCGAGACGGTTCACATTGTAGCAAGTGACTACCTTTATCCCATCGCAATGTACGGGACTGCTAAAGTTTTCGAGTTCGCCGGATCAAAATCTGATTATCAACTAACTGAAGAGTTCTCCCATGTCAACCTATTTTCCATGAAAGAGGGTGATCTCGTTGTAATTCTAAGCAATGGAAAAGACGAAACAGCAGCAAAGCTCAGCGAAGAGCTAAACAAAAGAGGCTATTGCGCGCAGCTGCTTGATCTGGACGAAGGAAATTCTACCCCACTGGAAATCGCAATCTGTGCATCAATCCATATGCAATATTTTGCCCTTGGCATGGCACAAAGAAGTGGTCTAGGCAAACCAGCATTTCTAACCAATCAAAACCTGCTTGAGATTTCGAACCGGATGATTTACTATGAGTGAAAAGTTCGAATTTCCAAAACTGTACACCGAGTTCGCAAAATATTATGATAGGCTAGAAAATCAGTACCGCGATTATCCGCGAGAGTCGCAATGGATAGCAGACTTGCTTATAGAAAGACAATGCAGGGATGTCATTGACCTTTCTTGCGGTACTGGTAACCATTTGGCAATTCTTCGGAAAATCATGCCCCAAGTTAATCTGATTGGAATGGATGCCAGTCGTGAAATGATCTTGCTCGCGGAGAAAAAAATGGAGAAAGTGCCTCTCATTATGTCGGATTTTCTCCATTTTCCTTTTCGGAAGGGCACTTTTGACGCCGCCCTCTGCATGTACTGGAGTCTCGCGGGATTGAACGAATCACTTGTTCGGAATCTATTCGCTCAAGCTTCGTACATTCTAAAGCCCGGTGGCACTTTTGTTTTCGACACGGAAAGCGCAGAGGGCATCAAGGAGAACCTTCTGAATGCCCCGTTCATTGACGGCTTTTTCAACGATCCTGAAGAGAATATTGCAGTGATCAGAGCGAACTTTAGCACAAAAGTCGAACCGGATCTCGTCGATTGGCGAGCGTATTACCTGTTAGAGACCGATGGAGTTTCCGAACTAAAGACAGATCGAATGAACCTGCGATTTTACTCAAGGAACAAATTGGAATCATACCTCGAAGAGTCGGGATTCAAGGTCTCGAAAATCTTTTCCGGTCCTGGCGTCGATTATTTCGAAAAGTCGCCCAGCCTCTACTTCATAGCGGAAAAAGTCTAGAGGTTATCTGGGTTTTCTTTTTCCATTTGTTTCCTTTATTGCATTCTCGATTACCGGCAGTGCTTCGTCGATAAGTTCCCTGGTTATCGTCAGTGGCGGAGCAATCCTCAAAGTCGACCGTCCGCATGTGATTAGAAGCACCCCATTTTTCCACGTTTTCGAGACAATTTCCTCAGTCAGCTCCGGAGCGAACGCCTTTGATTTCTTATCCTTGACAATCTCGACTCCGATCATAAGACCCTTTCCTCGGACGTCTCCTATGATTTCGTACTTTTCTTTCCATTCCTCGAAAACTGATTTGAGGTATTCACCCTGCTTTCTTGCGTTCCCCATCAGGTCGTTTTTCTCGATGAAATCTATGACAGCAAGAGCTGCGGCAGCTGAAACAGGATTCCCGCCGAATGTGCTTGCGTGAGAACCCGGTTCCCAAGTCATGAGTGAAGCATCTGCAATCATAGCGCCAATTGGCAAACCACCGGAGAGAGCTTTAGCGAGTGTAATCATGTCCGGCGAAACTCCAAAGTGTTCAATTCCGAACCACTTCCCTGTCCTCCCCATGCCGGACTGGACCTCATCAGCGACAAAGAGAATCCCGTATTTCCGGAATCGCTTGAAGAGTTCAGCAAAGTAATCATCCGGAGGAATCACGTATCCTCCTTCTCCCTGGATCGATTCTATGAAAAAAGCAGCCACTTCTTCAGGTGGAACATATTTGTCAAAGTACTGTTCCTGGATGTAGTCAATGCATGCAATCCCACAACTAGGATATTCCAGTTTCAGCGGGCAACGATAACAGTAAGGGTACGGGACATGTTCGACGGAAGATAACAGCGGAGAAAAGCCTCTCACCTGAACTGGCTTGCTTGCAGTAAGAGAAACGGTTCCCATTGTCCTGCCGTGAAATGCGCTCGTGTAAGCCAAATACCTGGGACGCCTCGTGTGATACCTTGCAAGCTTCATCGCTGCTTCGTTTGCTTCCGCCCCAGAGTTGCCGTAGAAAACCTGGTAACGCTTTCTTGAATCACCTGGAAAAATCTTGCACAATTTTTCTGCAAGGTCGTCGATATCCTCGTAGTAGAAATCTGTGTACGAATAATGTGTGAATTTTTCGAGCTGCTGAGTAGCAGCTTTGACCACTGCTTCGTTGGTAGAACCCACATTCAAGACTGCAATTCCGGAATTGAAATCTATGTACTGATTTCCATCGACATCGTTTACTAGGCAATCATGAGCCGATTCAATGACCAGTGGATAGTTTCTTGCGATCGAGGGGGAGAGCAACTTCTTGGTATCGGAAACAACCTTCCTTGCCTTTGGGCCGGGTGGAACGCTCTTGATCTTAATTGCACCCATGAATTTCTTCCTCGCTCAAGGTTTCTTCAATTAGATCAGTAAGCAAACAAGTAACGCTTTTAGCGATTCGAGATCGTTGATTAATCATAGATTCTCTCGCGGCGCGGAAATGGCTGTCATTACAGGATATTTATAATGAACCCAATCGCAGGTCGATTTCTTCTCAGGTAAGATGGACAATCTAAATCGGTCGAAATTTGTTGCAGAAAGCCTCACTCTCGCCAAAGCCCGAATGGCTGAAAGTCAAGATGCCGTCGGGCGAGAATTACAAGCGACTCAAAGTCCTGTCCCATGATCTGGGCCTTCACACGGTTTGCGAAGAGGCTCACTGTCCGAACATTGGAGAGTGCTGGGGAGGAGGTACAGCCACATTCATGCTTCTCGGTGACACGTGCACGCGCGGCTGCAGGTTCTGCGCCGTGAAAAGCGGAAACCCAAACCTAATCGTGGACGAGCTGGAACCTGTCAAGATCGCAATCGCCCTAAAACAAATGAATCTATCTTACGTTGTTCTGACATCTGTAGACAGGGATGATTTACCAGACGGTGGAGCCGGACACTTTGCTCAAACGATTATCGAGACGAAGGAAAGAAATCCGGGGCTGCTGATCGAAGTACTTACGCCGGATTTCAGAGGGGACCTAAAAGCGGTAAAGACTATAGCTAACACACATCCAGATGTATTTGCCCACAACATCGAAACCGTCGAGCGATTGCAGAGAAGGGCGAGGGACGGGCGTGCGAACTATAAACAATCACTTGCAGTCCTGAAATCAATCAAAGAGTTCGACTCTTCGATTTACACAAAATCATCTTTGATGCTTGGACTGGGGGAGACGGACGAAGAGATCAAGCAATCTATGATAGACCTTCGAGATATCGGCGTTGATGTACTCGCAATTGGTCAGTACCTGCGCCCGTCTAGCTGGCATCTAGAAGTTGAGAGATACGTGCCACCTTCAAAGTTTGACGAATTCCGGGAAATGGGCGAGTCCCTCGGATTCAGCTATGTTGCCAGCGGTCCTTTGGTTCGGACTTCATACCGCGCGGGAGAGTTCTTCATGGAGAACATTATTCGAAAGGGAAAAATTGCTATCTCTGAAGATTCTTGAAAAAATCGGGATATTTGCCGTCTTCTTCCAGCGTTCGTATGAGCGAGTTTACAAAAACGTTGTCTCCTCTTAATCTAGAAATCTCATCGTAAATCATCGACTCGAATTCAGGCACCTCAATTTTCCCGCCTCTACTTGATAGTTCATCCAATAGTCCGAAAATCTTGTTCACCTCGTGCCTTGAAAGATTATAGTCCAAAATCACGTGGTTGACGTGAGTCCTCCGTGGATCGACCACTAACTCGTGGAGCTTTTCGATCTTGTACTCGAGCTCGTCTAACCGTTCATTATTTGAAGACAAATCGAGACTTGTTAAGATTCCATTTCCGTATTTAGGCTTTCAACTATTGCAATTTGCTATCATAAATCGGACATAACTTTTCGATTCAACCGCTCGGTCGCGGAGTGATTTATGAGCGGTCCGCCGGAAAGTGTCGTGTTCCCGATGACGACGAATTTTCCCTCCTTCGTCCGGATCCATGTATTACGGAGGGCGGTCTTGACAACAATACCCCGAACCCCGCCAAATTCTATTTCATCGTCAGCCCTTATGCTACCCTCGCTTAGAAGAAATATTCCGGAAATAACGTTAGAAATTGTCGTCTGGAGAGCGAGTGTAATTACCAGGCCCACGAGTCCGGATACAGTCAGCGCTGCAAAGACTGAGGCAAGACCTGTGAACGTGGCTACTCCCGAGATTGCTATTACAACCCAGATAACGAACATAACATCGCTTATGTTTTGAATTACGGCATGTGATGCCCCGGCCCTTGTCGCAATCCCGCGAATCAATTTTCCGAGGGAAAAAGTGATCAGCCATGAACCAGCCAAAATTATGATTGAGCCGATCAGTAGTTGAAGAATCGCCAAGTCAAGAGCCATTCAAGCTATCACCACGCTCCGAAGCAGTTTCGGATCAGCCCTTTTAGGCTAATCGTGGCAATGGGTTACATGATGTAATGTAACTTCGTGTGAAGCGAAAGCTGGATCTCCGTAGGGAATCTTCTTCCGCAATGGAGACATTCAAAAACTCCCTCCGGCACCTTGGGCGTCTGCTCTATTTCATGCATCCAAGTCGGAAGCTCGCTTCCAGGGATCCTGTCAATTTGGTAACGCAGTTTTCCAGTTCTCAGCACTCTGAACGTTGGAGTGATCTCGAGATTCTCAAAAATTATCGACAGTCCGTTTTCGAAATCCCTGATCAGTTCGTGTGATTGAGCTGGTTCTAAATCATCTTCAGCAACCATGATCTCGTGCATCTTTACAAAAGTCGGGACTTCCCAGCGATGCTGAATCTCTAGAGCAATCTGCGCTAGCTGCTTTTCTGAAATGTCGTCTGTGCGGATCTCGATCAAAAAATATGGCCTCTGCTAGGCAAGATCAAAATTGCACGGAATGGCTACTTACCGCTTTCCTTTGGAAATCTCCGACAACACTCTTAAATCGAGAATTCAGAAGTTGTTAGCCCACTTACTCCGTTCTCTGCCGAGGTAGCTCAGCCTGGGAGAGCACCCGAAGGAAATCGTAATTTCTTGGTGAAGCTGAAGACCGGGCTGTCGTGTGTTCAAGTCACACCCTCGGCACTCCTAAACATGTCCAAATACACTAATTTTATTAGATTAGGGTCTGATGACACCCCACCATGCGCAGGGTGTACGACGACCTCAAGGGCGAAAGCCTGAAGCCCTTCTATGCGAGCTTCAAAAGCGAACAAACGAAGGAAAATTACTGTATCAAGCTTCGCCACTTTCTGGATTTTTGCAACTTGGGGGTTGACGACTTTGTTAGTCTCGCGAAAAGCAAGCCCGCAAAGGTTGACAGCCTATTATTGGATTACGTCGAGTCGAGAAAAAAGGAAGGAGCGAGCGGATCCACCCTGCACATGGCGCGCGACTCGATAAAACTCCTTCTTGAAATGAACGATGCGGAGAAAGTAAACTGGAAGAAGATTAACAGAGTACTGCCACCTGCAAAGCGCTCGGGAAACGACCGTCCTCCGACAACGGACGAAATCAGAAAACTCATTCTTCATGCAGATCTCAAAATGAAGTCAGTAATCCTACTCTTGGCAAGTTCGGGAATTAGGATAGGGGCGCTCGACTATCTGACTTGGGGAGATGTGGAACCGTTCAATTCTGGAAAATACGAGTTTGCAAAGCTCAGAATTTATTCGGGAGAACCAGAAGAGTACTGGACTTTCCTTTCACCAGAGTGTTACGAAAGTCTACTTGAATACAGAAAGCTTCGAGAAAACGCAGGAGAAAAAATATCCAAAAAGTCGCCCCTCATCTCGACGACCCTAAACTCTAGAAAAGCATCAGCCGGCTCGCCGGCTATCCCCCGCGCACTGAACTCCAAAGTAGTCCGGAACAAGCTCGGTGAACTGTGGAAGGAACTGGGAAATAGGGACAAGGACGTACACGCGATTGCCGGAAAGGAGTTCACCAAATACGAGATCAAGCAGGCACACGGTTTCAGAAAATTCTTCAAGTCTCAATGCGAGCGCTTTACGAAATCCATCTACGTTGAACTGATGATGGGGCACTCAACAGGCGTGACTGCGAGCTATATGAAACCAACAATCGAGGAGCTGGCTGAGGAATATTCCAAAGCGATTCCTTCTCTGACCATAACGAAAACCGAAGGGACACTGACCAGCGCTGCAGAGATGAAAGAGTCCTTCAGAGAACAGTTACTCGTCGTGGCCGGCTTCAAAAAGGAGGAAATCGGAAAAATTGATCTTTCAGAGACTTCTGACGATGATTTTCAGAAGATGCTTCGAGGAAAGATTCTCGGCATCATGGCGAATAACGGCTCAAAACAGAAAGTGATTCCTGTCGGCGAAGTTGGCAACCATATCAGTCAGGGCTTTGAATTTGTGGCCGCGCTACCAAATGGTGAAGTTGTTATGCGCGTTCCGTTCTGACTCTCCGAATGGGTGGTCCACCATATCTTCCGAGTTCGCATACCGTTCATGCTTCCGTTTGAGCTATCATCTATCAACCAAGCTCCCCCTTTTCTGTCCAAGAGAAGGTCTTCCTAAGTTCCGCGTATTTTTCCAGCGCCGGAAGTATCTCCTGGATTCCGGCGTCCGGGGCGTTCAGTTTTTGAGTTGACTTTTTCAATTTCCCGGTCCCGCGCCTCCCTGTCCTGCCCGTGATAATTCGTTATTCTGAGGTAATCGATGCTCCACACGATGTACAAAGCAAGAAACCTACCTCTGATTTCAAGGTTCCTTATTTTTTCATCCTTCAGACAAACAGGACACTTTCCAGACCGTCCCTCAACCAAGGTGACGATGATTCCATCATCCTTTCGGCATGGAAGAGACGATGACACTCGAACAATTGTTTTTGATTTTCTGACAGCCATTCTCGAAGCAAGGCATCATCCCCTGAGTCACTTTTTACGACTAGTTGTGATCTATTCCCAAGGAAGTTTCTCGTCGTTGAATTTTTCGCGACCGACTAACAGCGAATCTCTGGTCTCACCAAAATCGATTAGGTGTCGCAATATAGACTATCTGGTGTTCATTCTTATCGCTCGCCAAAAGCACGCTAATAATAGTGAATATTGTCGAAATCACTCCGGAAATAGTCACTAGAGCGGTAAAAGATTCTGTTGGAGAAAGAACCGTGATTGGGTAATATGGGTACGTAGAAGTTAGCGTAGTCCCGTTGGAATAGGTTATTCCGATGATCGGATATAGCTGCCCCGAGTCTGTAAATACAAAACAGTTACCTAAGCCGAAATATCCCCCTGCCTGCTGAGATGACACAAACAACCCACTTGTACGATTATCAATTAATGGCAAGAGTAGAGTGCGTAAAGCGCTGAAGTAAACTCCGGGTCCGTTTTGTGAAGTGTTGTAAACATCACAGGTAGTGACCCCGTTGATGTCAAAAGTGATCGCAGCAATGTTTGATCGTAGCGGAATTACCGCTTTTGGAACCAAATGGAATGATTGTCCCTGAGTCAATCCAAAGTAGCCATTAGTTACCAGATTAAAATCGACGTAGACATTGTCGTCATAAAAAGAAACCAAAGTTGAACTTGGATAGTATTGCTCAAAATAGGCTGCGAAAGAAGTCGTGATAATGAAAAAGACCAAGCCACCAATGATTATCCTCTGGCGCTTGCTTTTGGGAAACCTAGACGATAGCTTTGGCTTCCGCACCCACAAAATACCACACAGAGCATCCAAGTTCTCTCCTATTAAGGTGCCGAGATTTTGAGCGGGTTATCTCGATCCGTACCCGCACGCTATCAATGTGAAGTAAAGTTCACATTCTGGATGCAGTCGCCGGGAATAAAAGCTAGACAGTTACGATCTGCAATCATAATTAGTTAAAGGTCATCTTCTAATCAAACTCAATATGACGCTCAAAATGATTACAAATCAAGTCATCAAGCTTCTAAATCGTCTGCCGAAAAATTCTAGAGATACGGAGGATTAACAATGACGACACAAACACCATGAACTCCTCCAAGGGCACATAGACAAAATCCGGAAACTGATAAGGGTAAAATATCTCATACACCGCCAGAAGACTCAAGAAAGCGAAAATTATCAATGCTATTCTAGAGAGATTTTGGTTCATCGGGACTAGAAAGAAAGTAATGGAAATGACCAGTGCCATAACAAACACCACAGTTTCGGTTTTGCCGACAGGACCGAAATCTAAGAATGAAATAGAACTACAACATGGTTGTACAAGATAACTCCCCCAGAACCATTCAAGCGCCTCGTATGAACTAGAGCCGATTGTCGAAAAGTTCACGCTGGGCAAAAAAGCAGTAACTAACATTACCACGAATAGTTCTCTGGCTTGTTTTTGCCAAGTTGCCTTCAACCTCTCGTTGTTTTGCTCGGAGGATAGCGATGAAGCCTCCCGTCTCAGTCTTGCCTCGACAACAAGTCGCGCTAGTGAGTTTCCATCCCAAAGAGTTATGCCATGTCGCTTACCTAACGCTCGCGCTGGAGCGGTATAGCTAGAAGTCGTGGCGTAAATTCCTCTACTTCCTTGGTACTCAGTCTTCAACATCCCAATGAACAACTGCATGTTCGGTGAACTCACGGGTTTTGTATAGTGCTTGCATTGAACAGTTACTGGTACGCTGTCCGGGCCGATTGCAGAAACGTCACGTGCAAGATCTCCTGCTCCCCCCATGACTCGAGCATGAGAATAACCCAAATCAGATAGTAGCGAGGCGGTTGCTTCCTCAAATCCTCGAGGTGATAAACGGCGGAGTTCAGCCAGAGTTGACGCCCTTAGACGTTGATGGGGTGAACGGAAAAAACTAGACGCTATCAAGAGAAGAATTGTAAGCATGAAAAACAAGATTGTGACTAGAACTAGTCCGCTCATACTTTCCCTTTACTTCCTTGCTTCTTACTACATTGAGTCCATCGAGCTTCCGTATCTCCAAAATTCAAATCACTCTGGTTGTATATCAAGTGAGGCCGCAAAGTCTGCGAGCGGGATTTTATATTCTTAGGTCATAATCCGGACGATTTTGAAGCCAAGAAATGCAACCAAGATTTCTTGAAAAAGAAATCTTCTAGCGACTGTTGAACCCCAAATGTCTTCTTTGCAACCTCGACTTTCCCTTAGCCTTTTTGCTCCGCCGCGATTTTCCTTTCGACCCCTTTTTGGCGAAATCGTGCTTGCAATCTCAACTTGCAAAGCTGTGTTTTAGATAAACCGCATGGTTCCTAGCTAAGAACAAAGTGTTCAACTTCTAGGTCACCCCATTCGTCCCCGCCTACGACGGTGAATACACCGGTTGAAT
This sequence comes from Nitrososphaerota archaeon, assembly GCA_013288145.1. The sequence continues at coordinate 43,809 of JABDCJ010000007.1, read as the reverse complement.
TGGTGAAGACGACAGGTCGTAGGAGGTCGGTTTCACTCATGACTGCCGATTGATTAACTTCTTGAAAGCCGCCGGCTATCCACTGTGCATTGTTACTATCAGGCTTGAACACGTAATTATTCTGCGAGTCAGATTGGAAGAGTGGCTGAGCCGAAGGGTTCGTTGCCGCGACATAGATGAGGCACTGATTGTATCCGAAGGGAGGCTCAAAAACGGTGAAGACTAATGGCGTTCCCCCAGAGAAGTTGCTCATGTCGTAGTAACCCCTCATCACTTCCACCCTGAATGGATCGTTCTGCGCACAATTATAACTGGGACCTGCCTCTGACTCATTAGTTAATCTCCAACCCGATGCACCCGCAACGTTGTTCGTGCTGTTCAAACCATTGTAGGCTCCCACGAAAACCGTCAGATTATGCCCATGCTGAACTGTTGAGGAATTTATCGACATTACGAAATCCAGACCTGTCGAATAATTGATAGCGAGAGTTCTTGTTGTCGTAACTCTATGGGTAAAAGTGGTAAACGAGATCAAGTTGTTGGTTTCAGTCACGGTGGCTGTAGTGGAGAAGTTTGCAGTTCCAGTTTTTTGCGATGTCAAGACATTTGCCCCGAGAATCAAACCTAGAACCATAGATGCAATCGCAACAACAACAAATATTGCAGCTAAACTAGATCCCCTCGTTCTCCAACACCCGAAAAAAGGCCTAGGCGTACCCTTGTCCTGTCGTGGTAAGCTGGAGAAAATTCCAAGTCTCGTTAGAAATTAGCCAACTGTTCTCTTTGTTGGAGTCGTAGACTATTCTGAGGCTTATGATTCCGCTGAAATTTCCCAATATCGTGCCACGACCGGACACCAAGATAGTAGAGTTGACGAAGGCGGTCGAACCACCCGTGGCTGTTGAGTTTATGGTCGCTGAGTAGCTTGAATTTGAAACGAGAAGATTTTGGATGTGGCACAGGAACGAGCACCAAAAGATTGAGATGTTGCCGCCACGGTACGTTCCTTCCAGCCCCTGCGCATTGCCTTCCCAGACAAGCACTGCGTCGGGAGCGTAATCCTCAGCGACTCCGCTCGCATTCCTCAATTCCATCTTCTGAAGGTGAAATGCGAATACCAAGCTTATCACCTGCAGGTAAGGAACTACCGTCGTAGTTGTCGATACAGTCGTAGTTTCAGTGGAGAAAATTGTTTGTGCGTTTCCAAAAGCGTATCCGACGATACCGACAAGCACGACCAGCATAATGATAATTAGAGCGGCAGCAGCTCGGGATATTGACGCACTCTTCATATCAAGTCCTCATTGTCCTATGGGTAACTACCACGGCGGATTTATTCCCGTCTTTGTAAATTTTCAGCATTGAATCGGGAACTCTGACGGAACTGCGGTAGACGTTGCGTTGGTATTCTCCGTGGTCGTAGTAGAAATTGAACTGACCTGCACCGTCGTCGAATTTGTTATCGTATGGTTATTGAACAAGTATTGTGTACTTGTAATTAATCCACTTGATGCTGTTTCAGCAGTACAGTTTCCACTCGTTGTATAGATGGTCACGTCTTGCATTAGTATCCTCTTCGTCAGAATCGATAAAGCCGAATTATTCAGTACCACCACAAACAACGCAATCTCCCGAGAAATAGAAACTACAGAGCGAGGGCTTGCAAGAGTGGATGTTTGGGTGACGGTCGAAAATTCTGTAGTTAGTTGAATTTTGGTCGATAGTACAGTTGTCGTTTCAATCGTCCTCATCACAAAAACAGATGAACCGAGGGCAACGCCCACGACCAACATGACTACCGAAACGCCGACTAAACGCAGAGTACTGGGCTTGTCCATGACGCTTTCTTCTCTTGGGAATCGCCGACTCTATTTGCAACGTCATCCCCACTCGATATAGTTCTACCAAGCAGAACAGGGCTCACAAAGCATAGTTTGAATTGAACACTGATTAGATAGATATGGGTGTAAGGATTAGTCAGATGACCTCCGCACGAAAGACAGCAGCTTTGAGTCTCGCTCCAATCATAGCTATTGCGCTCATCTTTGGAATCTATCTGAATCTGAGCTTGCAGCCGCCTCAGCAATCTACTCAGACCAGCAGTACTTGGCAAGTGGTGAACACGAATGTTACAGTCTATGGGTTAGCAGCTGGACAACCATGCGGTGCGTTGCGATTGCCGTGCGCGACCTACCCCAACCAGTCTATCTCTGCCCAAATCGTAAGTTACGGAGGTCGACAGTATTACGTTAGCCAATTCACTCTGGAAAACGACACCATATTCACAGTCTTCACAATCTGGTACGACAACTCTACCTCCTACTGTACAACTCCAAAGCTACCGTGGGAGAACGCTTGCCCTGTGGGCTCTTACATTTCTCCTAGCACTGCTATCAGCTGCTCAAAATCTTATCAGAATGGAACTGATGTAGGCGTCGCTTTTTCACTCCCACAGAAATCGGACGCGACCGCAACTCTATGCGTGAGGTTCTATTATTTCAACTCCACTTCTCCAATAGTAATCAACGCCTCTCGGCAATTTACCATCTACTCTCCGCTCCTCCGTAACGTGACGAACGGGGAGCTTTTCAACTTAACATCATCGTTCTTGGTCACCCCCAGCATTGCTAGCTTCCTAATTGGTGGTCCCCAAAACGAAAACGAGGGTTTCGAGGTCAACTACACCGTTCAACCGATAGTGCCGGTCCCGAGCGGGACCTATGAAATCGCCCTATGGAGCGGCTTTTATCCCCAGAACGTCATCTGCGGATATGGAATCTACGTGTACTTGCAGTTCGGCAACTTGACAAACCCAATCATTGGCAGCTCTTGCCATTATGTGCCTGCGCCCAATGGCAATCCCGGTCTCGTGTACACTGAGGTGGTCGGCGTGACCAACTCGACGTAGTAGTGTGCTAGTATCATCATGACGACAGTCAGCGGCAGCGGTGAAGATTAGGGGGAACCTCATGGCAAGCTCAAAACCAATAATCGTAATGAGTCTCAGTAGATCTATTCACTATTCGCCAATTAACAAGGTGGCAAGTTTACAGTTCCTATTGGGATTTGTACTACTGCATTAGTTCCGGAAGTCTCTGGAAAATTCCACTCCACTATAGCTAAACAACCGTTACCGAAGGTGGCTCCCTCTGGGTAATTCACTAACACCTCGGGGTAAAGGACAATATAGACATCGCTGCCTGCGGGCTGACCCACAGTTATGTTACCATCTGGTGGAATCAAGCTACCACGAAAGGAACATTCAGTTCCATTTACTCCGAGGGCGAAACACATAGCCATATAGACGGCGGCGTCAAAAGGACAGTAACCCGCGGGACCGGAGCAGCCGCCTGTCACATTTACAGGAACAACAGTGATGCTAGAATAACCAGAGAAGCTTGGGCGACTATAGACAGTAGTCACTCTCGTGATGGTGGTGGTGCTAGTGCTTGTCGAAGTGGTTGTAGTCGTTTGTGTTGATGTTTGCATTTGCGTTGTGACAACCGGCAGAATCGAAGTTGCGGTTATGGTTTGAGCAGAAACGTCAGATATTGTCTCCGTTGAAATTATCGATGACACCACGATTGTTACCGGCGAGGTAATGCTAAACTCTGAGCCTGCAATGGTTGTCGTTTCTGGTTGTGTCGTAGTAATCGTTGAAATCCGCGGTATCAAGGTGGTAACGCTCTGCGTGATATACGATGTGACGCCACTGGGAACTGTTGCAGTCAAGAGCTGCGTTCCAGTAGTTGTTACAAATTGTGTCGGCTGAGTTTCGATTTGAGTTATGGTATTTTGAACCGTAGTTGTTGCTAAAGTAGAAGGTTTCAAGACTTAGCTGGCAGATGCAGAGGTGATTACGAATAAGGCAAAGACTGCAATCAGAACTCCAGTTTTTTGCAACGTGGTTTGAACTCAAACGAAGAGTCAACGAGGCTTTTTATAAGGCAAACTCGATTTTCAAAGCTACAAGTTTGACTTTTTTCCAAAATTGGGAACTTCTCCATTTTTCAACATTCTAGCGACTTGATTTTATCTGAACTTGACATTGAAACGCCTCTACCGAAGTAACCTGTCCAAATGCTCAGTTTTGTTAATCTAACAGTCGATGCATATCAATTGCATTAGAGCGCACTTTGTTTCAACCTGACTGGTGGAATTACGATGAACCACTTTTGGGCCGGAGTCGCTCTACTCTATTATTGAAGCTCCTCTTATCGATGCGATTCCGCGGATGCTTGCCGTATCGATTCTGCCGCATTTATCGCATGAAAACTTGATTTGATCTTGCATCCGGTTCCCGGAAGTTACAGCGTCGATCAGCTCAAATTCATTTCCACATTCACAACGCCAAAACGTAGACTCTAGTGTCATATTTGAGACAGTATTTTGGTCGTATAAATAGCTTGACCGCCTTCTACAAACCTTTGAGCAGAGATGCAATTATTGCAATAGGTCTTACGATTATCTGAGAATAATAGCTTCTCACATCAACCGATCACCTCGTCAGCATTCTACACACGTTTCTTAGATCGGATTTTCGCCGGCACTCCGAGACCGAACCGTCCAGATGTTGCTATGTCGTATGACCATTAAAGAGGTCCCAGTCCTGGGAGTGAGCGACAAGCATTGTCTGCGAGGAACTCCAGACGAAAAGCTTTGCAAATATCGTGTTCAAATTCAAAGTAGATTCTGGTCTCACTTAAGCGTCCGACAACCTAGTATCGACGTGTGACCTTGACTAGACTTTGATGTAAGGGCAATTTCCCGGGAGAATTGGAAGCAGCTCGATTTGACCGATTTTCTTTACAGTTTTGTCGAGGGTAGTTCGAATCAAATCTTGCAGTAAAATGAACTCCAAGCCATTTCCTGTTGAATATTCCTTTGCAACTTGGAGAACAAGATCTATCCTGCCGTTCTGAGTTAGGGTGTAATCCAAATTCGCCCAGAACGCTCTGTGGTATCCCATAAGAATCATCAAGGCTGCGTGAGCAGCCATTTCCAGTTCGTTCTCTGGGAAAAGATGTGTCGTTCCGTCGGGAGTCTTGAATTTCTTGAACCTGTCAGCGAGGCTCAAAGAAGTTTTGATCCGCAGTTTGAGATATTCCATCGTCCGATTTCTAATCAGGTTCTGAACTTCATCGAAGAGAGGTGGCAGCTCAATGAAGTGGGTAGGAAGATCTTCGAGCAAAATAGGATCACAGCTTTCAGTCGCCGAGAAATAATCCCACCAATGCGAGGGCATCTTCATCAATTCCTCGTATGTTTTGGAATCGTACCTATGTTGCTCATTGGTCGTGTAATTTTCCACCGTTTGCATCAATGACTTCCTTACAGGCTCAAGGACGTTCGATTTTATCTGCGTGAAGTGATCAAATCGAATCTTCTCCTTAAGATGTCTTTTGTCCAATGTGAGACCGATCCAGATCCCGGTTGCCGCAGCGATGATACCTCCCAATATTGTTAGGATTACCTGGGAGACAAGGTTCAGCTGTTCGCTCAATCCTCAAAAACGTCCAACGTTTGAGATTTATTGGCTTCTAATAGAACGAGGCGCTGACGCGCTCTAGCTGGAGGATTTCGCGGTCCGGGGTCGAGGTCCTAGAATGAAAGTTGAACATCATTGGTCACATTATCTGTTGATTGGAAGTCAGTCGCTGAAAATACTCAAATCCATTTTAACATCCCACTTATTGATGGCTTTTAATATTGGACGATATTTTCGCGAAATCATGGACGAGTTATTTCTTCACAACAAAAATATTCGTCGTCGCCTATTTCATAAGAAATCCTTCTTTCCCACGTCTGCCAAAACAATCTTTCTTATCGTAGTGTCAATTCTAGCCCTTTCAAGTTTCTTTTCCATTGCTTACGCCCAAATAATTCCTCCCACTAGTCACGTTCACGCAGAACCAGCCCCGATGGGAATTTCCGATTATGGAATGAGTCCCTCTACCGGCACTGCCGTAACTCCTTACAGCACCACGTCGTTTCTCGGCACAATAAACATCCAAAGTTATTCACCCAACTCCCAGACGAGCGGAGTTTTCCAGCTGAATGTTAACTTTGACATGGAAACAAATGGAAAGCCGCAAGTTTATTGGATCCAGCTCGTTGCTACCATCAGCCAAACAGCCGGGGCTTATTATCTGAACAACTTCGCTGTCGAAATCTGGAACTATACTTCTCCCGGAGATGGAAAATTTTCGTCCAACTGCATTCAAGGTCCTGGCGGGGTCAGCACAGCAAGCTCGCGTGGGGCGCAGACCTTTGGAAATACTCTCTCGACCTCGGATCCAATCTCCTTCCCCACAAACTTGGATTTCAAAGTAGAATCGGCAATGGCGGCGTCGACCGGACAGCCGGAAATTATTGCGATGTACCAAGATGCGGACCACTCCGGGTGGACAACCGTCGATACTGCTATCTTTACCTGCTATACGCCAGAGTCCGATAGCAATCTAGTGGTCGAGGGAAATTCTTTCGATCCGAATAACAATGCCAATATTGGAATAGTTTCGTACAGCGACGCAGAGCTGGACTTTGGATTTTTTTCATCCCCTTCCCCCTTCATCACTCTCTCAAGGAACGATGAATCTTCAGCTCGAATATTGGAACGGAAATAACTATGAGATGGTTCCCAACGCGTACAACTTTGGAGTGGATACCGCAGAGGTAACAAGCAATGTCGTAGACACAATGCAGTACAATCCCGATAACGGAGAAATATTCGCCCAGATCACCGCGGGTTCCGGAAGCCCATGTGGAACCTGCATCCCAGAGGGATTGTACAGCAGCTCCCAGGTGAGCACCCTTACAGTAATGTCGCCCATCAATACAGGAACGCTGTATGTATGGAGTCCGTCCTCTTCCATCGCTGAAGCGTCGCAGACCCCGTTCGTGAATGGAGCCCCGCAGATCCTCCTCTATCCCGGCACTTACTGCTTGTCTGTTGTGAACGGCAACGTGTCCGGAGGAGGTGCTGAACTAACCCTCTCGCCTGGAGAGGCTCTCACGGTGAATAAGCTCGCGTCTAAAAGTCTGTGTCTTCCCGGACCCGCGCCGCTATGCTTCCAATCTAGTGGAAATCCGTGTCTAACGGGCACCAATTGTCCGCAGAATATCTGTTCTAATAATATTCATTTTCACTTCTGGTATTATCCTATCTGGTTTCCAAATTGCTGGCCGCACTGCATCGGACCCCCGCCTGCCTCAACCTACGTACTCGACGCTGGCAATCTCAGTGTTTCAGAATATCCTATCATCGTACCAAGCAACTACTCTTACACCATCAGCTTTGAATGTGGTTCAGCATGCCCGCAATCTGGTTCAAACATTGCAGAACCTACAATTTATTATTGGAGTGCAAATGCTTGGCAGAAAGCTGGAAGCATCGCCATCTCGAATGGCACCATTTCCGGGGACCTCCCCTTTTCAAACTCCCCCACCCCTGTCATCGTAGGAGTACCCGCTCCTCAAACGAGTAGCGATACTCTTGGACTCTTGATCGAAATTGCAACGCTGATAGTTGCAGCTGTAGCTGTCGGTGCCGCTGTGCTATATAGACGACGCCTTTCAGTCGTTTCAAGATAATAGGATAACCGATCTTTCTAATTATCTCGATCTTTAAAGGATTCAGGGTTTCGGTAGTCTATGACCGTGAGAATCTTTCAGGCAGAGAAAGGTATCGGGATGGATGAGGAAGAGGTAAGAATCTTTCTTGTCAATGATGGTAGAATAATCCAAATCGGAACCGTGGACGAGAAAGGAGATCCAAACATTCACCCTGCGTGGTACTATTTCGATCCAGAAACCTTTAAGCTATATTTTTTGACGGGGCGCGATTCGAGGAAGAAGAAAAATCTAAGGAAGACCGATAGAATTTATTTCAACGTCGACACCCAAACTTGGCCGAATAAGGGAGTAAGAGGAAAAGGACGAGCACAAACGCTAGACGATAGAGGACGTAAGTTGTTATTCGGAGAGAGGATATTGAAGAGATATGTAAAATTGAACCATCCAATTGCTCAGGAGGTTTTGGATTCTATCAAAAATGGAAGCGAAGTCGTGATTGCGATCATCCCGAGCTATTTCTCAACTTGGGATTACGCCAAGCGCCCAGAGTGGAACGAAGCCATGTTATCAAGTGGCTTAGCCGAGCACCCTTAGTGATATTTGTGGGTCGCTAATCTGTCAGAGTAAGAAGGAACCTGGAGTTACCCTCTTATCAAGAAACGCCTCTGCTGACACTTGAATAAGAATGATCAAACAAGAGTTTATTGCTGCCACTCCTGCATTATCACGCGACCTTCAGGCAGTATTACCCGGACAGCGTCAATTCATTGGTAGGCGTTATTTTGAAATGTTGACTTTGGGTTTTCTCGCAACAGAAATTAGCGGAACGTTTGGTTCTGGTTCCTTAGTCGTAGCTTCTTCCAGAGACATTCCGTAATCCAGTTGGAGGATACCTTCGCTCATTCCCATCAATAGCCACAATCCGCCGTCCTCTTTTCTCTCGTATGGATAGATAACAGCCGTATAGTACTGGTAACCACGACCCCAGGAGAAGAACGCGACGAGCGCAGTTTGCTTCTCAAGGAGATATCTTGCAAACTTGTGAACACGATTACTCGACTCCCTTACTTTCTTGTCAGGATCGGCAGCGAGCATGTAGACTTCCTTGAATCGATATTCAGACACTCGTTCCAGAGCGACATAAGCATCTTCTGCAACTTCAATTTCGGTCGTTCGATCAAAGGGTTAGATCACATTCCCTGTTTCTTCTTTGTCAATAACATGGTTTACTGGCACCTCGGTCCACTTGCCGCTGATCGCCCGACTTAGCTTGAGTGATCTTGCTCTTTATCAATCAGTCTTCGATTTCGCAGACGAGCTTCTTAGAAAAAGTGAAGTCACCACTGCCAAAGCGGCGAAGGCAGCCGCCCCGGCGAATGCGTACCCAAATGCCGTAATGACCTCAGTACTCGGTGCAAGCACCCCGACGCCAACAGTCGCAAGCCCGATAACGGAGACTGTCACAGCAAGGCCGATAGGACCGCCGATCTGTCTAGACGTGTTGATGAGTCCTGATGCGATTCCCTCCTCCCCCGGTTTCGCACCTGCAAGCGCTGCAATATTCGCCGACGTCCCGGAGAGGGCCCCCCCGACGCAGGCGATGAGATATGCGGGTAGTATTCCCGTGAAATAATCGGAGGTCAGCGAGAAACGAGTGAAGAGAAGTAACCCGATAGAGAAAACCACCAGTGATCCTACAAGCACGTCCCTCGTGCCGAATTTCTTGACCAGTCTGGGGGCGACGAACCCTCCAATTGAGAAGTAGAGCAACGACCCGGGAAGAAGGGCGGCGGCCGCGTAAATGGGAGTGTAAGAGCGTAGAAGTTGCAGATAGGTAGTCAACAGGAAGATCATTGAGACAAACGCAGCAAATGTTAGTAGGGCAGTTGCGTTCGCAAAGAAGATTGTCCTCCTCCGCAGAAACCCGAGTGGCATGAGAGGAGTAGCTGAGCGGTGCTCAATTGCAATGAACGTGCCCAGAACTGCGGCAGCAAAAGCGAGGATAAGGAACGTCTGGTACGAAACGTCACCATTTCCGACTTTTGTCAGGGCGTAGACAAGGAGCATCAGCCCCCCAGTCACAGAAATTGCACCCGGAAGATCAAGCCTGCTGTGTACTCTCTCTCCTGCATCTGGAAGGAATCTGATCGCAAGCAATGATGCCACAATTCCAATCGGGACATTAACAAAGAATATCCACCGCCAGCCGAGGGTCTCTGTCAGGACGCCTCCCAGGACGACGCCAGCCGAGAATCCCGTGGCAGCGACCGCGGTAAAGATTCCAAGAACTTGATTCAACCTCCCAAGCGGCGCGAAGATCCTGACGATTAGGGCAAGACCCGTCGCCGAGGCAAGAGCAGCGCCTACTCCCTGCACCACCCTCGCAGCTATGAGTACGATCTCCGAAGTCGCGAGTCCTGCCGCAAGGGACGATAGGGAAAAGACGACGAGTCCCACGACGAACAATGCCTTTCGGCCGTAAATGTCGGAAGCGCGGCCGCTGAACAGCAGAAAGCCTGCGAAGGTCAAACCATAGGCACTTATTATCCACTGGAGGTCTGCGAGCGATATCTGAAGTTCTGCACGGATTGTCGGCAGGGCGATCTGCACGATTGAGAAATCCAAGACCACTAAGAACTGGGCAGCGGCAAGCAATCCAAGCGTGAGACCTAACTTCTGTGTGGAACTCTGGTTAATACTTCTGACAGTTGACAATTCTGTTTTTTCTCCTTTTGACTTGCGGATCATCCGATTCTACGCTCTTCGAGCATTTTTGATGATCAGGTAAAGATGCGTAAACCTATTGCCCGCAACTACATCGGTAGTCTTTCAGTTCGCCTTTCCCGAAACCTTAACCTTGGTCTTCCGCGAGAATTGAGCTTTGTCCCGACCTAGAGTTTGTAATATTTCAAGCCGGCGTCTCCAGTACCAAAGTCTACAGTTGCTTCGACCCTGATAAACGAGTTGTTCAATTGTGCGAGCCTCGTAGACTGCGTTGTTATGAAGGATTTGCCCTCTGCCGATCCTGTACCATTTCCATTTATCCTCCCCTCGCCTTTGAATGAGATTACCAGGATATCACCTTCCTTTGTGGTATCAATGGCCTTCGCTTCCAACTCTACAGTACCGTCATTCTTTAGGTAAAGACTGCCTGTCTCGGTATGCTTGCCCACATACAGCACTCCAGTAATCGGACCCTCCGCGTTAATTTCGAGTTTTACACCAAACGGCGTGATTTCTTTGATCGTCGTAGAAAGTACTTTTTCTTGAGTTTGCTCTAATAGTTGTCCTTTCTCCATTCCCTTCTCGGTCTGCATTTTGCACTTATCCTCAGAGTATAGTATACAAAGTATAGTTTATAAACAGCTAAGGGAGTAAAAGGATAGTTTGCAATACATAAGAAACCAAGAGGAAGAAGACACTCACAACCCTTTGCTTCCCGCCGTTAGTTTTGTAAAATGCCCGATACACATCAGTGCCGGGATTTTGGGCAAAAAATGGACATTGTTGATTTTGCGTGACATTGGGATGCGCAAGATCCAACGTTTCAACAGGTTATTAGAGCACATTCCGGGGATCACGCCTCGCGTTCTTTCCCAGCGGCTAAAAGAGCTAGAGACAGAGGGGTTCATAAAATGTGTCGAAAGAAACGGGCCCAAGCTCGTTCGATGGGATCTCGCGGAGAAGGGAGAAGACACGCTTCCCATATTGATGAGTTTCATTGCCTTTGGCTCAAAGTGGTATGCGGATTCCGTTTTCCAAGACAAAAAGCCACGCACCTTGAAACAGATTTACAAAACTCCAGAGGCAAGGGAAATCATAGAAAAATATTCAATTTGGTAGAAAGATTCGGGGGCCTCCAATTGTACGGCCTCGCTTTGCCAAATCGGAGGTGGCACCGCAGATCCAGATCCATCATCGGCCCGCTAAAAGAGGGCACGTTTCGACGACAAGTCAAGAATTGTCAAAAACCCTGAACTTGGCCTGACGTGAACGTGTGGACGTGAATTGACTAAGATATCTGAAATTACGCAATTGCGACCTGAAAAATCACTAACTCCGAAAGAGCATACCTTCATACCCAGCACGTTTAACAATAGTTACTGCACTTTTACTGTAACATGGGACGAACCATTCCAACGGGAACAATGCTAATCCAGGACGAGACGGACCGTTTCCTCAGAAACTACGGAAGGGGTCTCGCCAAGCTGGAAAAGGAATCTCTTTACAACATTCTCCAGCTTTCAAAAAAACACACTCAGGCAATTGGTCAGTCTGTAAGACGAGTACCCGTCCATGCAATTATAATGTCCGTTCTATTAGAGCATCAAAAGCAGCTCTTACTCCTCACAGATCAAGTCGCTGTTCTTGAAGAAAGAATCGGAGAGTGTTCCCTAGAATGATTCAAGATGTTCGTGTAGCGCAGAACCTTCGTCTTATCGCGGAGCGAGGCATCAAGAGAGCTTCTGAGCTTTACGGTCTGACCTTCGACAACAAGCTCGACTCCCTTCTGGGCACTGGCTTGAAAAGTAAGACGCTCACCTATCTGTATGGCAAACGGGTCGTGGGAGTTGTAAACTTATTTGCCCTAAACTCGATAAGACAATTCGGAGGGCGTGCCTTTTTCGTAGACGCAGGGAACGCCGCAGATCCTTACTTGATTCGACGCGAATCGGATCTAAGAAGGAAAGACTCCACCGCTACGAGTAAGCTGTTGAAGTCAATCGGACTCGTCCGAGTTTTTACTTGCCACCAGCTTACAAATTTCATTACCGATCAACTTCCGGCTATGCTTTCTGAAAAATCTCGTACCGATGAACCGATAAAGTTCGTCGGTGTCAGCGGTTTAGACCAAGTGTTTTCTGAAGAGGATAGCCCAAAGACCGAAATCGAGAATCTCCAGCGGTTAATTGCTCGGAAGCTTCACGAAATTGTAGTCGACAAAACAAACGGGGTCATGTTTGTAGTTGCAACTTCTCAAAATGAGTGTTTGTCCATGCTAGATCAATCTGACGTAGCCATTTCCGTCTATCAAGATGCAAGAAGCAGAGACCATGCCGCTTTGATTCGTCACCCCTCGATGCGAGGTAAAGACGTTGAGTTCTGACGAAGTCTCTGAGGACATAACTCAGGAAAATCACTCTAATTCAAGAACGGAGAAGGAGATTTCCACATGGAGACCGTTTGTTGAAGCGCTACGGTTTGAGGATCGACAAACTCTGCGTGACCTGCTCAACTCGGTTTCATCTTCTTATGCCGAAGCGATAACCAAAGCTGAGCGCGGTTACGACACCGAATCTCTTCTCATGAGCATAATCCTCGATCAACAAAAGACGATAAGCTGGCTTTCAACTAGAATAAGAAAGCTCCAAGAAAAACTAGAGTCTCAGCAATCGTAAATCTTTTCAAACTTCGGAAGTTTTTGCATGATCGAAGGGTGGTTGCTCGATTGCTACCCCTCGCTTGCTGGAAAGTCAGGAATGACCTTCTGGATTAAGACGAGTAGCGGAGAAAATATCAGGCTAAGAGATCCTTCGTGGCAGGCGAAAATCTATGCAGCTGGAAGTGCCTGTGACGATCCTGATTACGTTTTTTCACGACTGAAAAATACAGGTTATGTCTCCGCGGTAAATGTGGTTCAGAAAAGAGCAAGCATTTTCGATTCCAGGAAGGTCAACGTCTTTGAAATTCTTCTTACTCACGGTGGCAATGAGAAGAAGGTAGCGGATCGACTAGAATCTATTTTTCAAAATCCCTCAACATTCAGACTTTACAATGTGGATCTTTCCGCTGAGCAACAGTACTTTCTCGAAAAAGATCTCTTCCCTTTGGCTCGCGTCGGCGTCCAGACCGACGGAGACGCAATAATCGGATGGAAATTAATGGATGACGTTTGGTCTCTCGATTACCAGACCCCTCGACTGAAAGTCTTGGGTCTTGACATCGCCCTTGCAGACAAAGTCCCCAGGATGGACTCCAAGCTCAGTTCGATTACGCTTACTCCGTCAATCTATCACGATCCAGAAGAGATGGCTCCAATAGTCCTCGAAAGCAATGAAGCCCAAATCCTCTCGGAATGTGAAAAACAAGTTCAACTCTTTGATCCCGACTTTATCATCTCCGGTAACGGTGACGCGTTTGTATTTCCCTATCTTTATTCTAAAGCTCAGAATCATCGAGTTCCGTTCAACCTGAGCAGAGACCCTGATTCCAGCAAGCTAGTTCCGAACATCCAGTCAGGAGGAAGAACTTACTTCAGTTATGGCAGGATCATGTATCGCCCAACCACGCAGAGATTCTACGGAAGGATACACGTTGATGGACAAAACACCTTCGTTTATGACCAGTGTAGATTTGAGGGTCTATTCGAGATAGCTAGAATTTCTAGAATGCCGTTCCATACTTCATCCCGTGCTTCCATCGGAAAATCATTGAGTGGACTCCAGTTCTACCATGCGCATATTCGAGATACTTTGGTTCCTTACAAGCCCGTAATTTCCGAAGATGTCAAGACAATGGATGATCTTTTGGTTGCGGATCGAGGTGGTCTGGTTTTCGTTCCTCTTCCTGGAATACGAGAGAGAGTTAGCGAATTTGACTTTGCTTCACTCTATCCGAGCATAATCAGATTTAGAAACATCAGTGCCGAGACGGTGAACTGCCACTGCTGTCCTAACTCAAGCAATCGTCTCGACGACCTCGATGTGCACCTGTGTGCAAAACGAAGAGGAATAGTGCCCGATAGCCTGGAGCTGCCTCTTTGGAAGCGCTTTGAGTACAAAAAACTCCGAGACCAGACAAACGATCCGCTATTGAAACAAACCTACAACGAGCGAGCTGGTGCCCTGAAGTGGGTTTTGGTAACTTGCTTTGGTTACCTCTCATTTCGTCATGCAAAGTTCATGAAGATTGATGCTCACGTCGCGGTGTGCAGCGTTGCGAGGCGGACCTTATTGGACGCCATGCACACCGCCGAGTATCGAGGCTTTACGGTAATTCATGGCATCATCGACTCATTATGGGTGAGTAAAGAGAGAGCTAATCTAGAGGACTATGAAGAGTTACGAAGTGAAATCGAAGAAGCGACTAAATACAAACTGGCAATTGAAGGTGTTTACAAATGGATTGTATTTCTTCCATCCAAAGTTGATCCGCAGAATGAAGTTCCAACACGCTATTTTGGATGTTTTGAGAAGGATAACCAGATCAAAGTCCGTGGAATTGAGCTGAGACGACATGACACTCCTCTATTTTTCAGAGCCTGTCAGGAGAGAATTTTGTTTGAACTTGCAAAGTGCAACAATCAGGAGGAGTTGAGAAAATCCGCCAGGACCGACGGCGTTGCGATATTCAACGAGTTTGCGAATGAACTTGAACGACATGATGTTTCACCGCTTTCTCTGCTTGTGACTCGGAGACTCTCCAAGAGCCTAGCTGATTATTTTTCTAAAAGACAGCTCTCTGTAAACGCGGCGCTGAAACTTCAAGAGAAAGGTCTTGAATTGAAAGCGGGACAATCAGTTTCTTACGTCATTACCAAATACAAGACAAAGGGAATGAATCGAGCCATACCAGAAGAATTAGCCGAGAATGCTGAATACGATTCTTCTCGCTACGTGGAGTTGCTTGGAGATTGTTGTGCAACATTGCTGTCCCCTTTTGGAGTTAGCAAGAAGATGCTCTTGAGCGGTGGAGAATCGCTTCTTTCATGGACTTAATTTCTTATTCCAGGTGACGCTTTCCTTGATGCAAAGGTCCTTTATGCGATGTCATTTATCTGAATCAATTTGAAGCGTGGAAGAAACTTTGACATCATCTCCTTACTAGATTCGTCAAAGATTTGGATCTCCTACTTGACTTGTGATGCATAATCCAAGTAAGCGGGGTATCGCCACACTTCTGACATTTGCATGGGAGTTTTCCATTGGCGCCGACTCGCATTTCTTTCTTGATTTGCTCCATGCAGATTCAGCAGAATATTAGTGTGATATTCGAATCTCGCATTGCAATCATTTGCCCGGAAACAGGATATACAGATGTTGATAGAGCCGCGATTGTCAAAGGTGCTTATTTGCTACTAAGCGCAGAATCGACCACCGCACTAGGTGTCTTGGGCGACTCCTTGTGCCATTTCAACAGACCATGACAAATTACCACACCAAGTAGGAGAGCATCAATTATTATTGTGAAAATCAATGGAACACCTAAGTTTGTAGCAATAATTGTTACCCATGCCAGCGAGACAAGAGCGGAAAAATACATCTCCAGTCTTTTTACAGGGTAGTACTTCCAATGATTTCCATCTTGGTCTCTCCACCTCATGATTTTGTCGTACCTCTGAAAAAGCTTCACCGTTGCAGGAGACTTGGAAACCCTCAATTCATCTCTAATCGCTTTCCCTTGTTGAATAGAACCGAACATATTCATCCATACTATGATGGATGCCGCAAATCCAATTAGCGCTATAATTATTAGCAGAAATTCGTGATGACCCTCTACTGAAGTCGCACCGTAAGCAATCTCTGCGTAAGCAAAAAAGAGGGCACCTATTCCAATTACTGCGGTGCCGAACTGCTGCAGCATGGTATTGTCTTGCGAAAGCGTAAGTTCCCACAACTCCTTGTCATCGTCCGGCATCTTGTCATTGGGGGGAGGGAGTGGAGATTCTTCCGGACTTGCAGCCATGATCGGGCCGCCTACAGCTAGGCTATTTGAGTTTTCTTTGGATTTTGGACTTTTATCAAAGTACACAGCAGCTGCACCGGTCAGCGCCGGCACTCCAATGCCTAAAGATAGAAGAGCGAAGTTGAGATCGAGTGAATCACTCGCTTGAACAGATGGTAGATTAAAATTCAAGAAAATTGATTCGTCCTTGGGAATAAAGTATAGGACCTCGGTAACATGACTGCCAGGTAGAAATGGCTTCGTTGAAATATCGAGGGGAACCAATGTGTTTGCTGGCGGTGTACTTTGAATGTCAGAAGCATCGACCGGAATAGAGATGTAGAAGAGTGTCTGATTTAGAGAGGGTAAAACGGGTTGCCCGGTTAGACCGTACGGATCAAATTTGCCCAACACCGGTCCAATGACATCAATGGGTAAAACAAGACCAAGGACCGGATCTATGGAATAGTGCCCGTGGTCATTTGCATAAATCAAGTTCTTGAATGTGAAAATCTGGCAAAGACTTTCGCTATCAAAACCATTCCTTCCGGTTATAGTGGAATTGTAGATAACATAAGCTGCTGATCCATTTCCTCCCGGAAAAGAAACAAATCTCCATAATGCGTTGGGTTGCTCACCTTGTACGCAAGTGTAATTCGATTCGCTGGTGATAATATAGGGAGAGATGAAAGCGATCCCATAAGTCCAATTAACTTTTGCAGTGATGTCCAAATGGAGATAGAGGGTGTTATTGTTTGGATCATTGAAATTCGGAATGATGTCAACGATAGACGAAAAATCACGGAGATAGCTCGTTCCATTTTTGAAGTAAGAATTATTCTTAGTTTCCGTCACAAATCCGAAACTGGTACGGGCATTGCCAAGCGTGTTTGCCTGGTCGCCGTTATAGCTGAAAAAAAGCCAAAGCCCCGATACGACAAAAATAAGTCCAATTACGAGACCGATCGAAACGGTTCTCGTGGGGCGTAGTAACTTCACGAGCCTCCTTCTTCCTCCTTAGATTATTTGCATTTGGTTTTGGACACAGAATGAAAGCGGTGCCAAAGGATGCAAGAGCGAAGTGGTCAGAGCGGCGAATATGTAACTGGACCGACCTCGGGGGACACGTCGAACTTCCGTCAGAGTGACTTATCGGCAAACGTAACCATACCAATTCCCTACAGGCATTCTAGCTTCGTTCAACTAGTCTGACCACACTTTGTACACGTGTACGAAAGTTTGCCATCCGGTGTTATATTCAGCTCCTGCGATGTAACTCCGAAGCAAGTCCAACAGTACCGGTTTGTCAAGTTTCGTGCAGACATCGGAGCTTGATTCCATGCAGATGGCTCTAAAGGTTTTGAGGTTTTACTATGCTTATCTCGGGCTAGAAGGCATCTTGTTTCAAACAATTAGCATCACCTGAACGGCGCAAGTCAAATCTATCATAACCGGGCGTCGCGACGGACGTTGCTATTTCCGAAGTGGATGGAGAATTTCTTGCTAGTGAAAAAGCCTACAATCAAGGAAAGAGACAAATTTCTGGATCAACTAAAATGGAAACCTCGGTGTTCCACACAAGCTATAGCAGTACTTTCAATCAAGAAGTATCCAGGATCAATACTGAGTCAGTCTTGGGGGCATATCAGTCCCTCGATGATCTGGCGCGTGTATTGGGTGCCTTATTGAATTTCTGGCAGCCGATCAAAGCGGTACAACATAAAGCGATTTTTCACGAGGAGCTACCAATTTTCCTTTATTCAGGCAAAGCGTAGCAAGCGCCCACCAGATTGACAGCTATTGAATGATCTATGATTAAGGTTTCAGTCTCCTTTACCACAGCTCGACTTGATTGTCAGTGCCGGTAGTTGCTATGCCCTGATGGTTGATAGTGTTTGCACCCATATGAACTCCGGATAGAGTTTCACCAGTGTCACCTTCTGACCAAGCGTGGAGCACGTTTGAGAAGTGTCCATTAAATCCATAGTCATATTGTAGTTTCATTGTGGCAGCGGCAGAGCTTACTCCACCGATTTGGCCACAGCAATAGCTTGTTATTACATTCGATAATGCATTATACGTGTAGCCATTGGATCCGCCGACGACAAATGTAGGGGCATTGACAACTTGAGGATAACTGTATTCAAAGCAGACCTTATCGTACGACCCATGTCCCAATTCTTTGGTTCCATGCCATAGCTGATACAAGAATGTAACACAGGGCTGGCTGGTTTGAGATCCTGTGCCGATGCTTGATGTCTCTTCGAGAACAATCTTGAATGGTAGCGAGGTCGTGAGTACCGGACCGCCACAGCCGTAGAATGTCCCCCTGCTTCCGACGGTCCCGCATCCCCAAACAGAGCCACTCATCCCAGGAGAGTATGGATTGTTTCCTGTAAAATTCCATATATTGTTTAAGAACTCTATTGTATAGACCGATCCAGTCTGGCTGATTGCAGCGACGTTCTGCACCCAGTAGTCCCCATAATTGGAATTTTCAAGCACGTTTAGAGCAACCGAGTTCAACTGAAGACTTATCCCCGAATCGATTGCAGGTATCAGGAGCTTTGTGAAGGTCGTGGTTGATTCCAACATGTATGCATAGTAGTTGTAAGTACTTCCGGTGTTCGTGATTCCATAGTCAGTTAATCCCATAGAACACTCAGTTGCAGTCGTGCAGTAACCGGGGGCGAAGCTGTTACCTTGCTGCTGAGCAAAGAGTCCATGCGGAGAAGGCGGAGGTGGGATCATATCAAAAACGCCTAACTGACGCACCGGAATACAAAAGAAACTCGAAACGACGAGCATTAGAGCGAAGGCAGGAATAAGAAAAAGGGATGATTTCACAGAACGCTCGAATAAGATGGAATAGTTATAGCTTTCGTAGTATAAGAAATCTCTCTGAATGGATGTATCTAAAATCGATATATTTTGATTAAACGAGCACCTCTCATCTGCTAGTAAAGCAAGCAACATTCCAATCGCAACCGCGACCGCTGAGAATGTATTTACGATCAAAGCGAGTAGTTGGCAATCGACAATTCGCAACCATCCCATCGCGCAACAAAGTGCTTACGCTCGATAATGGGGTGTCCGTCAATCTCTTTGAGATGATCTCATCTGTCATACCTCGAAATCAACCAATGCTCGGGTCTAACAATACTGAGAAGCCGGATTAATGGGTGTAACACTCCACGATCCGGATAGGCTTCCGTAAGGAGCAGTGGTGGAAAAATTCTCTCCGGAAAAACCGACTTCCAGCGTTCCGTTTATTGTGTTCTTCCAAACTGCCCACCCAATTTCAAATACAGTGCACCCGGCAATCCATGTGTCCGCGAAGTTGTACGTCGCACTAACATTTCCAACGATGGGATCAACCGTGGCGTTCACATTTGGACAGCAATACCGGTAGGCACCCTGAAATTGCGAAGCATTTACTTCTCCCCCTTTGCACTCAACGCAAGTAACAGTAATGTTCCCGCTGACTGCCATGATGAAATCTCCCAGAGTAACCGGGGTTTGGAAAGTTTGGCTTGCGTTCACCATTGAAGAATTACAACAGGGCGAAATGGGGATTGCAGGGATAACCACACTCACATAAGCCGTTTTGTTCACAGTAGTTTGAACAGTTGCCGTAGTCGTCTCCAAACTAGTTACAAATGATTGGACAGTGGTGGGAACCTCTTCAGTAGTTGTGGTCGTACGGAGAAGCATATTTTGCCCCAACACAGGAACCACATAAGACGCGAGCAACAATCCTATAATCAAAGTTAGCACCGAAATCGTTGCCGCGAGCGAACTGGAAATTGCTCTAGTCGTTTTTGCTCTCATGTTCTTTGTGCGAAACAGTATTCACCTTTTAAATAATTGGTAGTGACGCCCTAAATAGTATCGAAAGCCGATAAGCCATTCGGATCAATAGTGATAATACTGAACTGAAAAAGTACCATCAGCGAAGTCCGAAGCCTGCGAATTACATGATCCCATAGTCTCGCTTTGCAGGTTCACGATGACATATCCGGCGGTGACGGGGACTATAAGGTTGTTCGAGCCCTGAACTAGCTGGTACTCGCCCCCAGTCGTGGTTTGACCATTCAACGGCGGCAGAAAATGTTCAACAAGGAAAATTGAGGAGTTAGGACTGCTCGTGGTTCCAGTTATGAAGAGATAGCCGGCAGTTGCAGCTTGAAATTGGGTGATATTTGCGAAACAATGCGCTGATACAGAAACATCCGTCGCCTCAACGGTAGCTTGGGAAAGGCTGGGAGGCGAGATCACTTGGTTTTGTGAACTGCTCAATTGAGCTTGGAGGGCATCGTTGCTCGATTGGAGATTCTGAACTTCTTGATTTACCGAACTGACCTGATTTTGCAGAGATGAAATCCGGTCGTTCTGCTGTGAATAGTAGACAAGAAATACCAAGCCCATCAAGATAATGACTATTATGAATACTGAGTAAATTCGAGTTTGGAGCGCTGACATCATTCTTTTTTGACAATCTTATCCACAAAAGGTACGGGTATTATGGATTTTGTTTGTGCAGAAGCCAAATAATTACCAATTCAGGTGAATATCCGTGGCGGACGGAAGTTACACGGATATGCCCGAAATCAGAGTTACCATTACTAGCCAGCTCGACGGTTTTCTCGATGACGTCGTAGAAGCGGGCATGTTTGCCTCCAAAGCTGACGCAATGAGAGCAGCCACTGTCTATTTCTTGAAGGATCTAGGTTGGCTTGAGCGACCTAAACCTTCAACAAAAAAGAAGAATGACTGACTTTTCTCCAGGTATCGGAAATCGATACCTGTTAGGGCATTATTTCTTAACTTGAAGGAATAGCATATTCTTAATAGTTCCCTACAAGTTCTCACAATGAATTATGCGAAACAATTGCCGAAGGGCGGTCTCAACAGCAGTAGCTAGTCTAGCGGTGGTAGTCGCACTTATTGCCGGATTGGGATCAGGGCTGATTGCGCCGGCGGTCACGAACTATCTCGTTAAGACGGGCACAGTAACTTCGACCGTTTCTCAAGTTTTTGCTACAACGTTAACACAGATGACTATACAGACGCAGGAGGAAACGACGACTAAGACAAATACACTGAGGTCAGCAGTCTCCGTAACGACCACACAGACATCAACGACCACAGAGACGACTACTATCTATCCCGACTCTCAAAATTCGACTGTAGGTGATTGTGATTTTCCAGCAACAGACAGTCCCACTTGCATTGCAATTCCTGGAACCACCGTAACTCTTACGACGACGATCACAGTATATTCTGACAATATTACGACGGGACCCGGATTTTCCACGATCACTATCACAGTTTTCAATGACAGCAGTGGTCAATGTTGCGTTAACCTGATGCCTTACAATGCGCCGGTGGACATCGTAATTTGTCCGGTTTCAAGTGTGCCGCCGTCGCAAGTAGGATGCGCCACTGGGGGACCGACGATCTATACCGGGGGTGATGCTGTGATTACAAAACCTACGGGAAGCACATGGTTTATCGGAGTCCTCCCGGAACAGCTCAGCAACTTTACAGGATGGCCGGCACCTTGTTTTAATATTGATCAAGAGTGGTTCCCCGCCACTGCTGGCGCGAATTTGAATATTACAGATGGTCTTGGCTGTTAGCGGCAATTTTACAATCGGCAGTAGCCTCGAAGCTAGTTTGCGCGCGCGCGAGGAAGGAACTGGACATTGCGATCCTTAAGGCATTGAAGACCAAGAATTTGGGAATCTCTTTGGACAACCTTTACTTCGTCGTCGAAAGTGAGTTTGAAAAGTTGTGACGTTTTGAACACATTCATCACAATGATTATTCTTGCTAGCGCCATGCCGGATCCGTCCGAGGAAATTCGGCTTTGGGCTAGCGACGTCCGCAATCCTCACGGGACGACTCGATTTTCACCGGATTAGGTTCGCTAGTAAATCGAAAGGCAATCGTTAGTACGCGGTTAGGCTATCGATTTTTGTCGCCTAATGTTTTTAGGCGCTTTCCTACTTTTCACATGACGTGAGATATGATCTAGGGAATCCGCTGTTCATATTTCTGAAATCAAAATACAGTTATTTTGCTCGCCGGCAATAGACCTCGTTCACTCCCAATTCGATTGAAACACTGATTCGCGCAGGCGAAAAAAATCTCGCTAGCGATAATAGCGACCCCCGCACTCGCGGCATAGTTCCCTCGACATGAAATCTTTTAGGCAATCTCATCTAATATTCTGCTTGACGGACCCCAACGAAGCCCGAACACACAGTGCATTTGGTACGAAATCATTTAGGCGGGTTGGGACCATGTTCATGCTCAAGAGTGAGACTTACGGAAATTCAAGATGTCGCGAAGGATACATGCTCACATATCTTCGGGGACCATATGGAAAAATACTTCGCCGCAAGAACCAACCAAGAGCGGGAAGGTCTGAAGATTGCCGCTATCAAGAGCGCCATGTCCGCGTGTGCAAAAAGTGGGGTTCACTTGACCGAAGAAAATGCACGGCGGAGGTGGGGCGCACACCTGACGAACTACAAAAGGTGGACCGTCCCCTCGGTAGTCGCCGGCAGGAATCTGCCAGAGATCGCTACTGACACAGCATGGCAGACAATTCAGGCTGGACAAGCGGATCAACGCAACGCGCTTGGCCCATTATCCGCAAAATTGACGGACTTGCAACCCGGGAAGCGAGATTGGCCGCCTCCGGAAGTGATCGACAGCGATTCTACATTCGTCGCTAGCGAACAAACTGCAGCAAACAACGCTGCGAGCAGCGAGCAAACGGAAAGTCGGATTCCGATCTGTCTGAGAGAAGAAGGAATAATACATGTGGGTCTCGATTCGACGGCGCTGCAAATTATTCGAGACTGGAGCGAGATCTTCCAATATGATGGAGACGTTGCTGACTTTCTTGTGGACGCTGCGTCGGATTTTTTTGAGCGTCGCAGAGTGAGCGGATGTGAAATCACGAAGATAGACCAGTCGACCGGAAAACCGACGACTTACTCTGCTTTGGTAGTCGGCAATAAGCAATACATCTTGCGAGAGGTCCCGACGCGACACCGCAGAGCGTGACCGAGCACAACAATCGGGCTCCGGCTTCCTATTTACGTTCTGGAGTCTTGCTTTCGTATTGAATCGGTCGCAGTTCGTATCGGAAAGAAGCTGATGTTTTTTTGGAGATCAATTTGCCGTGGCTAGTCTGGGGTTTGACCATTTCATATTCGGGTGATCTGACCTTCTCCGCTGCTCCATTCTCGCGTTCTGTAGGACTTGCAAATAGCTCGTTCCATTTCAACGCAAGCTCATGCGCCAGATACAGAAACGTGCCCTTCATCGGCTTTCTCGCGGTCACTGGCTGAATGACTATTTTGTAGGCGGGCACTGCGCTGCCTAACTTTTCGTCGTATAGAGCGTTTTTTTCCATAAACCCCATGAGAACCAGCGTGCCTAATACACTGGAATAAAAATTCGGTCGAGCCAGCCGAGTTCCCCGGTTGCCTGCTGCCAGTGCATTGCAAAACTCACTTACTTCTTTCGCAGTGCGCTGAAGATTTGGAGCCTCTTGCATCCACTTCAGAAACTTTTCCCCGGCGGCTCTCGATTGAGTCCGCGCGAACAAAACGTACAAGGGATCGGGTGAACTCTGAAGCCTTCTAAGGGAAATCAAGTGACTTTTCGCAGATTTCATTTTCTGAATCTACCTAGTCAGTGATGAAACAAGGTAACTGACAGCATGTCGCAAGATTCGATTCTAGTTGCCATGCTACTTTCACCGAAAGAGACCATCTCACTTGAGCTCTTCATGTTTCATTGTACGTTCTCCTTACTTGCCAGCTACAAATGCGTCCAACGAAAAAGATTGATCTTTTTCCTTCTGATCCAAGATTGTAGACAGCGTCTGCGTCTCCCGATCAACACTTGCGAGGTTTTCTCTTGCTATCTCGGCGAACTGCGGATTGATCTCGATGCCAACTGCGGGCCTTCGCAGCAGCTTCGCCATTACAAGCGTAGTCCCGATCCCGCAGAAGGGATCCAACGCCGTCCCGCCGGGCGGACATGAGGCGACCATCGGTCGGTAGCACAGTTCAAGAGGATAAACAGCGGGATGTGGTCCCATCTCGTGCGCGCAGTTAATTTCCCACACGTTTCCCGGGTTTTTTCCCAGCGGATGATTCGGTCGGGAGTGAAGAGGATCGCGGTAAGATACGTTTCCAGTCCGCTTTACACTAGTGTCATGCTTCACGAATTTCGTTTTGTCGATTGCCGGCTGGCGGTCGTGGAGAGGAGGGATTCTGGTAAGGTCTATGTTGCCAAAGTAGCTCTTCGATTTTACGAAATGAAAAAGATACTCAAATCGCCTGCTGAACCGGTTTGAGACACTTTCGGGCATTCCATTTGTTTTCACCCAGACTATTTCTTCCAGCTTCCGCCACCCGTCTACTCTCATTTCAGCGCACACCATATCCGGAATTCCGAGAAGAGCTCCGTCGTGATATGTGTCTGATATATTGAGGTAAAGCGAACCCTCGTCCTTCAGAACGCGGTGCACTGCAGTAAGCACTGTCATTAGATGCTTGACATAATCATCGGCGTTTGGCTCGTGTCCGAGCTGACCTCTGAAAGCACCGCATGTGGTACAGTAGTCTCCACTGGGACGTCTTTCAAAAGTATGAGTGCAGGACATATTACCGTCCCACAATGCGAAGGACTGCCACGAGTAGTCTCGCAATGCGCCCGCGTATGGAGGGCTCGTCATTACAAAATCAACGCTTTTGGGCAGAAATTCTTTCAAAATGTCTTTCGAGTCTCCACAGATCACCTCTTGAAGGGGATTGGGTTTACGGGAATTTCGGTCGATTCGTTGAAGTAAGGTCGATTTCTTTCGCCCCTTTTAGAAAATAAAATTCCAGATGCCGCCCCGATACGTCGGCTTGGTTATCCACGAATACTTTGAACACTTTTTCTTGATCTCCTGTCTCGTCCTTAAATCAGCAAGTTTCAACTCCGACCAGTTATTACCGGACCTGTTCACTGCCTGCACAGGATGAACACCGAGTGGAGCACGGAGTTCAACGAGTGCAACGCTCGTTATTTTTTCAGTCATTTTTTGTCTGCTCATCCTCCTATACGCTCGATTGAAACGGTTCCGGGTGCGATCTCAGAACATTTCTCAGTCCTTCGTGCTTATCGCACTTGGCACAAGGCATCCCCGATTCCGCCGAAAATTCAATGATTTGTCGGCAGCCACAATCGAGATCCACTATTCTCCTGATCTTCGATGGTTCAGAATTTATCGACCTCCTTGCTGTGTTGACAGCCTTTTCCGCTTGTCTTGGCGTCGCGATACCTTTGCTTTTTGGTTGGTGTTTGTCAGATGACGATTGCGACGAGGGTGGCGCACCTTCCGATTTTACCGACGATGCCGTCGAACCGTCGGTTGCCGATTGAGGTGTGTCGACGGTGGGGTCAAAAGAGGACATCTTACTGACGGTGTCACCGTCGGCGACTCTGTCTTCTACTGCCGTTTGATCGTGGTTGTCTTCGTCAGTCGTCGGTATCGCCGGTAATTTTCGGACTTTCCAGACCCTTTTCTTTCCGCGAGGTGGTCTGTCCAGTACTATGCCACTATCCTTAATGGACACAATCAATTTGGTGAGTTCCTTCGATAATCGCGGCGGGTCTTTCGGGAGTAATCTTAGGAAATCTTTGCCTCGAGATTCCGCTTGCCCTAAAAGTGCAACCCATAATTCGGTCGGAGTAAATTCTTGCTCCTTCTTTTCCTCTGACCATGACCCTACCATCTCCGAAAGCAGCTCGGCAAGTAGGTTAGATTCAAGCCCTGCTTTGTTCGCTTCTGAGATGGCTTCTAGATAGCGGTTAAAGAATTGATTATTCTGGTAGCCGCAGGCGCGGCAGAATGCCTCACCGTAAATTGCGAAATCCGCCATCCTCGGCAAATCCTGCTCGTGCTCTGCTTCTACTTTCTCTACAAGATTGAGGCCGATACTCCACGTGTGGTATATCGCCCCTCGGACCTTGGGTATCTTTTCTTCCAAAAATTGCTGGACTTTCTTCTCGGGCTTGCGCTCGTTGGGGGGCACCTCTTCTAGTTTGATCGGAAGGCTCCTGTCTATTGCGTCGAACTTGTTCAAGACGTTGTTGATGCCGTTAATGATTATGAATCTCTTGTACTTGCGCACGACGTCGCCGTCATCGGTGTAGAGCTCCCGCTTGGTGTCTCCCTCACCCGTCACTCCTCGGCAAAGGATGTCCGATTGCCCTTCTGTGATTTGGCTTACGTTATCAAAGGGAACTACGGCCCTCCCATTCATCGCCTGTATCAACTCGGCGTGGTCCCTCACAAGTCTGATTGTAACAGGCGAGATTGGATCGAGTATCCAAGCGAGAGCTTTGGTGAGGGAGGATTTCACAGCGCCCTGAACACCCCAGAGGAATAAGATTACTCTTGGCGTTTCCGCAAGAATCGCCGTTCCTAGTGCGCCCATCAACAGCACTTTATCATCCTCTCGCACTCTGTAGAATTTCAGAAATTCTTTGATTTCGTCTACTGTACCGGCGAGGTTTACTTCTGTAAGTAAGTTTTGATTTCCGCGTTTCCTAAAGATCGGATGTTTTTCCGTTTCACTCGTTACGCCAGTTTTGGTGATTCGCCAGTAACCGCCTGTGTCGTCTGACTTGTCAATTAGAATTGCGGGTGCGCCATTACCGATGAAAGCGAATCTATTAGCAAGGATGTATGTTGGGATCTTGCCTTCGATAGACAGTTGAGCTTCTTTGATTCCAATTACCTGTTCAATCATTTCCCTGCTAGGAATTTTGTCATATTGGGAAAAATACGCGTAAGCGACGAATTGTTTGAACTCCTTTGAACCAAGTCGATAAGACTTGCCGGACTCTCCGTTAGTCCTCGGAACCCAAGCGTAAATAACCCCGTTTTCATCCTTGAAGTAAGAGTATTTTGTGAGTGTCTTGTTAACTCGTGCGGTCTGTTTGTCACGATTGGATTTTTCCTTTTTTTTCTTGTCAGCTTTGGCATGTTTACCGTCCGCCTTTTCTTTCCCACCGACTTTGACGAGTTCGGTGTTCAGACTCTTTTTGAAGTTGTTATTGTAAATTGCAGCCCCTTCGACTACGGGACTTAAATCACTGTCCCCCTTTCGAGCTTTCAAACTGCAGACCTCCTTTCACAAATTGGCTTCCTGAAGAAAGCGGATCTTATCGCCAATTTCGATTTGAAGATCTGCAAGCTCGCGAACTGTGTCAATTGCTAACTCGCGGGCAAGGGATTCGATTTTTTCTCTATTCGCTTCGTAAAATGAGTCAAAATCCTTTGCGAATTTGGCTTTCTCTTTCTCTGTTCTTCTGCCGTTTTCTCTAACGTGGTAATAGTTAGCGCGTTGAAACATCGAGTAATGATTCATGCAGTTGAGTCGGTAGCGGCGAATTGGATCGAAAGATTCTTCCGGATGTTTGAAATCTATCCAGACAATTGCGAGAGGAGAATCAATCTCAAAGTGGTAATCTTGGCAGGTATGAGTTACTCCATGAAATTGACAAGAACACTTAGGGCAAAGACCTTTGTCGACAAAAGTTGATATATCAGATTCTGGTATACTCAACACAGCCTCCTCCGGTGTGTTCTAAACTTGGAGAGCGGTGACCGAATGGAGTCGCGTGTCGCGCGACTCCACCATTTTTCTCGCCACAGAGCATTTGGTCCCCGGGTCCTATCAAAGTCCTCCCTTCCTAATCTGAAGGTCTTCGCTAAGTATGCGGCACCAAACGTCTGCTTTTGCAAGAAATTCGTCTAGAAAAAGCTCATCTGTTTCGCCGAGAACGATTCTCTTTACTATGAAAGTGTCAGGATAACGAAGAACCTGGCGCTTGAGTTTTGAAATCGAGATTTTTTTTCTTATGCCAGTTCACTACTTTTTTCAGCTATCCTCACATGGAGCGATTGTTAGGCCGCAATCGGAGACATCCATCAAGACATACTCCAGTGTTCGACCTGTTTTTCCTTCTACGTAATCTAACCAAGACTTTGGGAGTACGATCGCTTTTGACGAACCGACCCCACAAACCTTACGCTTCATGGGCATTTGGATAACGACTATTTCGTGAAAAGCTAGAATTTAATACGAATAGGGTATTTTCAAAATGAAAATATGGTAATGAAACGTAGACGTAGACCGCAGGACACGAACCTCCTAGCTCGGCTCGCAGTGTTTCAACTTTTTCAAGGAAAAAAGGACGTAGAAGTTCGCCTCAGTTTTCTACGATCGCGAGCGGCGAAGGCGAGAGGTGACGATAAAGTTGCCCCGAACTCATTGAAAGTTCACCTCGGACGTCTGATAGAACAAGGCGTCATCAAAGCAAGAGTCGATCCTAAGAAAATTAGCGATCCATTCTTTAGAATCGTAAATCCAACTGAAGCGAACTTTCTAGCTCATGACGTTGGTGAATTTTTCCAACGCAATCTTAATGCTCGAACCTCTGGCAACCAATCTAACCAAATAGGAGAGGTGTTCACTCTCGCAATGTTCTCGAATATACAACCCGAAACCCTGCGCGAGCAATTTGATCAAGGGGATGTTGACCAAATGACGATGATTCAACACAGAGTCTTTGGAATGCTCTGGGTTGCAGCTACCAAACTTGCACTCAAGAAGATAGCTCCTAATCCAGATCTATCGAAACTGATTGAAAAGGCGGAAACACACCTGTTCAAGCTGAGCAGGGAAGCAGCAGCGGAACTCGTTCCTTCAATCGTCAAGCAAACAGTTGTCGCCTTGGTCGAAGATGAGAATCTTTGTGATATGGTGGTGGAACGAGAGCTTGAGCAGTTTCGCAAAAGCTCAAGAGCAAATTGGATCACGATTCATGAGTATGTATACTCGCAACCTACCGTTATTCTTAGTCAGACTGAAGCAGACATTGTCCAATTGGTTCCAGACAGACTAATCTCGCTTTTGGTGTGGACCTACGCTACGAACATCACTGCACTCTTGATGAGGCAAACCGAAAAGATTCTTGCAACATCAACGAATGTGGTCGAATGTGAAAGGGGGCTGAAGACGCTTTTTTCGGGTTTCTCGAACATAACAAATGAGATTACGAACCTTGTGAAGTCCGAAACATGCTCGGCGATTTCGATACTTTACCAAGAAAGAAATTCTTTGGGTATTCTATTCGTCACTGGAAATGTAGGAAGAATATCTATCGGACTGGAGGAGCAATTCATCCCTTCAAGTTCAGGTTGGCGGGAAGTTTTGATTCCATATGAAAGCAAAAAAATGATCAGCGACTTTACTAACGCGTTGGGGAGATCTTATCTTCCAAGTATAGCAGATTTACTTGCACTAGATGCTAGAAGCAAGAGGATCTTGGAACAAAATGTAGACCGACTTGCAAACACGTAGGATGTCGAACCGTCTCAAAGTATCTATTTGGAATGAAGGCCGGTCAGAAGTGGAAATAGCTCTCGAAGTTCTACATATAGTTTCTTACCATTAATGGAAACAAATTGCTTTCAATATTTGGAGCAGGTTCACGCCTAATCAAGCAGGATCCGGAGACTTCTTACTTCTCTCCATTGAACCGTGTCGAATAATTCCAACGATACCAATAATCGAAACAACTAACAATACCGCGATGAAAATAATAGTACGAGGAAGACGAGACAGACTTCCAAGAAATCCGGTCCCTCCATGGGTCAGGTTTATACTATTGGAAGCCGCATTGGAAGTGGTAGCAAGCGTTGTGATCGTCACTGTCTTTGAATCTGGGGAGATTGTGGAAAGCAAATTGGTTGAGCTTTGGTTGTTAGAGAAACTATAGTTCTGGACTCCATGTTGAAGTGACAAGGGAGTTGAGAAACTGCTGTTAAGCGATTTCCAATCCACAGCAAAAATTAGACGGCTGACCAGGGGGAATCGAAATCTTCGTCGCGCTAAAAGACGAGTGTCCTGTGGAATTTGCAGTGAGCAAGGTCAGGTTCAATACCATTGGAATGGTATCCGAAATCGAGAATTTGGAATTAGAATCGGATAAGTGAACGCCGTAATTGAGAGATTTCGAAGAATCAAACGGGGAAGTTTCAAGGGCGTATGCGTAACCGGTTGGGTTTCCAGAATAGTTGTCTATTCTGGTAATCAAAATGGATGAATTACTTGCGATAGGAGATGGATCCTGAATGGAAAAATCAGTTCCAACAGGAATGGCAAAGAATTGAACGTTTGATTCTTCGACTCCTGAAGTGCCGGGGATCTGTGAGACGAAGGACTCGGAGTTCCCTGACTGATCGAACTTGTCCACCAGATTGCCACTTCGTATTGTTACATTAGAGTCAGATATGACGATGTAATAATTTGGTACGCTTACCTGAAGCCAATTTCTCCACCAATATTCTACATGTTGGACAAGCCAGACAATCCAATTCAAAACGGGTACGTTAGATGCGCCCGGCAATATGTAAGACCACTGAGCCTGAGCTGGGACGGGATTAATTGTAGAGAAATAATTCCAAGAATAGCCGTCATGATAGGAAAAGGTACTATTTGTCTGAAAGAAGTATGCCAGCATTGATTGTTCTGGGAGATTCGGATCTGATATTGCAATAATGTCTGTTCCGTTTGGCAACTGCGCTACTCCCCATGCTACGACTGCATGACCCTCGTTGTTCGAATTAGAAGAAAGAGAGAGGACAACAGGTTGACCATTCTGGAGGTTAGATAACAGGATGTTGAATTGATTATTTTCGTTGGGTCTTAGAAAAGGAAAGAAGAAGTTTGAC
The DNA here is from genome assembly GCA_013288145.1 of Nitrososphaerota archaeon. The sequence continues at coordinate 12,749 of JABDCJ010000007.1, read as the reverse complement.
GGATCATAAACCTGATGGACAACTATCGGCAGGGTGACATTGTTTAGAGTGGTCATGTAATTGAATGGCTCGTTAAGTTGGGATGTAGAGTTCGCCTCGGAAACCTGTTTTGGGAAAAGTGGATAACCAGATTCGGCAAGTGTATAATGGTCGAAATAAATTACAGTAGTACTGGACATGCCGTAGCACCATCCGCCTGGTGAAGCGACGCCTCCATAATTAACGAAGGGGTAGGAATTTACGACGGGATTCCAGCAGGTTAACGTAAAAATTCCGGAGGCTTTCGCTATCCCTGTGTCGCCGGTGGCAGTAGCAAATTGAGAAGAGGAATTTGAACTGCAATTGGTTCCGGGCTTGGGTGAGGCGTAGATCGAGAAAGTACCGCCGGAGTAAGAAGAACCTCCTCCTCCGTCAACAACGATAGTTGCGAATCTTCCATTGATAGTGTGAGATGAAGAACTAGACGCAGTCAAGGAGCCAAGAGCCAATGTAGAATTAGAACCGGGTAGAAGTCCACCATTGTAACGAATTGCGCACTGGATAAATGAGCTTGACCTTTCCGCGACTATCGGCAAGGCGCTCCCGCACAATGGAGTTCCTGAGAAAGTCCAATTTATGGGTGCTACGATTACTAAGGAAGTCAACGGATATGAATTATTAATTGGGTTTGTAATTTGAAGGCTAAAACCAGAAATATTTTCGTTCATTAGGACCTGCTGTGGTGATGGTAGGAAAATAGGGGGAAGGGTGTTGTAATTGGGCTGATTGTGTTGGATCAAGATGTATTGGAATTGAGTGGAGGCGATCTGGTCGTTGTAGTGAGCTGCCACGGTATAAGTGCCGTTCATGGAGTATAGCGGTCCGCCTGTTGTGAAGGTACCGCTGAAAACTCCCGAATTGTACAAAACAGAAAACTGGTCTGCGTCGACGATGGCGCCGTTGGGCCCGACTATGGTTACCGCGATATTGCTTCCGGAGGCATTCGGTGCCGGGGAAACTACGCCAGTAACAAGGACAGTCTCTCCATTATAGTATGAGGCTTTGTCCGTCACTATGCTAATTCTGTAGCTAATGGGAGTTAGAGTCGTCGTTGTTGTGTAATTATCAAGTCCAGTTTGGGTCGTTGTAGTGGAGGAAATCAAGGGATAAACTTCAGAAGGGTTAGTCCGCGCCTTGCCGTTTGCATATGCTTGAAGTTCGACAGGCAAGAGCAAGAAGGCAGACAAAACAATAACCGCAAGAATAGCCATCCCTAGGATTCGAAGCAGGGAGTGTTGCATTATTTGGAAGGGCACTAAGTTCCTATCTCGTAGACCGCTGCGCCTAATTGGATCCACAGCAAGTTTGACAGTCGATTGAAAACCATTATCGTCCCTTGAACATTTAGAGTCGTCTGAAGCTTTCCTGTTGACGTTGTAAAAACGAACAACTTTGAATTGCATTCAACGTATGTGAGTTTCGACATTCCACTCCAAAATGGGCTAATGCAACCAAGATCTGTAGTTCCCGAAAAAGATGGGATTTTTGAACCAATTTTCGTGCCGGTTATGCTGTAATAGGTTCCATTCAGGCAACAGGTGCTCGCATAATCATAGAGGATACAGCCTCCTCCGTTTAAGACTCCATATTCCGCATAGCATCCGCCAGCGTAAAACATACCACTAACCAGATTTCCGTCAAGTGCATAATCTGCTGGCATCAGCCCGTACCCTCCAATACTCGACCCACCGTTGCTGAGAATGGTCTTCACGTACGCGCCGTTAGCGCTAGCATTGAAAACATCAATCCCGTTTGTAAAAACATCAAACGAATAAAGAAGGTTGTTAGAAACATCCAACTGTAAATAGTAGGGCGCCCCGCACCCTGGAGTTGTATAATTACATGGTTCCGAGATTATCTTGTTTGTTGAACCAGAAATGGTTACCATCTCACCGTAACAAGCGCCAAATCCTGTGGACCGTCCGAAGCTGATGCAAAGATTTCGTTATTTTTTGAATCGTAAACGACCGACCAGACTTGGGAAGCGTAACCCGCTGCTGCAAAAGAGATTGTCTTTACAATCGAGAGTGATTTCGCACTCAAGACATAAACTTGGCAGACCATCGTACCGTTGAGCAAGTCCGGGCAAAATGATGTTGAACCGGTGTAAATTTCGTCATTATGAGAATCGTAGGTGATCGGGGGAGTCTTTGGTGCATTTTCATAGGGGTAGAAATTGAAGGAAAAAGGCACTGTGGTATTTGTAATTACGTTGTAGGTTGTGGTGCCAATGGAAACGAAGGAGCTGCAAGCACTTGTGCAAGAGGTGTGAGCATTTCCTAAAACAAGGACCGTCTTATCCACTGAATCATACATCAAATAATATGGACCCGACATAGGAATAATCGAAATTACGGCGTTACTCGTTCCTGAAAATACGTAGACTTCGCTGCTGCCGATTCCAAATACATTACCATTTGCCGAGACATAATTAGAACAGCAATCCGAGGGAACGTTGAAGGAACCGACAACTTTCACACTAGTCGCCGCGAAAACAGCAGGAGTTGCAAAAGCCGACGGGATGATCAGACAGAAGACTAGAAAGAGCGTGGCAACGCAGGATTTTTGGGCTGCGGTAAAGTGAAGTCTCAACTAGATTTCATATCGCATGCGATTTTACCGATGTATTTAAGTCCGGGATTTCGAGAATCGATACGTAATATCCCCAGAGATCCTTCAAATTCGGAGAAAAAATTGAGTTTCACTAAGCGCGATATGATTTATGTACTTTAATATGGATGACCACGGTTCTCGGGAACCGATCAACCTTTCCAGTGCCCCAGCAGAAAATGAAAGAGCCTAGAGTTATTTCAAACTCCCCAACAACGCAAAAAATGACTGGAGTACCGAACAATTGCCCCATTGCCATAGGGTATAAATATAGAACAATCTTCCAAAAATAAAGTTCAATTGAAAGCAAGAGCATTGCTTCTGTTTATTGTTCTGCTTCTTGTTTTGTTATCACCCTCAATCATGAAATACCCATCATTAGTCGGGGCAAGCTCCAATGGGGCAAATTCAGCACATCATAGTGTGACGTACGAGTCCGATTGTAACGGCTATTCAAGTACCTCGAAACACAACTATCTCCCGAATTACATTTGCACCGAACCACTGTGGGACTCCGACAACGGCTACTACGTGGGTCATAATGAGCCGGCTGTAAAATTCTACTCCTCCACACCGGGCTCGGGTTACAATTTGCAGTGGAATCTCACGTTACCAGCAACAGATCCCACGCCGACTCAGAGCGGCAGTTCCGTCGCGAACTTTGAACTTTATGAAACAATCTGGTTAGGATTAGCCCTTTGCGATCCTAATTCATATCCTTTCGGCGCTTGTACCCCAGACAGCGATTCAAATGGGCTCTCGGCAGGATCGGCATTTATGGAGTTACAACTTTATCCGCCTTATCTCTCCTCCCAATACGGATGTAGCCCCACCCAATGGTGTGCCGCCCTAACTATTGACAGCTACACCTTAAATGGCAACTGCCTAGAGCCAATCAACTTTGCTTTTGTCACGACTACTGGCGTGCCCGGCGGCTCGCCCCTCCTAATGAATATAGGGGACAAGTTATTCGTAACTTTGGAGGACACGAGCAATGGTCTCCTCGCATCTATCAACGATCAGTCGAATGGACAAGTAGGCTCAATGGTCGCCAGCTCCGCCAATGGATTTCAGAATACCAACCCAAACACCTGCGCCACCTCTCCATTCTCCTTCCGCCCAGAGTTCACTACGGCAGGCACGGGTAATTACGTACCGTGGACAGCCGAATCAATTGATGTTAGTCTAGCCTTCGAGACGGGTCATTTTGAATTAGGATCCCCGCCCGATAGCAGCGATCAGGATGATCTTGGTTGTGTGGTGCTTCATGGCATAACGGGGTGTGAGGGCGCCGACTTGGATTATGACGGAGTTCCTTTCACTCCGTCGTGGCCCGATGGTTCGATCAACCACCCGTCGCCTCTAATCATAGGCTCACCCTCTGGTAAAGGAATGGGACCGGAAAGCATAGGTGCAAGTACTTATTCCAATCCATATACCTCCATCAAATTCATTACGGAAGCTGTAGGTGGAACGTTTTACCCGTTCTACAGCGAAACTACATCCTGCACGTTTGTTTTTGGTAACGACATCCCCGGCGTAACTGTCAACGATTTTGGAAAGTCAGCGCAGTATTCCGCGTCGACAATTGCAAATCCATGCCAACCTAGTAGTCTCTTGACAATCCCGGTCGGAAGTGGGCCGGAAGGCGTTGCCTACGATGCAACAGATGGTAATATCTATGTCACTAATGAGTTTTCAGGAACGGTTTCGGTAATCAGTTCCAATACTAACGCCGTAACCTCCACTGTCGTCGTTGGGAATTCTCCGCTTTTTGACTCGTTCATCGCTTCCAAGACTTCAGTCTATGCCACCAATTACGGTTCAAGCACTATCTCAATCATAAAATCAGGAGTGGTAACCTCGACACTGAAAGGATTTAATGGTCCGCTGGGTGTTGTTAGCGACCCCGCCAATGGTAGGATTTACGTTGCAAACGCCGGCTCGGATACGCTTTCGGTTTTGAATGCCAAGACGAACTTGCTCGTCAGGACGATTACCGTGTCGGGATCTCCGGACTACCTCGCTTATGATCCTAGCAACAAAGATGTCTACGCGTCAATCGACGGAACATCAAATACCGTTGTCGTAATCAATTCTAACAACGCGATTATCAAGACTATTCCAGTTGGGAACACGCCTCAAGGAATAGTTTACGATCCGACAAATCATAACATTTACGTCGTTAATCTAAATTCAAACACTGTCTCGGTGATAAGTAGTGCGACTAACACAATAGTCGCGACGCTGTCGGTCGGACAAGGACCTTTCGATGCTGCCTACGATGGGTCAACCCACAATGTTTACGTTACCAATGGTCAGTCAAACTCAGTATCCGAAATCAGCAGTTCTACAAATTCAGTTGTTAAGACAATCGGTGTGGGCAACAGCCCCATTGGAATAGCGTTTGACGCGAAAAATCATAACTTGTATGTGGCTGACTATGGACAAGGTACTGTTTCTGTCATTCCCTGTTGTATTTAGGCGCTTTCGGCATGTTTAACATGCCAATAATCAGAGTAAACCTTACTGTGACCTTGACAATTATTTGCGCGCGGGTTGATCTAGTATGTCAGTCTGGAAACTAGCTTGTTATGTTATGGTCGCATAATTCTGGACTGCTTCGTTCTTGCTAGCTTACACTAAGTTAGTACGCCAAATATGAGAGTTCTTTGGCTCATATTACCCTACTTCAAGCAAATATTCTAATCTTGCGAAAAAGTCGATTATCGCGTCAATGCCCCTCAAACAGACTGGGGATCGCCCCGATTATTTTTTGAAGATCGACCTTAACGAAACTATCAAACTCTCTACGAAGCAGAGCTTCAAGTTCATCCGACTCCGGTTCGAGGTCGTGCATAGATTTTTCGTCAAAGATAACTTTTCGATAGATTTCGTTGTACTCCCTATAGAGACTGGGCGCCATCACGTTGAAAGTCCCTTTTCCCACTTTCTTCGCGGCCTCGAAGATTCTATTTCTTATATTTCCATCACCGGGTCCAATGTAAAGATGAATCGCCGATCTGTTCGGGAGTGCCTTGAACTCAAACACAAGCATCCGTCTAGACTTCATCCACTGTCCGCTACCGCTTTTGGGTACTAAATCGTCGAATTTCTTTGCTATGAATCGGACAATCGAAGGACTTGATTGTTCCAAGAGCAGTTCATTGTTTTCCGGTATTAGAGCAGCCACCATCGTGAGGATCGCATTTTGAAGACTGTCGGCTTCCTGCATGATAGTTTCGAGCGCCTTTCGGTGCGTTCTGTAAATCATCCGGCTCAGCTCCTTGATCCGGTCACCTTGAGTAATATCCCGCTCGATAGTCATCTTGTAGTGATTGAGGAGGGTTGCCACGTCGTCGCTTATGTCTTTCTCTCTCTGGAGCAGGACAATGATCATGTCTCGAATTTCCGAATAGGACAGAGAAATGTAATTGGGGTCAGAGGGTTTTTCGCCAGCAGGCGTAAGAAAGACGAACATGCTTTTTCCTGGGAACGAGCGTTCTACGGTTTCTCTGTATTTTGCCAGCTGATTATCGTGCTCCTTCGTCCAGACCTTGTTCTCTACAACGCAAGAGAACTTGTATGTACTGTTCCGAATCAGAATGTCGATGTTATGCCACTCTCTACGAATATCGGTCTCGGTCAGGTCCCAGGAATCAAACTCAACGACCGATGGAGCGGCGATTTTTTGTGCGTTGGCTATCTTACTCATCCATTTCAAGAATATTTTGAGAAATTCGTCACCAATGCTGTGAGTCTGCGAAGGGTTGAGTAGCCAGCCCAGAAATCGGGAGTGTTTTAGTTCGGCATCTACAATACCAAGAGCTTCAAACATATTGAACTTGCTAATGATTTCTTCTAGTTCGGCAAGGTTTGGATCTTCGACGAGGGAGTTCAATTCCTGTTCGTCCACAGAATTGATTCTAATCATAGGCTTGATTCCTCAATTTTTCAAAGGGATTAAGGCTTCATTTGATACCAGCCATAGAAAACAACCGCAGCGGTATAATGGAGCATTATTACGATTCACGTACCAAATGGTTTGGAGTAAGCCACGTTAAGATTTCCTGAAGGAACCGAGAGCGTCAGATTCGTTGTGGTAACCGGGCGCACATAAGTAGTGAAGCTATAGTTATTTCCTGCATAGTCGGCGACGAGAAAATATTGGGCGACAGATCCTCCAACGATGATGGAACCATTGGCAGGAGTCACTGAACGATCAACTGCAAAAGTTCCACATGAATCATTTCCTGTGCCGTAAATGGTCACGCCTTCGACTGGTTTCTTCGTTCCGTCATTTATGACGCTGATCCGAAGTAAGCCTGCGACTGATTGAAAGCAGAGCGTGCTCGTAGTTACTTTGATAATCTGCGTTTCAGTTTTGGTTATGGGGAAGCTGTTGATCCCCAGGACAATTCCCGAGACTAACATAATCACGGCAATCACCGCGATGAGAACGGCTGTCAGAGTCTTCATGAATGAGATCCCAAATAGCAACCAGGCAGAGTCTGGTTCATTCCCTCAGAAGTTGATACATCCCTACAGAAAACAAGATCTATCAAGTTACTTGAACGGTTAGACCTACCGGCGATTGGACTCCAGAGGCACCACGTGCCGTTATGGTGATATGGTATGTCCCTGCCTTTGCCGAGGAAGAAGCTGTGATTGTAATCGCATCCTTCACACCCGTGCTGGAGTCAGTAACCGGATTTTTTGCAAAACTGATTGTAATTCCTGCTGGCAATGTTCCTGACGAAAGAGTGATGGACTGGGGAGTTCCCTTGATGGTCGCTGTCGTCTTGACAGATCCCCTCGGAGTGACTCTCACTGAAGTTGAACCTAGTGTGAGTGTTACCTTTGTTGCCTGTACAAATTTGGCGGTAACCGTACCCGCACCATTAACGAGCAGGGAAGTGGAAGGAGCAGTCGGGTTAGCCACACTCAGCCCTGCAGCGGAACTCCAAGAGGAAAACGAGTAGCCAGATTTCGATGTCGCAGTAATGCTATCAGAGCTTCCCGCGTTGAGCCAGCCTGTAATTGGAGTAATCGTTCCACCACTTGAAGGAGATGAGATGAAAGAAACGTAATATTGATGCATAAACTCAGAGGAAATGCTTCCAGCGGCGGTGACTGTACCGCTAAGAGTCGATACGGAGGAAGCAATCCATCGGTCTGTCGAGTTTGATCCGGAGAGAGTTGCTGGTGATATTGTCCAAGTTGTACCATAGTCTAACCAAACAGAAGATGGGGTCGTGGTCAATGTCAACGAGGAGGGGGAGCCGTATTGAGTACCGCTGAACAGAGGGTTGCTTGGTGTGGAACTACCGTCTGACACAACATAATATGCACTCTCTTGGAGTTGGTAGTAATACGTCAGGTCCAGCTGTCCGCAAGAACCGCTCGAACAAGTAGAAAATGCGACCGACGAGAACCCCCCTGCAAGAACATAATGAGCATTGCCATATGACGACAAAATCAAAGTAAGCTGACAATTGGGCTGAGCCGCGTAATTGAACACATTCCCAGAGATGGACGTGAATGAAAAATCGCAGCCGCTTATCCCAAAATTAGCAGGAGGAGCCGCCGACTCTGCCGGACTTAGATCGAGTGATCCGGTTACCCCGGTGTAGACGAATAGAGAGACAGGGTTTGAAGAGATCCCAGTTGCTGAATCGACAATGTAAAACGATTCGTTTCCAAGATTTACGTTTGTTCCAATCAACATCGAACCTTGAACAATTCCGTTGTTGTTAGCATTAGGTCCCGATATACATGCCAATGTCGATCCTTGACCTGCTGTAGTTAAGCACGTGAAAATAGCTCCGTTTGGTGTAAATCCAGAGCCACTGTAAAAGATCTCAGCACCTTGAAGATAGTTAGAAAGATCCGTTGTTACCTGCTCCACCCCATAGATGTTGAGATTTGAGCCAATCACTTGATCAGTTTTAGTGCAAAAAAGACAGGTCTGGAAAAAGCGTCCGACTGAATTAGCCGTTAGTCCAGCAAATTCCCCGACGGGGACCTGTAGCACGACTTGGAAGTCGTAAGTGTACTGACCAGCAAACGTCGTTGCAAAGCCAGTATTAATCGCAGAGTTCCATGAAATTGTCTGACTACTGCCTGACACTAGTTGCGTCGAACTTGAAGTGGGAATAATCCAGCTGTCCGATATTTCGGCAGTCCCTCCTTCTGTAATCGCGATGCTAGCACTGATTCTTGAGGCACCGTTGGTTGTAACAGTCCCAGAAGGATAGTAGGTCCCCGATTGAAGAACGATATTGCAGTTGGCGCAATTTGGCTGTATCGCCACGCTAACCGATGGACCTCCACGATCGCCTAGACCACTAGTATCGAGACTCCATCCTGAACTCTGAAGCGCACTCACATTGACATTGAAAAGAAAATAGTTGTTGGACGGGTCACTATCCGCAGTGGGATTTAGGAAATATCCACTAATGGTCGTTATCATTGAATTTCCGCTTCCTGAAACGCTAGTCGAACTCGTACTTGATGGGCTCGCTTGAATTATGCTCCCTCCTTCTGTCGTTGAACAAGAGCCCGATGAACAAACCCAGTCCATTTCAGTAATGGCGTTACTAGAGTTGCTCACGACTACGTTAACATTATTCGGAGGCGACGGACTCGTGCTTGAATAATGCGTCCAAATATTCCAATTGTAAGTACACGCTGAAGTCGGGTTGCAGTTTGACCAAACGGTTGGATTTGTGAAGCTCATTCCATTGCCCGGTATGTTGGATCCGTCGGGCATACAAGACTGAGATGTACAAATGCCCTCTAAAACAGCTCCCATCTGTCCACCGGGAACGTAAGTCCCCGGAGTAGAGCTGACATTCGTGATGTCGGTAGGTGGAATTGCATATGTTTGAATCGTTTGATCGTAAACTGATACATACCAATACTTCGTTCCAAACAAATCATAAGCCGCTTGTAGTACATATTGATCTCCTTTGATAATCTTGTAACCGGTAAAAGGACACTGTGATATGCTTTGGTAATTCTGCCCTTGAGCCCACCCCACCGAAAACACCGGAAGATTAGTAGCTCGAGTGCCGCAATTGGACACTCCCCAAGTAACAGTCACTTGAATGAACAATCCTTGATCCGTTGTGATACCGAGCCACAAATTAATCGAGCTGTAGTCACAACAGTAAGTCCCTCCTCCGTAGGAGTAGTCAACGGAAGCTCCGGTCAGTTCTTGAATGTTATCCGAGTCAGTGACTCCATATAGCCAGTTTAGCGTTCCGGTGGCAGCTAGGACTGATGGAAAAGCAATTTTCGCGGAGGACTGCTTAGGAAGATATTCGTTCTCCACAAATCTTGCGGAATCTGACAGCCTTGTGACAAGGTATGACTGATTAGAAATTCTAGTGACTTGCATTTCTACAGGAGTTTCTTGAGGAAATTGCACAGAAAGATTCTCAGTGCTAGCGGAGAATGTACCGACATATTTCACCGTAATGATTCCAGATTTGTATTGACCTGAAACATTCCGCCCATATACTTGATTGTAGAACTGCCAAGCAGGGTTTGTTGCCCCTGATTGATTATTGATAGTTTGAGCGTAAGATGTTCTGAAGTGCAATGAGGAAGGTAATCCCATCGATAGAACCAAAACGGCTAACGACACTAGGGTGATAGATCTTCTGAGAATCATTTGGTCGAACAGTCTATTCAAATGGAATATTCAACACATTTCCAGATCTCAGGGCAATGTCCCAAAAAGGAACTGAATAGCTGACGCAAGTTTTTCTTGGGGACCTCCTCTGCCTTAAGATAGATCTGTCTCGAATGGTATCGTGTCATTAAAGCAATCGCTCGGAACCGATTTTTCAGATACATCTTTTATCCTCTTCCGGGGAAAAAAGGTCGAAAGCCTAGAAGTAGATGGAATAAGAAAGTATCTTTCTAATACATCATCATCGCCAATTCTCGTTCAATCGAAGAAAAGAAAGCTGAACTCAAGCAATGCTGCACTTGTAGGAAAGCTAACCAAAGATGAATCTTGTAATAGTCGCTCACTATTTGACAAGCAGATCTGGATCGATTCTAGGTTAATGCGCAGCAACTACACGGACCACGGATGAACCCGAAATTGAGGGTTTCAATGAGCTTAACTTGCCGGGCGCCATATTTCGCAATAGTAGGTTGCTTGATCTGGTGCCTGAGTCTATCCCTCGATGGATTGCGAGTTAGGAACTCCAGAAACTATTAGTTCATGACTTCAACCATTTTCAGGTTTTCGACCTTTCTCGCCTAGATCTTTGCTCATAAGTCGACAATATCATCAGAATGCATTTCTTATCTGGGTTGAATTGTTCGATGGTGTAAAGCAATTCGTTCTCACGAAGGTCCTGAAACTAACGACTTGATCAAGAGTAAATCCTGGATATAACATGTTGCCAATGATTGAGTTTGTCTAAGCGTGAAGAGAGAACATCCGGTTACTTTGATACAAATTCCGACAAGCCTCCGACGTGCAATTCAAAGTTCGCTGAGCCAAAGAATTGCTCGTACTTTGAGCGAGATGATTCGCCATGTACCACGACGTCAATTTTTCTTTTTGAGTCTAGGTTTGGCAATCTAGAGTATTGAGCAGTTTTTATCAGGTGTTTGAGTTCATAATCAGCCTCCGGCAACGAATATCCAATAAAAATCCAATGATCGGAATCTCTCAGAAGTCTTTCCGCGTTGTACCAAATGGAGGGATAAGCGTGAGTCGAGAATGACTTTCTATAACTGAAAGTAGCAATATGGGGGGCGACCTCATTATTTGGACACCGTTTGCATTTTCGGTTTCGGAAGGCTGCTCCTAATTGATTTTTGAATCTTCCAGTCGTTAGTCCTTTGTCGAAAATCTTGAGATCGGAGTGTAAAAGGCAGGATTTCGTTGTTAGAGAGATTTTTCGGTTAACATCGAAGAAGAGGGATTTACAATTATTACAGTAAACCCAGTTGCTAGAACCGTGCATCTTGCAAATCTTAACCCCCTCAGATTGCAATCCACCAGAAACGTTGTTCCAATCGAAAGAATCGCAACAATAGTCGATCTTCACATACCTGTTCAGGCTAGTAAGGTGTTTCTCCAAAACTATGTCCCAATTTAGAACGACAAAGTTACATGATGCGGTGACATTAGTGGCTCGAACCGAAGTAAGAAATTTTCTAATATCATTAGAGTAAGTAAATCTTCTGTCCAAAACTTGAAAGATTCGGTGTATGGCCAGCCGTTCTAACGCTCTTAGTATCTTGGGTGTGTACTTGATTCCGAGATGATGGTTCGATTGAACAGATAGATCGATATTGGTAAAGATGTCCTCCATCGAAGGGAGAGCATCTCCCTCCTTCCAGCCAAATATATCGACTAGGTAATCCTTGATCGCCCTGGTTATTGTTACATCAATTTCGGTATCAAACTCTTCTGATAGCAAAAGGCTCGAAAACTCATTTTGAAGAGGAAGATCCGCACATTTTGAAAAACCAGCACCCAATAAGACGGTGACAGATGGTCTCTCGTTGATATTGGATAAGCTCAAGAATCTCGAGATCTTCGTAGACGTAAAGTAAGTGATTTTCCCTTTTTCATTGATGCATCTAAAAGGATAGCCACGTTCAAACTGTAGAAAGCTTTGGGATACTTTTCCCGCTACGCTATTCATATCCGGTTAGCCATTACTCTTAGAATCGGGGACAGAAGCGATCAATATCGTTCAAGATGGGATCGACTTGATGCTGCTTGATATAGTAATGCTGTTACTACGAAGCACTAATGCACGCTATTCTTAAATAGTCCGCCGTTCATGACATGTGTAACGTTGAAATTCATCCTTGATGGCAAAGCCGAGATTCTGGTACATCCTAAGAGGTTCAGGATACTGCGAGTCCTTCAAGCTTCAGAGAAACCAATGTTTGTAGAACAGATCGCGGACGCGACCAAAATTCACCCTCGAATGGTTAGTCATCATTTGGATGTCCTGCAGGATGAAGGATTGGTCGCTTGTAGGTATGAGATCTCCAGCAATGGGGAAGCGAAGAAAGGCTCTGCGATAAGGCTGTGCGAGGTCACGCCTCTTGCGAAA